>CALWVA010000011.1 GCA_944384875.1 uncultured Clostridia bacterium
CGACTGCTGCGAGATGAACATGGTTGTTCTTCGATTCAGGGCATCTATCCCTGCGGCGAAGGCGCCGGTTATGCCGGCGGGATCACCTCCGCCGCTGTAGATGGAATCCGTTGTGCCGAACAGATAATCGATACGTTCACTGCATAGCTTGACGCATGATATTTTAAAAACTCGATAATAGCAATAGTCTGCCGGCTGATCCGGACAGGTTATTTTTTATATTTATTTTGATGTGATAAACCCAACCTATACTTCTCGGCATATTGCCGAAATGTTGAATTTTATAAAAAGTGTTATATATAGCAGCGACACAGCCATGTGTTTCACTTAAAATGAAGTTATAAATTTCCATCAGAGGTGAAACATATGAAATCTTCCCTGAACTACATTGGCTGTAACTTACGCAAACTTCGTAAAAAAATGGATCTATCCATCTTTACCGTTGCAAACGATCTGCAAATGAGCGCGCATTATCTTGGCACGATTGAGCGTGCAAAGGCAAACCCCTCAATCAAAATGTTAGACCGCCTTGCCGACTACTACCATGTTTCAACGAAATCACTTTTTGAAGGCTGACAAGCAATTACAGGCAAAAGGGGCGCTTCAGTTGAAGCACCCCTTTAAAAATATGTGTCTTTACGGTTGTCTACCTGTTCCGATATATACATCATTTTTATCACGATTGATTGGTTTTGCAATCAGATGAAATGTAATACAATGGCAAGGGCACTGCAAATCCATCTCATATTGTTCTTTGGACCCTCTGTAGGTAAAATCGCCGCCACAGCGAATGACCTCGCACCATGTAAACAGCTCCGTCATCATGCGCGGGCAAAATCCGGCGGGACATTCATAATGACAAACAAACCGATCGCCCTTTTCCAGTCCAAGCCGGCAATTTCGAGCCATCCCCTCCTGCACCGTGATCTCAAATTCCCAATCTTCAACCATCCATTTCTGCATAACGGTTCTCCCCTTTCACGATATGCAAACCGCGATGTACCAATCATAACGGAGCTGGGCTTGTGTAACGCTGATTTATTCTTTAACAATACCGGCGAAGTTTGCCATAATTTTTTTCGTTCCGCCATTATCAAAGGCAATTTCCAGCATATTGTCGTTCCCCATCGCCGTGACCTTCAAAACCATCCCGGCTCCAAAGGTTTTGTGACGCACCCTGTCACCCGCCGCAAAAACAGTTTGCGAAACCTGCGGCATTGTTGTTTTCGGCTGATAAAATGCGTTGTGATAATCTCGATGTACTGTTTTGGATTTTACAATACCGCCAGAACCAAACGCGTCGTCAAACACACTTGGAACACGATCGATCTCCACACAATCCGCCGGCAGCTCACCAATAAAACGTGACGGCCGGTTTCGGCTGGTATTTCCAAACAGCATCCGACTCTGCGCATTCACCAGATATAAATTTTTCTTCGCCCGGGTGATGCCTACATAAGCCAGCCGGCGCTCTTCCTCCAGTTCCTGCTGTCCCGCAAAAATGCTCTGACTGCCAGGGAAAATCCCATCTTCCATGCCAGTCAAAAATACATTGTCAAACTCCAGACCCTTCGCAGCATGTAACGTCATCATCACAACCCGGTCATCCTCTGCATCATAGCTGTCAATATCCGTAATCAGTGCAATCTGCTCCAAAAACCCAGACAGAGAAGGCTCGTCAGTTTCAGCCTCATAACTCAAAATGCTGGACATCAACTCATTAACATTATTGATC
Organism: uncultured Clostridia bacterium; assembly: GCA_944384875.1. Lineage (GTDB taxonomy): Bacteria > Bacillota > Clostridia > Oscillospirales > Acutalibacteraceae > RUG14109. The sequence continues at coordinate 1,736 of CALWVA010000011.1, forward strand.
CGATCTTCTGCTTCTGGGCCTTCTGCCCGCAACGCCGCCATATAACCCGATTGATCCAGAACCAGCTCCAACAGCGCATGCACCGACAGCTCCGGTGCACGGTCAATCAGCTCCTGCATCTTTTTCGCAAACACCTGTAGCTTTGTGGCCGTGCGAGACAGACTGGCGTATTCATCGGCATGGCTGATCACCTCAAAAAGGGAAACTCCCAGCGTCGCCGCAGCATCTGAGGCCGCGTTGATGGTAGCCGCCCCGATACCGCGTTTTGGTTCGTTGATGATCCGTTTGAGCCGCAGATCATCCGCCGGATTATTGATAAAGCTTAGATATGCCATCACATCTTTGATTTCCTTGCGCTCATAAAACCGAAAACCGCCAATTATTTTATATGGAATGCTCAGCCGCAGAAACGTACTTTCAATTATGTTGGATTGCGCGTTCATCCGATACAACACTGCATGATCCGAAAACCTGCCGCCCGCACGCACATGCTCCAACACAATCTCTGCGATAAACCGGGCCTCTTCATGTTCATTGGGCGCCGTATGTACCCGCACCTTGCTGCCGCCAGCATTGGCTGTCCACAGTGTTTTGCCTTTCCGGCCGGTATTGTTGGCAATCACCCCATTTGCGGCATTTAAAATATTGGATGTAGACCGATAATTCTGCTCCAGCCGGATCACCTTGGCGTTTTTATACTCCTGCTCAAAGCTTAATATATTCTCAATGGTCGCGCCTCGAAAGCTGTAAATCGACTGGTCATCATCACCTACCACACAAATATTTCGATATTTCTGCGCCAGCAGCTTCACAAATACATATTGTGCATGATTGGTATCCTGATATTCATCTACCATGATATAACGAAATTTTTCCTGATAATATTCCAGTACATCTGCATGTTCTCGAAATAAACGCACCGTATTAGCAATTAGATCATCAAAATCCATCGCGTCATTGGCCCGAAGCATTTCCTGATAGCTGCAATAAACGCCGGCAATCTGTCTCTTTCGGTAATCGGAGCCTGCCGACGCCATATATTCCTGCTCATTTACCAAAGCATCCTTCGCACGGCTGATCTCATTTAAAATGGACCGGTGCGGCAACATTTTATCGTCGATATGCAGCTGTTTTTGACACTCTTTAATGACCCGTTTCATATCGTCGGTATCATAGATCGTAAAATGAGAAGAATAACCCAGCCGGTCTCCATGCCGGCGCAGAATCCGCGCGCAGGTAGAATGAAAGGTGCCGGCCCAGATATCGTTGCCGTCTCGCCCCAACATCCGCACCAGACGTTCCTTCAGTTCTCCTGCCGCCTTGTTTGTAAATGTAATCGCAAGAATCTGCCAGGGCGCAGGCGCATCCACACGGACCGACGGCAAAACCGGGAGCACATCCGTCTCTCCGCGCAAAAATGCCTCAGCAATAGCGCGGTCGGCGTCTGAAAGCTGAAGCCTGTCACTTTTCTGATATGCATCTCCATATTTGATCATATTCGCAATGCGGTTGACCAACACTGTGGTTTTTCCGCTGCCTGCACCCGCCAAAACCAGGAGCGGACCGGTAACGCTGGTCACAGCTTCAAACTGCATCGGGTTCATCCTTGAAAATTCTTTTTGAATAACCTGTTTGATCGTATTCTGCAAAATGACTAACCCTTTCTTTTTTAACTTCGATAGTCTGACGGTGTGCGTCTGGTAACCTTTTTGAAGCTTTTTATAAAGTTCGTGCTGTTATTGAACCCGCACAAAGTCGCAATTTCAGTCATAGATTTATCGGTCGAACGAATATATTCAATGGCCCGGGCAACCCGCGCCTGCGAGATATATTCAAATGGCGACATGCCGTTAAAACTTTTAAAAGACGTAGAAAAATACGAGGGGCTCATCAGCGCCACATTCGCCAGATCGTTCAGTTTGATATCCTCACATAAATGTTCCCGGATATAACTGATCACTTTTTTCATCGCACTGGCGTCTTTCGACATCGCAATATTCTCCACAGAACTTTTGGCTACGTAATCGTAATTTCGCAAAATCTCCACAAATACGCTTTGCAGCTTGATTTTAACCATCAAATCATATGCTTCGGTTTTTTGCGTAAACTCCCGCTCAATATCCAGTAACAAATCATAAATCCGCCGGGTTGTAGGATTTTGACGGTCCAACCGGTTTTCAAACTTAGCGTTACGCTCAAAAAAGATCTGTAAAAATCCATAATCGATGCCGCCGACAATATTACCCCATAAAAACTCCGGCTCAAACTCTATCACCATATTCAGGATCTGACTGCCCTTATCAACCCGGATACAATGCCGTTCTGTATTATTAAACAGAAAAACGTCATATGGGCGCAGATCATAACTGCGATCCTCTACAATATACCGGCCAGTGCCCGATTTGACGCAGGAAATTTCCAACCGGCGATGGCTATGCGGATCTACATGATAATCGTCGCCCAGGCAGCTGGTATGTAGACTGAGCAGATCTGTAAGTTCTTCTCGAAAAAACACTTTTTTTTGCATGGGTCATCCCCTCTTGTTCCACTTGGATTTACTCCAAAGAGGTTCAAAAAATAGTTGCAATACTTTGCAAAATAGTTAATGACAAGCACAAAAGATGCCGTTAGAATATGGATAATAAGCAGAACATCATGCTATCATAACCGCAAAAGCGGTTATGATTCGCTGTGCGGAGCATGCTAAGCACGTTTGCTCGACGTCTGGCCGGTTAAGCATTTATATCATATTTGCTATTGGTAATAGGATATAATGGTTTTGATGCGCAGCCAGTTGCCGACATCGAAGCAAACTTCCATATAAAAATTATTATAACGCATTATTTACGGTTAGTAAATCTTTTTTTGAAAGGTTTTGATAAAAATGATCCATGTCACAGTCTGGAACGAAAATCTTCACGAACAGGAAGAAGGACATATCATCCACAAACATTATCCGAATGGAATACATAACTATATTGCCGGATTTTTGTCAAAGCAGCCGGATCTTACGACCACTACCGCCACGCTGCAAATGCCGGAACACGGTTTGACTACAGAAGTCCTGGACAAAACGGATGTTTTAATCTGGTGGGCACATTATGGCCACAGCCGGGTCAGTGACGAAGTGGCTGAGCGGGTACATCAGGCTGTTTTACAGGGCATGGGGCTGATTGTGCTCCACTCTGGCCATTTGTGTAAACCGATGAAATTGTGTCTGGGCACCTCCTGTACACTGAACTGGCGAGATGACGACCGGGAACGTTTATGGTGTTGTAATCCGGGGCATCCTATCGCCAAAGATATTCCTGCTCATATTGAACTGGAACAGGAAGAAATGTATGGCGAGTTCTTTGATATCCCCAAGCCGGATGATGTTGTGTTTTTAGGCTGGTACAAAGGCGGAGAAGTATTTCGTTCCGGCGTGACTTTTTCCAGAGGGCGCGGTAAGATTTTTTATTTCCAGCCAGGGCATGAGGAATATCCCACCTATCATAATGCATATATTCAAAAAATTATTACCAACGCTGTATACTGGGCTGCTCCTACAGCACGACTGCATGAAGAGATCAAATGCGGTCATCCGGAGCCGTTAGAATAAAATTAGATTTCTTCCATGGAACGCCAAAGCGAATTACAGTGAAAATGCGCATCGGCGTGCTAAACAAGCGATCGTTGACGGCAAACCGCTGTTTGTCAAACCGGAACAAGCGCTGGTGGTCACTGAAATCTTAGGGGACTATTGAGCAGTCCATCCAAGCTGGTAAAGCCGGTTATTTTGAATAAGCCAGGAGAATGCGCATGATTTCATTGTCTTTACAGCTTTACTCTATCCGGCAAACAATGCAACAGGATGTTGCTGCCGGACTAAAACAGGTGAAAGCCGCCGGCTATACCGGCGTGGAATTGGCCGGTTATTATGACCTTTCTGCCAACAAAATGCGCCTGCTCTTAGAACAAAACCAGCTGCGTCCTGTTTCTTCTCATATTTCACTGGAGCAATTGCAGGATAATCTGGATTTTCATATCAATTATCTGCAACAACTTGGCTGTGATTTTCTGGTTTGCCCGTGGGCACAAATGGAAAATACACAGCAGGCAGTGCAGATTGGCGAACAGCTGCGACAGATTTCGGAACGTTGCGCAATGGCAGGCATCAACCTGGGATATCATAACCATACGCAGGAATTTAAAAAGGCTGAAGACAATCGGTTCCTGTTCGATCACTTGATGGATGCCGCCGGCCCATTGGTATTCGCAGAACTGGACGTCGCATGGATTACCCATCAGGATGTACAGCCCATTGAGATTATGCGGCATTACGCCGGGCGGATCCCTCTATTACATTTAAAACAAATCAATGCCGATAAACAGATTTGCAGCTTTGATCAAGGCACCATCGATTTCGGTGAAATCATTAAAGCCGGAAATGTGCTTGGGGTTGAAGAATACATTGTTGAGCAAGATGCGTGCGACGTTTCTTTACAGGATATCAAAGATAATTTTCAACATATACAACAATTGAAAGGAGTTTGATTTTTAATGAAACTGGGTGTGTTGACCGTACCGCTCGCCTCTAAATCGCTGGAGGAAACACTGGCCTATTTAAGCGGGCTGGGGGTTCAATGTGTAGAACTGGGGGCCGGCGGCTATACAAATCCGTGCCATCTGGATGTTCAAAAGGTGATATCGGATGACGCTGAGGTCGAACGGATCAAAACGCTTTTAGACAAATATCATATGGAGATTTCTGCTCTGAGCGCACACGGTAATCCGTTACATCCTAATAAGGAGTTGGCTGATTCCTATCACAAGCAGTTTAAAGACGCTGTATTGGCGGCAGAACGCTTAGGGATCGATACGATTATTGGGTTCTCCGGTTGTCCCGGCGATTGTGAAACCTCGCAATATCCTAACTGGGTGACCTGCGCCTGGCCAGATGACTATGGAAAAATTCTGGAATGGCAGTGGGAGCAAAAAATCATTCCTTATTGGAAGGATATGGCCGCATTTTGCCAGGAACATCATGTATCCAAAATCGCGTTTGAGATGCATCCGGGGTTTGCAGTTTACAATGTGGCAACATTGCTGCGACTGCGGAAAGCTGTAGGCGATTGTATCGGCGCAAACTTTGACCCCTCTCATTTGATCTGGCAGGGTACAAATCCGGTAGAGGCCATCAAAGCGCTGCAAGGCGCAATGTTCCATTTTCATGCCAAAGATACCAAGGTTGATGCAGCGAACACCAGTATCAACGGCGTGCTGGATACAGGTCACTATGGCAATGTTTTGGCTCGTTCCTGGGTCTTCCGTACCGTTGGCTATGGTTCCGATGAAAAACTGTGGAAAGATATGATGTCAGCATTAGCCGCCATCGGATATGATGGTGCCGTCAGCATCGAGCATGAAGACAGCTTGATGTCTGTTACCGAAGGCTTGGAAAAAGCCATTCGCTTTATGCAGAATGTCATGATTACCGAAGGTCCATGTGAAATGTGGTGGGCTTAAAGCGCAGACGACGTTTGCCGATATACAAGTAAACATCACATCATAAAACCCGCCTGACAGAAGACCAAGTCTGTCAGGCGGGTTTTATTTTAAAAGATCTACTGAATGTTAATTTCCCGAGAGGACGGTGTCTTCCCTGCTTTTTTCGGCATGGTCAATTGCAACACGCCATCTTTATAAGAACCGGAAATTTTATCAGCTTCAACACCGCTGATATCAAAGCTTCTCTCAAACGATCCATAGGAACGCTCACAACGTACATAGTTGCCTTTTTTATCTTTCTGTTCAGCTTCAGTGTGCCGCTGCGCGCTAACTGTCAAATAATGATCGTTAATATTCACATGGATGTCCTCTTTTTTAAAGCCCGGTAAATCTGCTTCCAATACATAAGCGTCACCAGCATCTTTAATATCGGTCTTAAATTCACCCAAAAAATGATCGCTGAAAAACTCCTTTTCCAACTGTTCTAATTCATGAAAAGGATTATAATTAGAAATACCGTGATTTCTACGGCCAAAAGGTGTAAGTTCAAACATGATTCATTCCTCCAATATCAATCATATTAATTAATCGTTATAAACTGTTATTTAGTGAAGCTCGTTTTAAACATACCCATTGGTATCGCCCTCTTCTTTATTCTTTTGACTATAGTATAATCCCCAAATATTTCAAAATATATTATTATTTGTGAACAATCTATGAATTTTGGCACTCTAATCAAAAGAGTGCCAAAATTCATAGATTGCTATATAAGCAGTGTCTTTTATAGGCCATTTATAATAAGTCACACCGATGTAGTGCACGTAACGATCCTCTATTGCAGATTATTGTTTTTCGAATCCGTTTGACGAAAAATAATAAATCTCTGTATAAACCAATTGAGAAAAAAGAAGAAAATTTCGGTACAGATTTTTGCTATGTATCGATTGATACCTAAAACCGTTACAAGCAGGTTTAACAGTAAGGTGTTTCCGGCCAAAACTGCAACAGCCAGCACAAAATATTGCAGGGCGGATTTTACTGCATTGTTCTTGCTTTTAAATACCAAATTTCGGTTAATAAAATAATTTACACTTGCACTTACGATCCGAGCGGCAATATTTGCAACCCATAGTCCGATCGCACCCCAGTCGGATATCCATAACAGAAGAAAGACATATACACCATAATCCACCAGAAAACCGATAAAAGAAGATGCTGAAAACTTCAAAATTTCCCAATACACCCGGCAGGAATCCCGCAGCGTTTCGAAATGCGAAGCGGCATTTTTGTTAAGATAAATGGTTTCAATCTCAATCTCCCGGATGGGAATTTTTCTGCGGGAGCATTCCAACAAAACGTTCATTTCATATTCGTACCGTTCTCCGGCTATTTCTAAAAGCTCTGGAAGCAGCGATTGACTGAAGGCTCTTAAACCAGTTTGGGTATCATATACCTTCAGCCCGGTAAAAAGCCGATAGACAAAACGTGTAACCGTGTTGCCAATACGACTCCGCAAAGGAACATCATCTTTCAATTTGCGGCTGCCAAGAATCAGTGCTTCCGGATGTTCCTGTGCTGCAAGGCAGATTTTCTGCGCATCAGAAACCTTATGTTGGCCATCTGAATCCATCGTGACGACAGTATATTCTCCATGAAAGTGACTGCGTATGTAATGCATACCCGTTTTCAACGCGCTGCCCTTTCCTTTATTTTCAGAATGTGTCAAAACCACAGCATAATCAGAACATTTTCGAAAGATATCGGCATAGGAACTGCCACTGCCATCATCAATAACAACTATTTCAAAGCCTGCATCCCGCATTTCACAAAGCAAATTTGGAAGTATGTGGTCCGGTTCATAGGATGGGATGAGCGCAATTCGTTTTCCCATAAGAACACTCCTTTCACGACCTGTTTTTTGTTGCCCGCTGCCGGGATGGTCCCGCTCATATTACACGGCAACTTTCATACTGCATGAATTAAATTTATATTATAATATCGTCTTTTGCGTTATATCGGTTTCAAAAAACGCAATATTCGGCCAAATTACTCTGTGATCTCAAAAGCGTCCATTATAATCAATTTCACATCAATCATGCAAAATTAAGAAAAATCCAGGAACTTTGTTAAATCAGGGGTTCCTGGATTTTTTTAGGTTCTATTTGTCTGATCACACGGTTTGCATAAGACAGCATATGATTCAATTATTAAGCATTCCTATGCCGTTTTATATTAAATCATATGATCATCAAATTTTTGCAATATCAATATTTCAAAACAATTTCACCGTTTTCAGCTGTGACTGCAATCGCACGAGGCGGATCGTCAAACCGTTTTACCAGCAAATCGGTGATCTGATCCTCCACCTTGCGCCGGATCGCATTACGCAGTTCGCGAGCGCCTCTCGGCTTCTGATCGGCCATAGATGCTAACAGCGCAGTCGCCTGCGCATCATAGGTCAATACAATACCCTTATCCTGCAACGGCTCTTTAATTTCATCTAACAGCAATCCGGCAATCTGTATCAGCGAATCCAGCTCCAGCGGTTTAAATACTACAATTTCATCTACGCGGCCCAAAAATTCCGGGCGCAAAATCTCTTCCAAAGCTTTGATGGCCTTTTCCGCCGCCAGCGTACCGGTGCTCTTTCCAAAGCCCATTGCCGTTTCAGATTTTTCGCTGCCTGCGTTCGAGGTCATCACAATAATTGTGTTTTCAAAATTCACAGTTCGGCCATGCGCATCAGTGACCCGCCCGTCGTCCAGAATCTGCAGCAAAATATTCAGCACATCCGGATGTGCTTTTTCAATTTCGTCAAACAGCAATACTGAATATGGCTTTCTGCGCACTTTTTCGGTTAACTGACCAGCTTCGTCATACCCGACATAACCGGGAGGGGCCCCAATAATCCGCGATACCGAATGTTTTTCCATAAATTCAGACATGTCCAGGCGAATCAGTGTTTCGGGCGTATCAAACAGCTCGTTGGCCAACACCTTTACAAGCTCGGTTTTGCCGACGCCGGTCGGGCCGACAAAAATAAACGAAGCCGGCCGCCGTTTTTTGTTGATCTGAACCCGAGAACGTTTAACCGCCGCCGCGATCACCGAGATAGCCTCATCCTGCCCGATAATCCGCTTATGCAACGCATCTTCCAGACCACTGAGTTTTTTCAGGTCACTTTCCTGAATTTTGGATGCTGGAATCCCTGTCCAAAGCTGGATTACACGGGCGAGGTCCTCAAAAGTGACGTCGGTATGTATATCATCCGGCGTAATTTTAGCGGTATCTTCGTCAATCTTCGCAATCTGCGCTTTGATATTTGCTACCTGCTCATAATCTATCGGATCGGCAGACTCTACAGTTGCCAATTCGGTATGCAAATCATTCGCGCGATATTGCAGCTTTAAAAAATCATTCGCCGTTTTATTCCGCAATGCGGCGCAGGCACAGGCTTCATCCAACAGATCAATTGCCTTATCCGGCATATATCGATCGTTGATATACCGCTCAGAAAGCACCACCGCTTGATGCAGAATCCCATCGCTGACTGTGACGTTATGGTGCTTCTCATAATAATCTTTAACGCCCTTAAGCATCTGGAACGTATCTTCGATCGACGGCTCTTCAACTGTGACCGGTTGAAATCGACGCTCTAACGCCGCATCCCTTTCGATATATTTTCGATATTCGTTGAAGGTGGTAGCGCCAATAACCTGAATTTCTCCGCGAGATAGCGCCGGCTTAAGAATATTTGCCGCGCTCATCGTTCCTTCAGAGTCACCAGTCCCTACTAAATTATGCACTTCATCAATAAACAAAATAATATTGCCGTCTGATTTGATTTCTTCAATCAAGCCCTTAACCCGACTCTCAAACTGCCCCCTAAACTGCGTACCCGCCACCAGCGCTGTCAGGTCCAACAGATAAATCTGCTTATGCAACAGCTTTGCAGGCACATCTCCGGCAGCAATTTTCAGCGCCAATCCTTCGGCAATCGCCGTTTTGCCCACGCCAGGCTCACCAATCAGACACGGATTATTCTTACTACGCCGGCTCATAATCTGGATTACACGATACAATTCTTTTTCCCGACCGATGACGCGGTCGATTTGTCCGTTTTTTGCCCGTTCAGTCAAATTGGTGCAATATCCATCTAAAAATTTGAACTTCTTCTTTTTATTTTTCTGCTCCTGCTTCGGCCGATCTTTCTCTACAGCCTCTTCTACATAAGAATCAGGCTGTTCAACCTGATTTTGTATCTGATTTTCAAATAAATTCTGCAAAAAAGGAAATGTCGCCGCGCCGCCAGGAATAAACTCATCCAGTTTCTCCTGCAACGCCTGAGAATCCACCTGACCGCTTTCAGGGTCTACCATTTCCTCCATCACCTGCATCATTTCCTCGTTCATCTGTTCAAACTCTTCCTCGGAAATGTTCATGCTTTTCAGCAAATCGTTAACCGGCGGGATATTTAATTCTTTTGCACACTTGATACAATACCCTTCCGGGTAAGAACGGTTTCCCTCCATCCGTGTGATAAATATCACAGCAGGCCGCTTATTACATCTATTACACAATTTCATGAAAATTTTATTTCCTTTCCCTAGCTAAAGTGATCAATGACCAGAGTCAAGCTCCGTCCGCTCTTTTTCCATATTATATTTCCCGCTTTTAATATCTCGGAACACCGGATAATAACAAGTTAGCGAAAATACAATACAGACGGCGCATAATACACCCAATATATATAGAACCCAATATGGAAACGCCGGTCCGACAATATCAGAAATTAACACCATGATCAAAAACACATAGATCACAACCGTGCTCAATTTGCCCCACCATTTGGCTTCAGATGGGCGCAACCCGATCTCAAATAATTTGATAGACCCTAACAGCATCATAAACTCTTTAACCAAAAACAACACCATTAACACGATAAAAATCGGGTGATTGATAGAAATGGCGATTACTACAGACGCCTGTGTCAGTTTATCTGCAATGGGGTCAATAATTTTCCCAAATGTTGAAATCATATGAAAACGACGAGCGATGATCCCATCCGTCACATCAGTCAATCCCGAAACAATCAATATCAGGGTCGCATAAACATAATGATTTTGCACATCCCAGAAATATAAAATCAGAAAAAAGGGAACCAGCAAAATCCGAAAAAAAGACAGCAAATTCGGAATGGTAATAATCTTTTTTAATTCCTCGTTTTTCGTCATGAAATCAATCATCCTTTTAATTTTCACATCAGATCATGAGGCTGAAATCAAAACGGACTAAAGCCGTAAATGAATTTATATAAAAATGTCTGATCGATCACCGTCTGATTAAAACATAAAAACGTTCCACCCATAGCCGACATCGCAAGACCAATAACAACTGTTAATACAAAAACTAAAACCAGCCCTTTTACGGCGCCCAGGGCGCCGCCCAACAATGAATTAATACTGGATAACACCGGAAGCCGAAACACGCGGTTGACAAGCCTTGCAATCCATCGAACCAACAGCATCAACAGAAAAAACAGCAACGCCGAACAAAATACCCGAATAAAATTGACGATCACCGGTCTCAGAATGTGATCTGAAACAATTTCAGCAGTATATACTGCGCCATCTTGAACAGATTCTTCTAATTGCGCACCAATCTGCTCTCTATCCACGCCGAATGTTTCCGCCAGGCCTGTAACCATAGACGGCAGACTGTTCCAAATAGAATCTATCTGCTGCGATACCACCTGGTTTTCAGTATCAGTTAGGCTTTGCTCTACGGAAGAAACGACCTGCGGCCGCACAGCACGCTCATATATTTCATCTGCGACATATCCGGCCAATGAAAAAGCAAGCGTCGCAGCAAGAATATAGCCGGCAAGTTCCACTACCGTTCTGACAAAACCATGTACAGCTGAGCGCCATACTACTAGCGCCACAATCAGAATGATCGCCAGATCTATCACCAGGGCCATTGCTTCACGCTCCCGTATAAAAGATAGTATAACACGCTTTTGGCCATAATACAAATATTTTTTATAGCCATATGTATAAATTTACAATTCTAAAACTGCCAATAAAACCACATCTTGCCGGTTCATATACTGTGCCAGCAGCATTACGAATACAATGCGATTTCCCGAGCATACAATACGGCAGCCTGCCCATGAAAAGCCTGTACCACAATAGCACCGGCATCAATGGCAGTCTCAAATTCTTTCTGTGCTTCCTCATTATATGCGTAAAGCCGGTCAGACAGCACAAACACATGATTTTTATCAAAAGCAACAGACTGAACAACGTGATCGAAATCAATCTGAATGCCAGGTGTCAGATCAGATTTCAAAACCAGAATATTATTCTGCGCTGCGTGTACAGCGTCCGCCAGACATAACAGCGTTTCGCCGTTTTGATATGCTGCTTTCACCAGTTTTTTGCCGCCAAAGTCATAGGAAGCATTCAGTTGTCCGTCTGCATCCAATTTTCCACAGCGCGATGCTGATAAAAACTGTATTGTGCTGTTTGAGTCAAAATACACCTGATATAACAATTCATCTGTAAAATCCACTTTATATAGCGGCTCGGTAGAAGAAAGACTGAAAAGCTGCACCGTAGATTTATACACCGCATTTTCGGCGGAAACCGACAGAACACACAGCATGTTTCCCGCATCGTTGAGCGCCACGCCGGTAACATACTGCTTGGCGGCATTATATTGATAAAGCCCGTTATGGTTGGTGTTATATACCGTAACCATATTGGTTCCCTGCGCGGCTTCTGTAACCAGCGCATACCTGCCGCCGGCACTCATAGCTGCGGTTACAATATTTTTTTCGGTCTGACCGGTATACAACAACTCCGCAGCATTCAAAATTTTATAGTTGGTGCGCCCACGGTCATATAGCAAATAGTAATTTGCCCCGCCCGTCTGGACAGGATCTGCATATCCATGCATATCCGCCAACAACTGCGCACCCTGTCTATTATAAACCAGAAACGAAGTGTCCGTCACCAAAGATAACACTGAACCGTCTACAGCGAAATTTTCCGGGGTACCGGCATCTGCAAACGAAACCGGGAAACCCTCGCCAGACCGCATTTTTGCAGATAACACTGAAAACCAGTCCATTACCGGTGTTGGCAGTAAAAACACAAACAGTAATGCGCATATTACTATAATACCTATAATCGTTGCTGTCACTTTGATCCAAAGCCGGCGCAGCTGCTTTTTACCCTTGATCACCTGAAAACCCGACTGTTCCTGATGTTGTTCCTCATCAATTGCTTTGGTGTGTTTTGCCATTGGCAGACGCAGCGTGAATATCCACTTTTTCAATATATGTCCCGATTGTCGTTTTTCGTCCGGTTCTGACAATATCAGTGGCGTTTCCGGCTCTCGCTCTGCCTTTTTTTTCGTCTTACGCTCTTTTTTTAACTGCTTATTTTTAAATTTCTCCAGTTTTTTCGGGTCGGTCAGCATCGACGCATTTTTCGATTTTTCAACAGGTTTAAAAAAATCTTTTTTATTCAAGCTTACAACCACCCTTTTGCAAAGCCGGTATCTATTTCTGCAGTCTGCAAAATACCGTCCGGGTATATCACCCGGTTTAAAAACAGCCCATGCGCAGGCGCCGTCGGCCCTGCGTTTTCCCGCCGGCCGGAATTCACAATCTCTCCTACCGTCCGCGGTGATAATTTTCCCAATCCTGTCTGAACCAACGTGCCCGCCATAATCCGAACCATGTTGTATAAAAAGCCATCTGCGCATACAACGAAACGAATCAGCGGCCCGCATCGTTCCACCCGTGCCTGCAACACCGTGCGGATGTGGTCGGCCACCGACGACCCAGCTGCACAAAACGCTGAAAAATCATGCGTCCCTAAAAACTGCTGCGCACCCTGCTGCATCTGGTCCACATCCAGCGACTGATTTACATAATATGAATAATTCCTATAGAACGGATGCCGCACTGTCCCATTATAAATTTGATAAATATATTCCTTTGATCGAACACTGTAACGGGCATGGAAATCTGTTGGAACCGGAGCACAGCCGATTGCCGCTATATCCTCGGGTAGCTTGGTATTCAACGCCTTCACCAACGCCTGCGGCGGAATCGAGCCCGTATCATCAAAGTGAAAACAATACATGTTTGCATGCACGCCGCTGTCTGTCCGGCTGCAGCCGGTGATACCCGGACGCACACCAAGCACCTGAAACAGGGCGTCCTGCACCACCGGCTGCACAGCCAACGCATTCTGCTGTACCTGCCAACCGTGATAATTGGTTCCGTCAAAACGGATCGTCACTAAAAATCTGGGCATACAATATTCCTCAAAGAAAAATATTCAAAAGAATGACGCCTGCCAGAAGTCCGGCTGATGCGGCGTAAGTGATCGCATCTCGGTATCCCATATGAAGCTGTTTCATCCGGGTTCTGCCTCTGCCGCCGTGATAACAGCGGCTTTCCATCGCATCTGCCAGTTCTTTTGCGCGCCGCACCGAAGAAATCAGCAGCGGAATTAAAATCGGGATCACCGCTTTGATTTTTTGCAGGATATTTCCACTGTCCATATCCGCGCCGCGTGCTTTCTGCGCGCTCATGATCTTATCGGTCTCTTCGATTAACGTCGGAATAAACCGCAGCGCAATGGTCATCATCATCGCAAACATATGCGTATCGATCCCCAGCTTCATCAACGGCGACAACAAGCTTTCGATCGCGTCAGTTAACGCAGTAGGCGCCGTGGTATAGGTCAGCGCCGCACTGATGATAATCAGAAGCACAATCCGGATTGCGACGAAGACCGCGCGGGTAATGCCCTCCAGATAAATATTAAAAATCCAGAACCGAACCAGCAGCGTCTCTCCGGAAATATAAAAAATATTCAACACCGCAGTAATCGCTACAAAAATTAAAATAGGCTTGATCGACTTCCAGTAAAATTTCAATGGAACTTTAGACGCCGCTGCTACAAACAGCACAAACGCCGCTACCAACAGCAGCGACCAGAAATTAAACGCAACAAAAGTAATGACAATCATTCCGATAGTCAACAGCAGCTTGGTTCTGGGGTCGATTTTATGGACAAACGAGTCAAAGGGCAAATACTGGCCGAATGTGATATCCTTGATCATTTTTTCAGCCGCCCCCTTTGTTCAAACAGGGCCACCAGCTCCCGCTGCGCCTGGTCCATCGAAAACACACCGGCGCCTACCGGCAGGTTATTGCGCCGAAGCCCCATAAAAATTTTGGTTACGGCCGGCACATTCAAACCGATCTGTTCCAATTCCTCACCGCGGGAATATACCCGATCTACCGTATCATACATCGCCACTTTGCCTTTATTCATAACCAGCACTTTATCAGCAACCTTGGCAACATCCTCCATACTGTGCGATACCAATAACACGGTGGTCTGATGCTCCGCCCGATATTGGGCAATCTCGTCCAGAATCGTGTCTCGTCCCAACGGGTCCAGCCCGGCGGTTGGTTCGTCCAACACCAACACCTTTGGCTGCATCGCCAATACGCCGGCGATAGCTGCCCGGCGTTTTTCCCCGCCAGACAAATCAAACGGCGACTTTTTCAACAACGATTCCGACAGCCGCACCTGTCTGGCGGCGTCATAAACCCGCTGTCGGACTTCCTCTTCAGAAAGCCCCATGTTCCGCGGCCCAAAGCCGATATCTTTTTCTACCGTTTCATCAAACAGCTGGTATTCCGGATATTGAAAAACCAACCCCACTTTAAACCGCAGCTGCCGGATCTGCTTGGGCTGCTCCCAGACGTCCTCACCGTCTACATAAAGCTTACCGGAAGTCGGACGCAACAGCCCATTCAGATGTTGCACCAACGTGGACTTTCCCGAACCGGTATGCCCGATAATCCCAACAAAATCGTTCTGCTCAATCTCAATATTGACATCACAAACAGCCGTTTTTTCAAAGGGCGTGTTTTGGGAATAAATATATTCCAAATGTTCGGTTTTGATAATCGCCAATGTCGTCTATCCTCCAAAATAGCAGTCGGTAATCGCGCTGATACATTCCTCTACCGTCAACACATGATCACGCAGTGGAATACCCGCTTTGCGCAATCGGTCAGACAACTCTGCCGGCTGAGGCACATCCAACCCAACCGATTTCAACAGCCCGACTTTCGAAAATACAATGCGAGGCGTGTCATCGGCAATAATCCGGCCGTTATCCATTACAACCACCCGCTGCGCCTGCGCCGCCTCGTCCATATAGTGGGTGATCAGAATAATGGTTTTACCCATTTCCCGGTTCAGTTTCAAAATAATATCCATAACTTCTTTACGACCGCGGGGATCCAGCATCGCGGTGGGCTCGTCAAACACAATGCAAT
Source organism: uncultured Clostridia bacterium (assembly GCA_944384875.1). Classification (GTDB taxonomy): domain Bacteria; phylum Bacillota; class Clostridia; order Oscillospirales; family Acutalibacteraceae; genus RUG14109. Next base: position 17,604 of record CALWVA010000011.1, read on the forward strand.
CAGGCTGCATTGCAAGAATTCCAGCTATCGCAATGCGCTGCTTCTGCCCGCCGGACAACTTATGTGTTTCATGGGTGCGGTATTCATACATATCCACCGCCTGCAACGCATCATCCACCCGGCGGCGAATTTCATCCGGTGCAATTCCCAGATTTTCAGGTCCGAAAGCCACATCTTCCTCCACGATGGATGCCACCAGTTGATTGTCTGGATTTTGAAAGACCAATCCCACCGACCTGCGCACCGCAAATACCTGTTCTTCATCGCTGGTATCAAGGCCATTGACCAGCACCCGACCTGCATCCGGCTGGTACAGTGCATTCAGCAACCGGGCCAATGTGGATTTGCCGGAGCCATTATGGCCCAACACCGCCACAAACGAGCCCTGCTGAATCTCTAAATTAAAATCTTGTAAAATCTGCACACGTTCTTCGTCGTCGCCCTTATAAGAAAAGCTGACGTTTTGAACTTGAATCATCGGCTGCATGTTTTTAATCGTTTCCTTTCCAGATCGCCGTACCGCCACAGGGCAAAATCAGCCCAGTGCTACAAACCGGCAATCCGATTTCATCGGCGTAAATTTTGCCTCCAAATCGGGGCTGTACTGTCAAACCGAGAATATAAGCCATCACCGACGGCGATAGACCCGCCGTGTATGAATTGATCATGAAAAACCGGGCGCGACTGGATAACAGCCGGGCACATTTTTGCACCAGTGGAAAAATCTCCTGTTCCAGTTTCCAAACCTCACCACCCGGTCCCCTGCCATAAGAAGGCGGGTCCATAATGATCCCATCATATTCTTTGCCTCTGCGCAGTTCTCGCTCTACAAACTTAACACAATCGTCCACCAACCACCGAACCGGCTTGTCCTGCACGCCGCAGGACACGGCATTATCTTTCGCCCATGTAACCATACCCCTGGAAGCATCCACATGCGTAACCTGCGCGCCGGCCTGCAAACAGGCCATGGTAGCTCCGCCGGTATAAGCAAACAGATTTAAAACACGAAACGGTTGTTTCTGTCCGATAATCATCTGCTGTAGAACATCCCAGTTAACCGCTTGTTCCGGAAATAGTCCGGTATGTTTGAATCCCATCGGCTTTAAATGAAACCGAAGTCGCTTATAGCCGATCTCCCAACTTTTCGGAACCGGTTTATAAGTTTCCCAATGTCCGCCGCCGGTCTTGCTGCGAATATAACGCGCATGTGCATTTCGCCAGCGCGGATCTTTTTTTTCAATCTCAAAAACCGCCTGCGGATCCGGCCGAATCAAAATAATCTGTCCCCAACGCTCCAGCCGCTCTCCACCGCCGGCGTCCAGCAACTCATAATCTTTCCAATCCTGCGTAAATCTCATAGAGTTCTGATCACATCTGCAATCTGCTCGGCAAACACCGCAATCTGCTGCTGATCCTTGCCCTCCAGCATTACGCGAATCAGCGGCTCAGTGCCAGACGGGCGCACTAACACCCGACCATCTTCTCCCAACTGCTGCTCAACCTGCCGGATGATCTGCGCAACTTGCGGGTTACTTTCATAGCTTTGTTTGACTTCATTAGTCGTGCGCACATTGACCAGCACCTGCGGATATTTGGTCATGGTCTGCGCCAGTTCACGCAATGATTTCCCGGTTTTTTTCAAAATTCGCAACAGCTGCACACCGGAAAGCTGACCGTCGCCGGTAGAGGCATATTCCAGAAAAATAATATGTCCAGACTGTTCGCCACCGATACAATGACCGCCTTTTTTCATTTCTTCCAGCACATACCGGTCACCGACTTTGGTTGTCAACACCCGAATGCCCTGTTCCTTGGCAAAGACAAAAAAGCCCAGATTAGACATAACCGTCATCACAGCCGTATTATTTTTCAACCGGCCCTCCTGTTTCAATGAAGAAGCGATAATGGCAATAATCTGATCACCATCTACAACATTCCCCTGCGCATCCACAGCCAGGCAACGGTCTGCATCACCGTCGAACGCCAATCCCAGATCACAATGATGGGTTTTCACATAAGCGGACAACGATTCCAAATGGGTAGAACCGCAATGGTCATTGATATTCACACCATCCGGCCGATCACTGAGCATCCGGCAATCCGCACCCAGTTCTGAAAACAGTCGCTGCGCGGTGGCAGAAGCTGAACCGTTGGCGCAATCCAACGCAACAGTCAGCCCATCAAATCGAACATCTGTCGTCTGCTGAATATGGCGGATATAGATATCCAGCGCCTGCTCTGCAACGGTGATCCGGCCCAGATCGCCGCCGGACGGCACCGGCAGCTGCACCGCCCCGTCCAGCACAATGGCTTCAATTTCTTCTTCGATAGCATCCGGCAGTTTAAAACCATCTTTATCAAACAATTTAATTCCATTATATTCACAGGGATTATGGGAAGCGCTGATCATAATGCCGGCGCTGCAACCCAACGCCTTGATCAAAAACGCAGTAGCCGGCGTCGGAACAACGCCAGCCAAAACCACATCGCAGCCTACCGAACATAATCCGGCTGACAACGCGCTTTCCAGCATCTGCGAAGAAATGCGGGTATCCATCCCGATTAAAACCCGGGGCTTGGCGATGCTGTGCCTGGATAATACATAAGCCGCTGCCCGACCGATATTCATTGCCAGTTCACAGGTCAATTCAGTATTTGCAATACCTCTGGCGCCATCTGTTCCAAACAATCTTCCCATCAGTAAAAGTTCGCATCCTTCCTCGTGTTATATTATAACATCTGTTGCCCGTTCATAGTCAATCCCAAATGTTTATACGCTGCCGGCGTTACACACCGGCCTCTGGCTGTACGAGATAAAAAGCCAATCTGCATCAGATACGGTTCATAAACGTCTTCAATCGTTGCAGCGTCCTCATTGACTGCCGCCGCCAGTGTATCCACGCCCACTGGACCGCCGTTATACATTTCGATAATCGCAGTCAACATCCGGCGATCAAACTCATCCAGTCCCAGTTCATCAATTTCGAAACGTTTTAACGCCTGTTTCGCTACCGATTGGGTAATCACACCGTCAAACTGCACCTGCGCTACATCCCGCACCCGTTTCAGCAACCGGTTGGCGATTCGAGGCGTCCCTCTGGAACGAGCGGCAATTTCCAGTGCGCCCGCCCTGTCAATCGCAATACCCAAAATCGCGGCAGATCGTTCGATAATCTGCGCCAGCTCCTGTGGTGTATACAACTCCAGCCGCAACAACACGCCAAACCGGTCCCGTAATGGTGCAGACAGCAAGCCGGAACGAGTGGTAGCGCCAACCAGCGTAAATTTGGGAAGATCCAGCCGTATCGACCGGGCTGAAGGCCCTTTACCGATAATAATATCCAATCCGTAATCTTCCATAGCGGGATACAAGATTTCCTCCACCGCGCGGGAAAGACGATGAATTTCATCAATAAACAATACATCTCCCGGCGAAAGCGCCGTCAGCAGCGCTGCCAAATCTCCCTGCTTTTCGATGGCCGGCCCGGATGTTACCCGCAGATTCACGCCCATTTCATTGGCGATAATGCCCGCTAAAGTTGTTTTGCCCAAACCCGGCGGGCCATACAGCAGCACATGATCCAATGACTCACCGCGCTTTTTGGCAGCATCCATATAAATCGAAAGATTTTCCTTGACTTTGGCCTGCCCAATATATTCCTCTAAGCATTTTGGACGCAACGAAACTTCCGCCGCATCCTCTCCTGAAAATTCAGCGGATACAATACGATTTTCAAAATCAAATTCCTGCTCCATGTCTGACCTCTAAAATAAATGTTTCAGTGCATCCTTAATGATCTGCTCCACCGGTTGAGAAGTATCGGTTTTCGCCACTGCCGATGCAGCTTCCGACTGGGCATAGCCCAGTGCTACCAACGCGCCAACTGCCTGCGCCAAATCTGACGACCCCTCCAATACTGTACCGGAACCATTCACTTCTGCCGGTGCACCACCCGGCAAAACTCGGTCTTTCAGTTCTAATACGATGCGTTGTGCAAGTTTGGGGCCGACCCCCGGCGCTTTGGTAATCGCCTTTACATCGCCCCCCGCGATAGCAAAGGCCAGTTTTTCAGGCGTCAGTTCTGATAAAATCGCCAACGCTGCTTTCGGCCCGACACCGTTGACCGCAATCAGCAATTTAAAAGACGCCAGTTCATCTTCTGAAGCAAAGCCGAATAAATCCACAGCGTCCTCCCGGACATTCATATATGTAAAAATCATCGCTTCGCTGCCGATTTTGGGCAGTTGCCGCAGCGTATTGACCGTCACTGCACATTTATAACCTACTCCGCCGCACTCGATCACCGCCGACGATGGATCTGTAAAAAGTAACGTGCCCCGCAGTGAATAAATCATAAACCAACGTCCTTTCTACTTTAAACCCAGTTTTTTCAGATGAGAAGCCAGCGACCCTGCGCTATGTGCATGACATACCGCTACTGCCAACGCATCCGCTGCATCATCCGGCTTTGGAATATGGTCCAACCCCAACAGCATCCGGGTCATCTCCATAATCTGCCGTTTTTCCGCCCGACCATATCCGGTAACCGCCTGCTTTACCTGTAACGGCGTATATTCTACAACCTCGACCTGCGCCTGAACCGCCGCCAGCAAACAGCATCCTCTCGCCTCGGCGACGCCGATTGCCGTGGTAGAATTGGTATTAAAAAACAACTGTTCCACCGCCATCGAGCCGGGTTTCCACTTATCCAATATATAATTCATACCATCATAAATCTGTTCCAACCGCGTCAGAAATGGTGTGTCCTTATCTGTTGTGATCGCACCAAAATCCAACACCTTAAACCGGTTTGCCTGGTAGCTGATGACCCCATATCCCACAATGGCGTATCCCGGATCCAAGCCTAAAATGATCATGTAATGCCCCTATACCATAATTATTAAAATAGTATACCATACATTCTACACCACTTCAATAAAAAATTGCATTAGAATTTCAGCAAAAATACCAACTGTTTTATTCATTGCAAAGCACAAAACAACATGTTATAATGATAAATATACAATTTTGAAGGATGGATTTACAGCATGACCATAGACAATACTGTTCACAATTTGATCGCCTACGGCTTACGCCGCGGATTGATTCCGCCTGAAGACCGTGTTTATGCAACAAATCGGTTATTAGAGGTTCTTCATCGATCCGACTATTCCCCCGACGTCACATCAGAGGCCGAATCCGACAATCTGGAAGAACTGCTTACATCGTTGACCGATTATGCATATGAAAACGGTCTGATTCCTGAAAACAGCGTGGCATACAGAGACCTGTTTGATACAGCTCTGATGGGATGCCTGACGCCGCCTCCTTCTGAAGTGATTGCAAAATTTCGGACACTGTACGCTCAATCGCCAAAGGCTGCGACAGATTTTTATTATATGTTTTCGCAGGATACCAATTATATCCGCCGTTACCGAATCCAAAAAGACCTGAAGTGGGTCTGCTCTACCGATTATGGAGATTTGGATATCACCATTAACCTGTCCAAACCGGAGAAAGATCCCAAAGCAATCGCTTCTGCCCGAAACGCAGCGCCCAGCGGTTATCCAAAATGCCAGCTTTGCGCGGAAAACGAAGGGTACGCCGGCAGACTCGATCATCCCGCGCGGCAAAACCATCGCGTCATCCCCCTCACTGTAAATGGTGCTGACTGGTGTCTGCAATATTCCCCTTACGTCTATTATAATGAACATTGTATTGTCTTTAACCGACAGCATGTGCCCATGAAGATCGAGCGTGCCACCTTTGCCAAACTGTTAGACTTTGTGCGTCAGTTTCCCCATTATTTTGTCGGATCCAACGCCGATCTACCCATTGTCGGCGGCTCTATTTTGAGTCACGACCATTTTCAGGGCGGGCACTATGATTTTGCAATGGCCAAGGCCCCTGTTGAAACAGCGTTCGCGGTAAAAGGCTTTACAGATGTACAAACCGGTATCGTCAAATGGCCGATGTCGGTGATACGCGCCCGATGTGAGGAGCCTCGGCGGCTGATCGACTTTGCTGACCACACACTGCGGCTGTGGCGGACGTATACCGATTCTCACGCCTTTATTTTCGCCGAAACCAACGGCGAACCGCATAACACCATCACACCCATCGCCCGAAAAAGCGGTGCATATTACGAGTTGGATCTAGTACTGCGCAACAATATTACAACCGACGAGCACCCACTGGGCGTATTTCATCCCCATGCGCCGCTGCATCATATTAAAAAGGAAAACATCGGCCTGATCGAAGTGATGGGACTGGCGGTTTTGCCCTCTCGATTAAAATCTGAATTACACCTGCTGGCAGAATATATGCTGACCGGTCAGGATCTTCGCGCCAACGAGCAGCTGCAAAAACATGCCGACTGGGTTGAGACATTTCTTCCTCAATATTCCAACATCAACAAAGAAAATATCATGGGTATTCTACAGCGGGAGGTCGGTCTGGTATTTTTACAGGTATTATCTGACGCTGGCGTGTTTAAACGGAATCAGGCGGGACAGAACGCCTTTGAACGGTTTATCACTGCATTGTCAGAATAATCCGAAACAATGTTAAAAGGAATAGGTCATGCTCTTTCATGCTTCTCAAATGCCGGGTCTCACAATATTAAACCCACATGTTTCGAATCATGATAAGCCACTGGTTTATCTTTCAGAAAAACGGGAAAATACGCTGGTTTATCTCAGTAACGCCGTGGAAAAATACTGTGAGTCAATTGATTTTCACCACCAGGGTTATTATAAAACCTGGGCAAGCTATGGTTTTACAGCCGATGGTCTTTTACAGCTGGAAGAATATTATCCAGACGCTACTACCGACACCTATAAGGGCGTCGCAGGGTATATATATTCTGTGCAGCCAGCCGACTGTTGCCGGCCCCTTTCGAGCATTCCCTACGCGGTAGCTTCTGAGCATCCCCTGTTTGTGGCCGACTGTGAATATATCCCGGACGCTTATGATGCAATCATGCAGGCCGTTTCTAACGGCAGGATGGTTTTGCGGCATTATGCGCAAAATTCTCCGAAAAAGCTGCGATGGATCGAAAAAATAATTCGCTCTGAATATGATAATGCCGGGATACATCCCGAATACCGCGCCTTTTTAAAAGCAAAATTTGATTTTCTATCTGCATAATTCAAAATGCCCGTTCGCTGATTGCCGGACCGGGCATTTTGAATTATACTTTATCAAACAAAACACATAACCGCAATATGGTGCTTACTCGCATACATATTGCATACCGTAAATTTGACAGCCATAAATGAATTATGTATGTTCTTTCCAAATCATCTGTAAACGACAAGATTACAAGTATCCGCCATAGATATACAACATAT
>CALWVA010000012.1 GCA_944384875.1 uncultured Clostridia bacterium
CTCAACTGGCGTTCCCCAAAACAGGTCTTATTCTCTTTTCCAAATCTGTAACACATCATTGACAAACCTACAAAAGTTTATGGCTTTCAAACAGATGGCTTTACGCCGGAAAAACAGCGTATGCAGCGATGTTTCGGTAAACCGGTTGACAATATGCAAAGCGCATATTATCCTGCAGACAAACGGGGCCGTCAGATTTACCCGGCAACCCATTTGAAGATCGGGGAGGCATGTCATACAATCTTTCGTCGGGGCGATACATTCTTTATTCTTTCGATTCCATGGCCGCCTGGGGTTGTCGCCGACGGCAAACACCAGGCTTTTCAGCACCGATGTGCTAGTCAAAGCCCCATAAATGAAAACCGTCAGACCGCGGTGGCTAATCTTCGTCAAACAGTTTTTCAAAATCCAGCGTGCGATCGGCGCAGGCCTTGCAAAACGCCTTGCTGTGGGACACAAACACCACCGCGCCCTCAAACAGCTTGATTGCAGTTTGCAGCTGGGCAATCGCGTTGACGTCCAGATGATTGGTGGGCTCGTCCAAAACCAGCAGATTATAAGGCTGCAGCGTCAACCGGCAAAGTTTAACTTTGGCCTGTTCCCCGCCGGACAGTGTCTTCAGCGGGCGCAGCACCTTTTCGCCGCCCAGCCCGCAGCGGGACAACGCCGCTCGCACCTGTTTATCGTCCAACCGGGGATACCAGCTTTTGACCTGCTCCAGCGCCGAAATCCCATCGTCGGCAAACAGGTTTTCCTGTTCGTAATAGCCCACGGCGGCCCGCTCCGCCAGCCGGTAGCCACCGCTCAGCGGCGCAAGCTGCCCGCAAATCGTTTTGATAAACGTAGATTTGCCGATGCCGTTAAATCCGGTGACCGCCAGCTTTTCCCGAATGCCGAGCCGAAGGGTCAGTTCCGGCACCAGTTGGGTGTCATAGCCGATGGCCAGCCGGTCGGTAGACAAGATGGTCTGGCCCACCGCGGGCGTATAAGAAAACAAAAAGCTGGGCCGCGGGTCGGTATTGGGCTTTTCCAGCTTTTCCATCTTTTCCAGCCGCTTGCGGCGGCTTTTGGCCATGGCGGAGGTCGATGCCCGCACAATGTTTTTATCAATAAAGGTCTGCAGCCGCTTGATCTCTTTCTGCTGGCTCTGATAATTTTTCTCATAGGCCGCCCGCCGGGCTTCCTTTAATCGGACAAAATCGGTATAACTGCCGTTGTAGCGCACAATCTTGCCGTTTTCAATATCGCAGATACAGTTACACACGCTTTCTAAAAATCCAAAGTCGTGACTGACCAGAATAAACGCGCCTTTAAAGCTGTTTAAATATTTGGTTAGCCACGCGATATGGTCGGTATCCAGAAAATTGGTCGGCTCGTCCAGCAGCAATACGTCCGGCTGCTGCAACAGCAGCTTTGCCAGCAATACCTTGGCCCGCTGTCCGCCGCTGAGTTTGGTCACGTCTGTATCCAGCCCGAAGGCGGTGAGACCAAGGCCGGCCGCCACCCGGTCGATGGTGCTGCGGATCTGATAAAACCCGCCGGCTTCCAGCCGTTGCCGCAACACTTCCGCCTGCTCGCACAGTTCCATCGCCCGGTCTGTTTCGCCGGTAACCGTGATCTGCGCGTCTAACGCGGCAAGCTGCCGTTCCAGCGCATACAACGGTTCAAAAGCCTGATCCAGATAAGCCCATATCGTCATAGACTGGCGAATGGAAGCCTGCTGATCCAGACAGCCCAGCCGCACCTTCGGATTCCAGCGCACATCACCCTGATCCGGCAGGATCTCGCCGGTCAGAATTTTGATAAAGGTGGATTTCCCTGCGCCGTTTAAGCCGGTCAGCCCCATTTTATCTCCGCCGAATAACTGCATGTCTGCATGAGAAAACAGCTTTTTATCTCCAAAAATCTGCGTGATGTTTTTCACGTCCAAAATGCTCATGATAAACTCCGTCCGTTTCGAATGCTCTCAGTATAGCATAATTCTCGTTCGTTTTGCAACCGATAAGAGATATCGTGCCAACGAGATGATGCGTTTGAAGTTGATTTAGAATTGCGCGGCTGTTAAACTGCATGACACCAGCTGTTTTGGCAAGGCGTTTAATCCCAGGTCTGGTAGTCCTCTCAGATTTTATCTGCCGCCGGCGGGCAGCAAGGCTGCTAAACCGGGTCTTGGGGCTTGTGCTTTTGATGGTTCCACAGTATAATAACTTTATAGCTTTTAGAATGTGCTGAACTGGGGCCTTTCTGTAGCGGCCTGAGCAATACCGGCAAAAGGGGGTTGACAGATGCGTGATGGATTTGCGGGATATCATCCGGCTGTAAATATGGTCTATTTTGCCGCGGTGCTTGTATTCGCCATGTTTTTGATGCATCCGGTTTGTCTGCTGATCTCGCTGGTGTCGTCGGTGAGTTATGCGTTCTGCCTGCGGGGGGAACAGGGCGCCCGGTTTAAAATTTGTTATCTGTTGCCGTTGCCGGTGCTGGTGATGCTGTTGAATCCGCTGTTCAACCACAGAGGGCTGACTGTTTTATGTGCGCTGCCCTCCGGCAATCCCCTGACGCTGGAATCGGTGCTATACGGCGCCGCCGCCGGCTGTCTGATGGCCGCGGTGCTCAGTTGGTTTTACTGCTATACGGCGGTGATGACATCAGACAAGTTTGTCTATCTGTTTGGGCGGGTGATTCCGTCGATGAGTCTGGTGCTGTCGATGACGCTGCGTTTTGTGCCCCGGTTTCGGGCGCAGTTTCAGGCGGTGCGTCAGGCCCAGCGGTGTATCGGGCGCGATCTGTCCAACGGCCGGCTGCTGCAGCGGATGCGGCACGGTGCCCGCATCCTGTCGGTTATGGTTTCCTGGTCGATGGAGCATGCGGTGGAAACCGCCGATTCGATGAAAAGCCGGGGCTATGGGCTGCCGGGGCGAACGGCGTTTTCCATTTATCGATTTCAACGGCGGGATGGCTGTCTGCTGGCGCTGATTCTGCTGCTGACCGCTTATATCGCCGCCGGCGGGCTGTTGGGCGGCCTTTCGTTTGATTATTTTCCCGTCGTGGGCGGACAGGTACACGGCGTTTATACAGTCACAGTCTATATCGCCGATCTGATTCTGTGTCTGCTGCCGGTCATTTTACATATAAAGGAGGCCCAAACATGGAAATCGTCTCGGCTGCGGGCCTGAGCTTTCGGTATCCGTCAGTACAGACACAAGCGCTGTGTGATATAAGCTTCTCGTTGCCAGCCGGTGTGTTTGCAACACTGTGCGGCCCGTCCGGCTGCGGGAAAAGCACACTGCTCCGGCAGTTTAAAAGCGCGCTGGCCCCAAACGGCGACCGGCGTGGCGTCGCTTTGTTTGACGGCCGCCCGCTGGCGCAGGTCGATGCCCGTACCCAAAGCGAACAGATCGGCTTTGTCGGGCAGTCGCCGGAAAGCCAGATCGTAACTGACAGAGTGTGGCATGAACTGGCGTTTGGGCTGGAAAGCCTGGGAACAGATCCGGCCGTCATCCGCAGTCGGGTAGCGGAAACGGCCAGCTTTTTTGGCATTCAAAACTGGTTTGAACAGGATGTCAGTGCGCTGTCCGGCGGGCAGAAGCAGCTGTTGAACCTTGCGTCGGTGATGGTGATGCAGCCGCGGCTGTTGCTGTTGGACGAGCCCACGGCACAGCTGGATCCCATGGCGGCCAGCGCGTTTTTATCGGTGGTCGGGCGAATCAACCGGGAGCTGGGCACGACGGTGCTGATCGCCGAGCACCGGCTGGAGGAAGTGTTGGCCTACAGCGACCGGTTGCTGGTCATGGAGGCTGGTCGGCTGGTGGCAGACGGCACACCGGCGCAGATTGGTAAACAACTTCAAAGCTGGAATAACCAGATGTTTGACGCACTGCCGACGCCGGTGCGGATCTGGGCCGCAGTGCCGGACAGCGGCGCGCAGTGCCCGTGGACACCCGGCGCAGGCCGGGCGTGGCTGACGCAGTACGCCGAGGCTCATGCGCTTCGGCCCGTCTTGCAGGATGATGCGCCGCCGGTGGACGGCGCGCCGGCGCTGGAAATTGACAACGTGTGGTTTCGCTATGACAGACAGGGGCCGGATGTGTTGAAAGGCGCTTCACTGCGGGTTCGGCCGGGAGAATTGCTGGCGGTTCTGGGTGGCAACGGTACCGGAAAGAGCACAATGCTTTCCATGGTTACCGGCGCACACCGGCCGTATCGCGGACAGATCCGGTTGTGCGGCCGGCCGGCCCAGCAAATCGACAATTTGTTTGACGGGCTGTTAGGGGTGTTGCCCCAAAATCCGCAGACACTGTTCACCTGCGCTACCGTGCGGCAGGAGCTGGAGGAAATGGTTGACGGCCGAGGATTATCGCAACAGGCGCGGCATGACCGGGTACAGTCTATGCTTCGGCTCTGCGATCTACAAGCGCAGGCTGAACAACATCCCTATGATTTGTCCGGCGGGGAGCAGCAGCGGGCGGCGCTGGCCAAGGTATTGCTGCTTTCGCCGCAGGTGTTATTGTTGGACGAGCCGACCAAAGGGATGGATGCGGCGTTTAAGCGCCGGTTTGCCGCTATTTTGCAGCGGCTGTTGCAGCAGCATATCGCCATCGTGCTGGTCAGCCATGATATAGAGTTTTGCGCCAGCTATGCCCATCGCTGCGCACTGTTTTTTAACGGGAGCATTGTCAGCGAGAATCCCTCCCGCGCATTTTTCAGTGAAAACCGGTTTTATACCACGGCTGCTTGCCGAATGGCGAAGGGGATCATTCCGGGGGCGGTAACGGCAGCGGATATTATCACGGCCTGTGGCGGCGATCCACCGGCGCGGCCCGGCTTACCGTTGGATCTGCCGCCTGCGCCGCCGGATCGTGTGGGTGCGGCAGATGCGGATACAGGCGCGCCGTCAGGCAGCGTGCATTCGCGCAGTAAAGGCCGCCGAATATGGCGCTTTTTCGCGGGAACTGCCGGTGTGCTGTGTTTGGTGATTGCGGCGCTGGCTGCGCTGGGTGTAGTGCGGTTACCGGTTTTGTCGTCTATGGAAATTTTTGCGCCCTACGTGCTGCTGGCGGCCGCGGTGTTGCTGTTTGCGGCGGCAAGCGCTGGGCGGCGGACGCAACGCCGGGGTGTGCCGTCGCTCCCGGCCCGACGTAAGCTGCCCAAACGAACCAGATTTGCGGTTGTCATACTGTTGCTGGCGATCCCCGTCACTGTGACCGTCGGGTTGATTGCTTTTGGGGAACAACGTGCGCTGGCAGTTTCTTTATTGGTGTTGTTAGAAGCGATGCTGCCGTTTTTTCTGACCTTTGAGGGACGCAGACCGCAGGCGCGGGAATTGGTTGTGATCGCTGTGCTTTGTGCGTTGGGCGTGGCCGGCCGCGGTATCTTCTATCTATTCCCGCAGTTTAAGCCGGTAGCGGCACTGACGGTGATTGCGGGCGTAGCGCTGGGCGGTGAGACCGGGTTTTTAGTGGGTTCGATGACCATGCTGGTTTCCAATATCTTTTTCGGCCAGGGGCCATGGACGTTGTGGCAAATGCTTTCCACAGGGCTGATCGGTTTTCTGGCAGGGATTCTATATAGCAGAAACGTGGTATTTCGCCGTGGTGGGCGGCTGTCGCTGTCGGTGTTTGGCTTTTTTGCGGTGTTGCTGCTGTATGGCGGCGTTATGGATACGGCGACCGCCATTATAGCCCGCGCACCGTTGCGTCTGCCGTCGCTGCTGGCTTATTGGACGGCGGGGCTGCCGATGAATCTGGTTTATGCGCTGGCGACGGCTGTGTTTTTGTTTTTGCTGGCAGAGCCGATGGTGGGCAGATTGGACCGCGTCGATCAAAAATATGGGCTTTTAACATAAGGGGGCGCCGCCTGATCAAAAGGCTTTGGGTAAAAGACGCTGTTTGCGGCTGTGTTGACAAACTAAAAGAGCCGGAGTTTTCTCCGGCTCTTTCTCTGCCCATAGTGAACCAAAAACAGATTGGAAAAGTGATAAAGAAGACTGTGATGGTAAAAAATACGACTGATTCTGTGTATTTCATAAACCGGATAGCCTTTTGAGGAAAGCCGACGGCAATTTTATCTGTCGGCAGCTTCGGCTCAAAAGGATAAAGCGGTTAACCATATTATAAAGAAAAATAGATGTTTGGGGGAAAGGTGTCCGCGATTTGCAGGGGCTTTGGATGCTTCTCCTGACGGTGTTTACTGCTTGCAGATAACTTCTGTACATTTTGGAAAGCGGCGGCCGAACCGCCTGTAATTTCGAGGGGATGACAGGCAGGCGTATGCCGTCAAAACAGAAGCTGTTTGGTAATGCCTGGCACCGCTCACATCTGAAATCGGGCCGGGAATCAACTGAAAAGGCGCAACCGTTTACCGTTTTTCTAAACAGTGTTTATAAACCGTTCATCATTTTGGCGGTTGCTGCGTTTATAATAAATATACATTTAACAGAAATTATTTCGATCAGAGCATAGTTGCACGGCGGCTGCCGGGGCGGCAATTTCATTGGCAGCACAGTGTTTGGCAAAGGTCCAATTCAAAAACGAAAGGAAGAATCACCATGGGGGATGTTCGGGTAATGGTCGTCGATGACGACAATAATATCTGTGAGTTTTTACGGCTGTATCTGGAAAAAGAGGGCTATGAGGTGCAGATCTGTCATGACGGGCAGGAAGCGCTGGATCAGTTTCAGAAGTTTTCACCCGCTATGATTTTGCTGGATGTCATGATGCCCAAGCTGGACGGCTGGCAGACCTGCCGGGAGATTCGCAAAAGCAGCGATGTGCCAATTATCATGATCACCGCAAAGGGTGAGACCTTTGATAAGGTTTTAGGGCTGGAGCTGGGCGCCGACGATTATATCGTCAAGCCCTTCGACGCCAAGGAGGTGGTCGCCCGGGTCAAAGCGGTGCTGCGGCGCAGCGGGCTGTCTGACGGCGACGGCGTTAAAAAGGTGGAATATGACAAGCTGGTGGTTAATCTGACCAACTATGAGCTGATCGTAGACGGCAAACAGGTGGATACCCCGCCGAAAGAGCTGGAGCTGATCTATCATCTGGCTTCCAACCCCAACAAAGTTTACACCAGAGACCAGCTGCTTGACGAGGTCTGGGGCTTTGATTATTACGGCGACAGCCGCACGGTGGACGTACATGTCAAACGCCTGCGGGAGAAGCTGGAGGGCGTTTCCGACCAGTGGAGTTTGAAAACGGTCTGGGGCGTCGGCTATAAATTTGAGACCAGATAAAGCGCGGGACTGTTATGCGTAAAAGCATTTTTTTCAAATATTTTTCGATTACCGCGGCGATTCTGTTTGTCAGCTTTCTGATTTTCAGTGTGATTCTGGTGGTGTTTTCCCGCAACCAGTGGATCTCCGATAAAAACGAACTGCTGACGGGCAATGTGAAGACCATTTCCATGGTAACGGCCAGCACGCTGGCAGATAACAGCTTCAGCGACAGCATGCAGGATTTTCTCATTATCGATGGGGATATGATCGACGCGGATATTTATATCGCGGATATCGACGGCAATTATGTCGGCTGTTCTCACGGCGCACAGGCTGACTGTGTGCATAAAAATACAACGATTGACAGCAGCATTATGCAGCAGGCACTGGCCGGCTGCTACGAGCGGGTCGGCACGATGCGCGGGCTGTATCAGAAAGATTTTTATACGGTGGGCACATCCATTTATTATCGCGGCCAGACAGTGGGCGCGGTGTTTGCATCGGTCCCGTTCGCAGAGATGGACGTATATCTGGGCGGCATTATTCGGATCATTCTGATCTGTGCAGTGATCGTAATGGGAATGGCGTTTATTGCGATTTATATCGCGTCAGCTCAGATGACCCGGCCGATCCGGCTGATGGCGCAGGCTGCCCGCAACATGGAAAAGGGCAACTTTTTGCAGCGCATCCCGGTAGAACGGCATGATGAGATTGGCCTGCTGGCTGAAGAGTTCAATACCATGGCCAAATCGCTCAGTTCGCTGGAATCCATGCGCCGGAGCTTTATCTCCAGTGTGTCCCATGAGCTGAAAACGCCGATGACCACCATTTCCGGCTTTATCGACGGCATTTTAGATGGAACCATTCCGCCGGAGCAGCAGACCAAATATTTAAATATTGTGTCTGACGAGACCAAACGGTTGTCCAGACTGGTCAATTCGATGCTGCAGCTTTCCAAGCTGGAAAGTGAAACGGTGGTGTTGAATAAAACCACCTTTAACGTTACAGATCTGCTGATGCGGGTATTATTTTCGTTTGAACACAGGATCGACGAAAAACGGCTGGATATCCGGGGGCTGGACCAGGCCGCCAATGTGCAGCTTACGGCCGACAGCGATCTGATTTATCAGGTGTTATATAATCTGGTGGAAAATGCGATCAAGTTTACGCCGGCAGGCGGCTACATCGAGCTGAGCGTCGCGTTGGATAAAGGCGCCGTGCAGCTGAAGATTAAAAATTCCGGCGAAGGTCTGACCGAGCAGGAATTAAACCGCATCTTTGAACGGTTTTATAAGACCGACCGCTCTCGCAGTGAGGACAAGACCGGTATGGGCTTCGGCCTGTATATTGTCAAAACCATTGTTGGGCTGCATGGCGGGACCATCCGGGCCTCCAGTGTTTATGGCTCGTATACCTGCTTCGAGGTGATATTGCCCGGCGCCCAGGAAATCAAGCCCATCTCCACGCCGCAGGAGCATTAATCAAGTTTTATATTCCGCCGGAGATTTCGGCGGATGCTAGCATCATACATACCGCGACGGCACTGCCGCTGCGGCTGCCAGCCGGGGTTCCGGCACTGAAAACCAACCGCATCCGTTTGCGTGAAAGGATGATTCGATTTATGAACGACGAGTATAACAATCAGCAGCCTGTGCCCGGCGGGCAGCCGCCGGAGACTTCTGCGCCGCAACAGCCGGATCAGACGCAGCAGTCTGAGAATGCACAGCCGGCGGTTCACAATACCGGTGTGCCGGAGGACAACGGTTATACGGCGCAGGCGTCTTATACAGAATCGCAAAACGCTTATACGCCGCAGCAGCCTTACACGCCGCCGGAGACTTCTTATACACCCCATACTTCGGTTTATCCCGGCGGGCAGCCGGATAACGGCGGGCTTTATGGCGGAAACGGTGGTTTCTATGCGCCGCCCACGCCGCCGAACAACGGGCGGCACGGAGCAAAGACCGGCGTGAAGATTTTCTGTGTCGCATTAGCGGCGGTTTTAGTGATTACCGTGGGGTGCGGCGTAGGTTATCTGGCCGGCAACCGGAATAGCGCAGGCACGGGCACAACAGACGCCGCCGGCGAAGATACCGGAAATTCCATTACCTTTATAGAAGACAAGGTGCCGACCGCCGACGGGATCTCGCCGGATGAAAACGGGCTGTATACCGCCGAACAGGTATCGCAGCTGGTGATGCCTTCCATCGTCAGCATCACGACCTACAGTTCTTCGGGCTCCTCTGCCTCTATTTCCTCTGGCGTGATCATTGATGAAAACGGTTATGTGATTTCCAATGATCATATATATGCGGAAATTCCCAACGCCAAGTTTGTGGTGACACTGTACGATAATCGAAGCTTTGAGGCAACGTTTGTCGCCGGTGATACCCGCAGCGATATCTGTGTGCTGAAAATGGAGGGTGCTTCCGGTTTGACGCCCGCGGCCTTTGGCGACTCTGACGAGCTGCAGGCGGGGGAAGACGTGGTGGCCATTGGCAGCCCGTATGGCTTCAGCAACTCAGTGACCAAAGGAATTGTGTCTACCCCCAACCGGCGGATCCAATCGACGTCTACCGATTATTCCGGCACTACTTCGACCTATAGCGTGCGGGTGATCCAGACCGATGCGGCCATCAATAAAGGCAGCTCCGGCGGCGCGCTGGTGAATATGAAAGGGCAGGTGGTAGGCATCAGCTCGTCGAAGATCGTGGTTGATACCTATGAAGGCATGTGTTTTTCGATTCCGGCCAATACCGCCAAAGCAGTGGCTTCCGATCTGGTGCAGTATGGAAAGGTGGTCGGGCGCGCCAAGCTGGGTATTACCTATAATGAGGTCTCCAGTGTGCAGGCGGTGGTGAATGATCTGCCCAGCGGCCTGATGATCCATGAGATCAGCACCGAAAGCAGCCTGTATACCAGCGGCTTAAAACAGGGCGATATCATCTGTGCCATCGACGATCAGGAGATCCGCGTTGCCGCCGACGCGCTGGATGTGATTGAGCGCAAAAAAGCCGGCGATCAGGTGACGCTGAAAATTTATGTGGCCGACACAAACAGTTATGTGACCCAAACGGCTACGCTGCTGGAAGATGAAAGCACCTCCAGCTATTCTACTGATCAGCCTGAGACGTCGCAGCTCAATCCGTTCAAACAGCAGTCGGGCCCGCCGACAACCAGCGCGGCAGATTAAAAATTGATAGAACATTTACCGGCTCTCCCGCGTTAAGCGGGGCGCCGGTTTTGCCCGTTTGAGGTTGGATATTCACCGGATGCAGTTGGGATGTGTCTGTTGCTTTGCGGTTTATCTGCTGTTGTGAATATTGCACAATGATGGACGCATACGATATATGGGAATATTTTTCTGTTTGTTTTGCCGCCGGCGTGTTCTGCCGCGGTAAATGTGTCGGAAAAAGCGTATATATAGCGTAAAAAGGCAGATAAACCACAAAATCCTGTGTATATTTTTACATATGCAAATACAGATAATTTACCCAAGGATTGGCACAATTATTTTGTGAAACCGCACAAAAAATATCACTATTTAACAAGAAATGCAAACGCGTTTGTGATAAGATAGGCACTACGATAAGGGTGGGAACATGTGTTTATGTGCAGATTGCACAAATTCATCTTCGTGTTTCTGTAACAGTAATATAAAATTTAAAACATATGTTTTCATGTTTCGCTGAAAAAAACAACATTTTTTAATTGTCGTCGAGAACGCTGTGGATAAACCCGGTGATTGTGATCGATCCGATGTTTGTTCATGGCCGTTTCGGGTTTACTGATTTACATATATACTACGGCAGACTGCCAGAAATCTGAGAAACAGGAGTAATGGGAATGAAAAGATGGATAGCAGGGATGCTTGCAGCCTCTATTGTGCTGTCGATGGGCGGCGTGGTTGCGCTTGCTGAAGAAGCCACCACCGCAGGGGAAACTGCGTCCGCAGCAGAGGAGCAGCAGACGTCTACCGCCGCCGATACGCAAAGCGGCGGGCAGGATGATAACGCAGTGGTTTATGAACCGTCCAGAACATATCGGGATTATCTGGAAGAATTGGGCAATGTGGCCAGCGGAACGGGCACTTATGTTTTGGAGCCCTCCAGCATCACTTCCAGAACAGATGGCGTCAGAATCCTGGACAATTATGACGGAACGACGGGCCAGTCGGTATATACCGGTGAAGAGGATACCATCGAGTATACGTTTGAGGTGGACCAGCCCGGGTTGTACAATCTGCAATTTTTATATCATACCGAAGACGGCAAAAGCGTTTCAATGGAGCGGGCGTTGTATATCAACGGCGAGGTTCCGTTTTCCAACGCAGAGACGCTGACCTTTACCCGCATCTGGAAAGACGATTATCCCAATGCGGATAAGAGTTTTGCCAAAGACGCTTACGGCAACGATATCCGCCCGACACAGGTTGAAGAGCTGGGGTGGAATGAGATTTACGCCTGTGATTATCTGGGCTATGAGACTGCGCCTTTGCAGTTTTATTTCCAACAGGGAACCAATACCATCCGACTGGAGTCGGTTAAAGAGCCGATGACCATTAAAGAGATCCGGGTGTTGCCGGTGCAACAGCTGAAAAGCTATGAAGAGGTCAAGGCCGAATACCAGCAGAACGGTTATACAAATTATGAAGGTGAAGAGTTGATCGTCGAGGCGGAAAGCGCTGTGCGCAAATCTGACCAGACGTTGTATCCGTCGGCGGACTTTTCTTCTCCCGCTACTTCCCCTACCGAAGATTACAAACAGCTCATCAATATGGTGGGCGGATCCAGATGGCAATATGCGCAGCAGGCTGTCACCTGGGAGGTGGAAGCGCCCGCCGCCGGGCTGTACAGCATTAACATCAAAGCCCGCAAAAACCTGTATCAGGGCATGCTTTCCTGCAGAAAACTGTATATTAACGGCGAGGTTCCGTTCCAGGAGGCCGAAGCCATTTCGTTTACATATGATAAAGACTGGGTGCTGGTCAGCCCGACTACCGAAGACGGTGAAGAATGTCTGGTTTATCTGAACGCCGGCACCAATGAAATCACACTGGAGGTTACCCAGGGCGAGACCGGTAGTTACGTGCAGCAGGCGATGAACGTGTTGACCGAGCTGAACGATATCTATCGTAGCATTATTATGATTACCGGTGTAGAACCTGATAAATACAGAGACTACCAGCTTGACGAGCTGATGCCGGAAGTCATTGAAAATATGAAGGTGCAGGCTGATACATTACAGAGTGTGGTAGATGGCATCGTGGCGCAGAGCGGCCAGAAGGGTTCCGATCTTGCCACCGCCGAAACACTGGCGCAGCAGCTTAGCGATTTTTATAGTGACCCTGATGAGATTCCAAAACGGCTTGCGCTGTTCAAAACCAATATTGGTTCTCTGGGTACTTGGCTGAATACTGCGGGCTATGCGCCGCTGGAGATCGATTATATTTCGTTCTCCCAGCCAGACAGCGATATTCAACCGGCCAACAGAAATTTCTTTGTCAATCTGTGGTATAGCGTCAATCAGTTTATCGGCTCGTTTGTAATCGATTATAATGCGATTGGCTCGATGACTACGCAGACTGACGAAGATCAGACCATCGAAGTGTGGATGTCTGCAGGCACAGTAGCCGGCAACGGCGGCCAGAGCGCCGGCCGTGACCAGTTCCAGACATTGCGGTCAATGATCAACGATCAATATACCAAAGAAACCGGCAACGAGGTGGAACTGTCTCTGGTTAATGTAGGCGTGCTGCTTTCTGCCGTTGTGGCGGGTATCGGGCCAGACGTGAGTCTGGGCGTTGCCCGAACCGAACCGGTCAACTATGCGATTCGCGGTGCAGCGGTGGATCTGACACAGTTTGAAGATTTTAATGAAGTATCCAAACGGTTTTCAGAGCAGGCGCTGGTTTCTTCTACCTATGACGATGGCCAGCATGTGGGCGTTTATGGTTTGCCGGAAACACAGACTTTCCAGGTGCTGTTCTATCGGAAAGACGTTTTGGCCGAACTGGGCCTGAGCATTCCGGAAACCTGGGACGATGTCATTAACTGTATCACAGTTTTGAATAAAAACAGCCTGGAATTCGGCTTGCCGGTTTCAACTACGCTGGATCCCAACGGCGGTATTCTGACGTTTTATTCACTGTTGCTGCAAAACGGCGGCACATTGTATCTGGACGATCAGACCGGCGTAAACCTGTATAACGAAAATGCAACAGTGGCCTTTAAAGAGTGGACCAATTTTTATACCAACTATGATTTACCGCTGACTTACGATTTCCAAAACCGGTTCAGGACCGGCGAGATGCCTCTGGGTATTTCGGGTTATACCTTATATAATACGCTGTCGGTTGCCGCGCCGGAAATCAACGGCCTGTGGGATTTCACTTCTGTTCCGGGAACCGTCCAGGAAGATGGCAGCATCGATCATTCCAACGCGTTGGATGTGACATATACCATTATATTAGGCGATACCGACAAAAAAGAACTCTCCTGGGAATTCCTGAAGTGGTGGAGCAGCGCCGACACCCAGACGCAGTACGGCACGGAGTTGGAGTGTATTCTGGGACCGGCGGCACGTTATAACACCGCCAACCTGGAAGCGTTTGAGCGGCTACCCTGGACAACCGATGAAATCAACAGCCTGGAAGGTCAGCTGGAAAACGCCTATGCGCTTCCGCAGATTCCCGGCAGCTATTTCCTCACCCGGCATATCAATAACGCATTCTATAAAGTGCGATATGCTGGAACCGATCCGAAAGATACGCTGACGGATTATGCAAAAACCATTGACGCGGAAATTACCAAGAAACGGCAGGAGTTTGGTTTGCCTACCGCAGAAGATTAACAATTCGCGTTTTGAAGAATGCTTAATTGGTATAATTGCGGTTGAGGGGATCGCAAGAAGGAGGTCATAATGAAAGCTGCTGAAGTTTCGGCAAAACAGATTTCAAGTAAGGTGAGCCTGAAGAAACGATTCAGACAAAACTGGGATTGCTATTTATATATGGCGCCGTATATGCTCATCTTCTTCACCTTTACTGTCTTGCCGGTTGTCATGTCAATTGTATTGAGCTTTACCTATTACAATATTCTGGAGCCGCCCCAGTTTATCTTTTTGGACAATTACCGGAATCTGTTGGCAACCGACGACGTATTTTTGCTGGCGGTAAAAAATACGCTGATCATTGCGGTAATCGTCGGCCCGGTTGGGTATCTGGCCTGTCTGCTGTTCGCATGGCTGATCAACGAGCTGTCTCCGATCGTCCGCGCGGTTATGGTAGTTATTCTGTATGCGCCGACCCTGTCCGGCGGCGCCTACACCATCTGGCAGGTGCTGTTTTCCGGCGACTCTACGGCGTGGATCAACGGTATGTTATTAAATTTCGGGTTGATAGACGAACCCATTCAGTTTTTAACCAACGCCGATTACATGATCTGGATCTGTATCATTGTCCAGATCTGGATGAGTCTGGGCGCGGGCTTTTTGTCCAACGTAGCGGGCTTCCGGTCGATGGACCGCTCGCAGTATGAAGCAGGTTACGTAGACGGCATCCGCAACCGGTGGCAGGAACTGTGGTTTATTACGCTGCCCAGTATGCGCCCGCAATTGATGTTCAGTGCGGTTATGAGCATAACTTCCGCGTTTTCAGTGGGCGACGTCACGGTACAGCTGTTTGGTAACCCCAGCACCGATTATGCGGCCCACACCATTCTGAACCATATTTCCGACTATGCAAACGTCCGGTTCGAAATGGGTTACGCCTGTGCCATCGCGACAGTGCTGTTTGCGACGATGGTCGGGTTGAATGAGTTGATTCAGAGATTGCTTAGAAAGGTGGGTCAGTAATATGGAGCATGCAAAAAAAATAGACGCCCCGATTGACCCGTCTAAGATCAAGGTTTCTAAAAAAGTGTTCAATCCCGGGCCGGCGCGTTCCCGGTGGGGCAATGTCTGCAACTTTCTGTTTTTGTGTCTGGTGGGCGTTTTCATGGTGTTCCCGCTGGTCATGATTATTAATAACGCGTTTAAACCCATGGATGAGCTGTTCCTGTTCCCGCCGCGGATCTTTGTACAGAACCCGACGCTTGACAACTTTTCAAACATCAGTGTTTTGATGAGCCAGTCGTGGATTCCGTTTTCCCGGTACATATTCAACACAGTGGGTACCTGCGCCGTAGCGACTTTCTTCCATATCATTTTTGCATCGCTGGCGGCATATGTGCTTGAAAAACGGGATTTTCCCGGCAGAAACGTTCTGTTTAAAATCGTTGTGGTATCGCTGATGTTTACCCCGACGGTAACAGCGATCCCGAACTATATCATTATGTCCAAGCTGGGGATGATTGACACCTACTGGGCGTTGATTCTTCCTTATGTGGGCAGTTCGATGGGCTTATACCTGATGAAACAGCATTTAAGCGCTTCTGTTCCTACCGCGCTGCTGGAAGCGGCACGGATCGACGGCGCCAGCGAGCTGCGGATTTTCAGAAGCATCGTGATGCCGATGGTCAAGCCCGCGTGGTTGACCATGATGCTGTTCTCGGTACAGTCGATGTGGGGTATCACCGGCGCCAATATGATTTTTACCGAAGCAAAAAAACCGCTGTCTTACGCGTTGAATCAGATCGTCAGCGGTGGTATCGCCCGTGCGGGCGCCGGCGCTGCGGTGCAGTTGATTATGATCGCGCCGCCGATTTTGATATTTATTGTTACCCAGACCCAGGTGCTGGATACGATGGCATCTTCGGGTATTAAAGACTAAGAGGAGGAGGAAATCCGTTGAAAAGCAAAACAGGCAGAATCTGCAAACTGATCATTTCGCTGTTGTTTGCCGTCGCGATATGCTCCTCCACGGTTATGGCCGAATCCTATCAGTCTTATGTGTGGGATCTGGAATCCGGTACATATTATCTGGCGCCGGACGCGATGCAGTATTCCAGAAGTATCAGTGCGCAGGATTTAGTAGATGCAAATGG
Source organism: uncultured Clostridia bacterium (assembly GCA_944384875.1). GTDB lineage: Bacteria > Bacillota > Clostridia > Oscillospirales > Acutalibacteraceae > RUG14109. The sequence continues at coordinate 16,201 of CALWVA010000012.1, forward strand.
TCAGTCTATCGGCGCTTTTGCCAACCCCACCGATATTACGGTTGGGCCGGATCATCTGATTTATATCACCGATACAGACAACAACCGGTTTGTTGTTTTAAATCCTGATTTTACGCTGAATAAGGTCATCAGTAGCTTCAGACATACGATTACCGATGCCAACGGTAACCAGACGGTGATTGACGATGTGTTTAATCAGCCGGGCTCGATCTTTGTCACGGAAAACGACGGTATGTATATCTGCGATACCACCGGTTTGACTTCGTCCAATGTAGACGCGGCAGATGCGTCCAAAGTCGGGGCAGATAACGAAGCCGGCCGGATCATTCATTTGGATCAGAATATGAACGTGATTCGGATTATCTGGGGCGTTTCATCACCTGTTTTACCGGATGATTTTGTGTTCCGTCCCTCCAAGGTTGCAGTAGATGACGCCGGCCGTATTTTTGTGGTGAATGCAAACTTTAATATGGGCCTGATCGAACTGGGCAGAGACGGCGCGTTTGTACAAACGCTGGGTGCGCCCGCCGTGCAATACAATCTGATTGATTTGATGTGGCGCGCGATTTCTACAGAAGCGCAGGAAGAGCAGATGTCCACGTTCCAGTCTACCGAGTTTAACAATCTGGATATTACCGAAGACGGTTTTGTTTACGTGACGCTGGATACTTATGACGAAGAGGGTACATTGCCTGACTTTTTGAAAAAGCTAAACGCCAAAGGCGGCGATGTGCTCAAAAAGATGAGTGATGAGTATGAGCCTTTCGGTGACTTGCGGGCAGTTGGTTTCACTTCGGATTATAATGGCCCTGCCAGATTGTGCGATGTGACCGCGCTGGACAATGACATGTACGCTGTGTTGGATCGCGAGCGTAACCGTGTGTTCGTCTATAATGAAGAAGGACAGAACCTGTTTGAGTTCGGCAGCCCGCCGGACGATCGCGACGGGATGTACACTTCCTATGTAAACGGAACGTTAAGCTCCCCGGTGTCGATGGACTGGATGGGGGATACCTGCCTGGTTCTGGATTCGGCGCTGGATACCGTGAATGTATATACGCCCACCGAATACGGCGCGCGGATCTTTGAGGCCACCCGTTTACATGCTGCCGACCGCTATGATGAAGAAAGCCAAGTCTGGCAGGAAGTGCTGGTGCTCAACAACAACAGCGCCGCGGCGAAGGATAATCTGGGCCAGGTCGCCTACCGCAATGAAGACTGGCCGACGGCCATGAAATATTTTAAAGAGATTTATAACGTCACCGATTATTCCAAGGCCTATAAATACCAGCGGCAGGTGTTGATTGAACAAAACTTTATTTACGGCGTGATCGGCATTGTTGCGCTGATCGTGTTAATTGTCGTGATTAAAAAGCTGTGGAAAAAGTTTGTGCCCAAGGCCGATGAAAAATCCTATTGGGGTCGGTTGGGCTACTGTAAAACGGTTATTTTCAGGCCGCTGAACGGTTTCTGGAATCTGACAAAAGAAGGCCGGGGCGGCGCAGGCGCCGCAACGACGATTTTGATCGTGGCCAGTTTGATCTCTGTTTTGCAGGCGCGTTTTACCGGATTTATCTTTAATCCGGAAGCGGAAAACACCAACCTGATCGTTACGATGTTGACGCTGATTGTGCCGATTTTGCTGTTTACGATCTGCAGCTGGGCGGTCACCTCTCTGATGAGCGGTGAGGGCACGCTCAAAGATCTGTATATCGGCGCCTGTTATTCAACGACGCCCATCATCATCCTCTATCCAATCTCGATTATCCTCAGTAACATCATGGTAGAGGAAGAAGGCAATCTGTATCAGGTATTTTTGACCATTGCCCTGATTTGGGTATTGCTGCTGCTGTTCTCCAGCTGTATGCGGATCAACGATTATACGCTGGGCAAAGCGGTCGGCGTGACAATCATTATCGTTGTGGTAATGGTTTTGGTGGTATTCCTGGCGATTCTGTTCTTCGCGCTGATTCAGCAGATGATCGAATTTGTGGAAAATCTCGGCGTTGAATTGACCAACCGGGCATAGGGAGGAGCGTGCGATATGAAAAAATTGATAGCGGTTCTGATCCTGGTGTCCATGGTGATCCTGATGCTGCCGTCCTGTGGTGAGAACAAGACTGCCAATCCCGAACGGCCGGAGGTTATTCCCACCGAAGGAACCAGTTCTTACGATCTGTTCAGCGACGTATACAGAACCATCGCTGAAAGCGATTCGCTGATTTTACAATATAATGATCTGACCACCGATATTGCGGTTGTCAACAAAAACACGGGTTATCGTTGGTCTACCGAATATTCGTCAGACGGGTCCGTTTACCGCGGTGAGATCTTTACAATGGATTATTATACTACATCCGGTATGTTGCAGACCATCAGTTCTGCGACTGATTCCATTGAAAAAGGGCAGTTTCTCGCGGAAGAGATCGACGGCGGCATTAAGGTGCAATATGGTCTGGGCGACGTCGGCTTTCGGGTGGCTTGTCCGTTGAGCATTTCCCAGCGCCGGGCTGAACCGTTTCTGGAAAAGATGAGCGAAGAAGATCTGGCGACTTTCAACAGTTATTATCAGCTGATCGATTTTGACGATCCGATGTATGAGAACTACGATGAAGAAGCCATGTTGACGCTGGAACAGGCCTATCCGCTGGCGGCCAACGAACCCTGGTATTATCCGTATAGCTCGCTGGATTATTATGATATCGACGAGTTAAATCGGGTGTTTGCCAGAGCAGGCTATACAGAAGAAGACGCCCAGCGGGACAACAGCAATTCCGACGCTTCCATGGAACGCCCCGAATTCAGCCTGACAATTTATTATACATTGGAAAACGATAAGCTGACGGTTCGGATTCCGGAAAGCGAGCTTTACAGCCCAGAGGATTATACCATCGATAATATCCAGCTGCATCCGGGCTTTTTGGATTTTGATATGTCTACGCAGGGCTATTTCCTGTTGCCGGATGGATCCGGCTCGATTATGGAGTTTAACAACGGCAAGGAAGGCATCCGCAGCGACGCCGTTTATATCAACCTGTACGGAATTGATGAGGCCCGGGGCATTACAGAAAAACTTGCTTACTACAACGATGCGGTTTTCCCGGTTTACGGCGCCTGTATCCGGGCAGAAGATGCGGCGGATACGGCAAACCAGAACGGTGTGCTGACCATTGTCGAAAGCGGTGAATCCTTTGCCGGCGTGAGTGCGCATCCCAGCGATGGGGTTTCCAGCCACAATGTGGCATCTCTGGAATTCCGGGTGGATGAAAAGACCAGGATCCAGGCGTTGAGCTCCTCCAGCGCAGATGAAGATTACACAATGTATCAGTATCAGCGTTACCAGGGCGATCTGCAGTTAAGCTATAATTTCCTGTCGGGTGCCGATGCGGAATATACGGGTATGGCGAAAGTCTATGAACAGTATCTGTTTGGCGACGAAGCGGTCAATACCGTAACGCAGGATTATTACTCCACAGTGGAAATGGTCGGTGTGATCAATGGCTACGCCAATTTCCTGGGCATAGAATATAATGAGAAGATCGCGTTGACCACTTATGAACAGGTGGAGCAGATCGCAAAAGATCTGCAGGCCAACGGCTTTAACAACATGAATGTTAAGCTCAGCGGCTGGTCTAACGGCGGCCTGGCACACGGTTATGTGGAGAATGTCAAGCCTGCTTCTCAGATGGGCACACAGGAGCAGTTGACCACAATGATCTCGGACCTGCAGGCTGTGGGTATCGATGTATTCCCGGACGCTGACGTGCAGTATGTCTACTATCGGGAGAAGACGCCGTCGAAAAACGATCGAACCGAGATGCTTAACCGGCAGACCGGTATATTATATGATTACGATCCGGTATATTTCATCGGCTACACCGGTAATTACACCAAATATATTCTGAATATGAACGCCTTTAAGAGAAACCTGAGCGGGTTCCTCACCGGCGTTTCAGAATTAGGCACCAAAAATGTCTCTTTGCGGAATATTGGCGCACAGGTCAATGCCAACTATGACCGGGATAACTTTATGGACCGGCAGGAGACGCTGGAAAACCTGTTGCAGACGGTGCAGGATACGGTGGACCAGGGCTACACGATTATGGGTTCTGGCGGTATCGGCCCGTTTACCAAATATCTGGATGTGGTCAACAATCTGCCGTTGGAGTCTGCAGGCTATGATAAGTGCGACTACAGTGTGCCGTTTACGGCGATGGTGCTCAGCGGACATGTTGATTATACGTCGGATGCAATCAACCTGAGCAACGGCGAGCGCAGCGACCTGCTGCGGATCATCGAATCAGGTGCCGGCGCCTATTTCACCTTTACCGGCACCTATTATGAGGACATCTCAGGCTGGGCGGCTGAACAGCTGTATTCGACGGTATATGATGACATTAAAGATATCATGCTGGAGAAATATCAGTATCTGCAGCAGGCGATGCAGTATACATACGGCCAGAAGATTACCAATCACCAGCGCCTGGCGGAAGGGGTTTATAAGACCACATTCCAAAACGGCTATGCAACCTATGTCAATTATACAGACAATGATTATCAGTCGAACGGGATCACCGTTAACGCACAGGATTATCTGACAGTAAGGGAGGGCTAAGAGCAATGGCTACACAGGCAAAAGCAATGCCGAAAATACCAAAATTCAAAAACAAGCATGCGCTGGAAGCCAAACAGCGCAGATACGGCTATCTGTTCTGTCTTCCGTTTATTATCGGCGCGGTGTTTTTTGTGCTGTATCCGCTGGTATTATCGGTGTTGTATAGCTTTTCAGACGTTATGGTCGAAAACCAGCGGGGCCTGGTTATGCGCAACTGGGGGTTTCAGAACTATAATGAGATCTTCAACATCGACACCAGCTTCCGGGAAAACATCCTGACTTCCCTTAAAGATATGGCGATCAATGTGCCGGTTGTGGTGATTTTTGCGTTCTTTATGGCCAGCGTGCTGAACACTAAATTTTTGGGGCGCGGGTTTGCCCGGTCAATTATGTTCCTGCCGGTTATCATTTCAACCGGCGTGGTAATCTCGCTGTCCAGCGGTGACCTGGCGGCGTCGTTGATGAGTTCCGGCGACCGGTTTGCCACTGCCGACAGCGGCGATGCGATCCAGGTTACCGAGACTTTTCAAAATATGCTGTTGCAGATGGGTCTGGGCCAAGGCTTCACAGATTTCATCATTAGCGCAGTGGGGCGAATCAGTGAAATTACCAATTTGTCGGCAGTTTCAATTGTTATATTTATCGCCGGACTGCAAAGTATTTCCAGCTCGATCTATGAAGCGGCTTATATCGAGGGCGCGACCAAGTGGGAAGTATTCTGGAAAATCAGTCTGCCGATGATCAGCCCGTTGATTCTGCTATCCATTGTTTATACGGTTGTCGATTCGTTTACCAGTGATTCCAACAAGGTTATTTACCAGATCCACCAGCAGATCCTGGGCGGCGTTAACGACGTTTCGTCGGCAATGGCAGTCATTTATTCATTGATTATTCTGGCGATTCTGGGTGTTGTGTTCCTGGTATTGTCCAAGATTGTATTCTATCAGGATTAAGGAGGGATATCATGAGCAGTTTGTCAAAAGCGGGTGTGCCGGATATTCCCCACACCAAACGAAAGATGGATAAGGCCAAGGCCAAAAAGTATTTCTTTAAATATGTGGTCTCGCTGGTTCGGTGGATTTTCATCCTGGGCATGTGCTTTGTGGTATTATATCCGCTGTTTTCCAAGATCATGATTTCCTTTATGAGCATTGAGGATATGTACAATGCATCGGTGCATTATATCCCGCAGCAGTTTACGTTCAACAACTATCTGAACGCATGGACACGGTTTGGCGGCTGGGAGACGTTCGTCAACACCTTTATCCTGACGCTGCTGTGCTCCGTGCTGCAGGTTGCCAGCGCGACATTGGTGGGATATGGACTGGCCCGGTTTAAATTCCGGCTGAACAAGCTGGTGTTTGTACTGGTGATCGTCGCCATGCTGCTGCCGCCGGATCTGCTGTTCTCTCCCCGGTATGGGATCTTTCTGAACCTGGGTTTGAGTATGCGGTGGCTGTTTGGTGAAGATTTTACAATGATCGGAGATACCTATATCCCGATGTTGGCGTTTGCCATCACCTGCACCGGTTTGAAGTGCAGTCTGTACATTTTCCTGATGCGGCAATTTTTCCGTGGTATGCCTAAAGAGCTGGAAGAGGCCGCCTATGTGGACGGTGCAGGTCCGCTGAAAACCTTTATCAAGATTATGCTGCCTGGCGCAGTATCCATGATGGTAACGGTGTTCCTGTTTTCGTTTGTCTGGCAATGGCTGGACACTTCCTATACCTCGGTATTCTGCAAAAATATTGATTTGATTTCCACCAGGTTCAGCGATTTGAGCAACAGCTGGGTGACCGATCCGTCGGCGACTACGTCGGCAGGCGGTTCTACAGCGTTGAGCACCAGCCTGGTGAAAAATGCGGGCATAGTAATCATCATAGCCCCGCTGATCGTTCTGTATGCCTTTACCCAGCGCTTTTTCGTGGAAAGTATCTCCCGAAGCGGCCTGGTGGGCTAACAGATCTCTGTTTCTTAATTTTGTATGCTTTTTGATTGAGCATAAATTTTACATTGGAGAGGATTTATATGCGTTACACAAAACGAATTGCGGCGCTTGTGTTGGCGTTGGCGATGGTTGTTCCGCTGGCGGCCTGTAGGCCGGAAAACACCGAGACCGAAGCAGAAGTAACGACCATTGCTGCGACTGAAGCCGAAGATCAGACCCAAACGGCTTCTGAAACTGCAGCGGAAGGCACACAGGCTGGTTCGTCAAGCTCGGCCAGTGCGTCGGGTGGGGATATTGACACTGACGACCCGAACAAGATTTATGATCTGGAAAATGACACAAACATGCCTGACGATGCGTTCATCGCCAGTCTGCGTGGGACCACGGTCAAGATTCTGCAGCCTTGGTATGTCGAGGGCCCGACATCCCCGATTTACAGATATTACAATAACAGTGAGACCACGTTGGAAAAGAGATATGGCGTGACCATCGAGGAAAAGCAGGGGACATTCTCCAGCTATAACACCGATGTGAAAGCTGCCATCGAAAACAAAAAGACCGCAGAACAGGTTTATCAGATGCAGGACTTCTATTTTGCCACCTTTGTACAGGGCGGTTATATGAAGAGCCTGACCACCGCAATGCGGAAAGCGGGCGTAACTTTCACTGAGCCCTGGTACATTCAGGAAGCTACCGCATATGGTAATATCAACGGTAACCAGTATGCGTGGATGTCCTTTGATGCGGAATATGCAATGCCGTATATCATTGCGTACAACACCAGATTTATTAAAGAACAGAAGCTGGAAGATCCGGCACAGCTGGCAAAGAACGGCCAGTGGACCTGGGCCAAGATGGAAGAATATGCAAACAAGCTGAAGACCGGTTCCAGAGCTGGTTTGGCAACGGTCAGCGCAAATGCACTGCTGTCCTCTATGGTCTCATCGGCAGGCGGCAGCATCGTTACAGTTCAGAGAGGCCAGACGGCAAAGACTAATATCAAGTCTACGCTGGCGATCGACTGTCTGTCTCAGTTGGAAAGCTGGGCGAAAAATGGCGTATTGACTTACAATAAGGGCGAAAGCTGGCAGATCCCGAAAGAGAAATTTGCCAAAGGCGAGATCGCGATGCTGTTCTGCAGCCATGATGCGCTCAAAGAAAACCAGTCCAGCACTTATGCGAAAAACTATGTGGGTATTGCGCCGTTCCCGAACAGAACAGCGTCTAAAACCTACCATAGTGTACAAGGTCTGAACTTCATGACCTTTATCCCCAACACCGTATCGGATGACGAAGCCGCGAAGATTCTGTTTATCCGCGATCAGTTATATCGGTACAACTATCGTTATAGAAACGTCACCTTCAACTATCTGTATAGCAATTACAATCTGGATACAGAAGGCGACGCAGATGCTCTGAACATGGCGCGGGATCTGAAATATGGTCTGAACGGTTTCAATAAGACCATTGATCCTTCTGCAATTTTGGAGTATGATGCTACGCCGGCTGACGGCAGCCCGATTTTGGGAACCAAAATCGTCGTGCCGGTATTGGCGCAGGAGAAGACTGCCGCGCAGGCTATCAGCGAAAACGGCGATGCTTTGCAGACGAGCTATAACAGAACTTCTCAAAATATGAAGCTGACAGGCAGAATCGGCTAAATCCGATTGCATGTGAAAAAGCGTAAAACACCCCCGCCCATGGGCGGGGGTGTCTTATGTTTGGAGCATTTATGCGCAGAAATAAACCCCCAGTTTTACTGGGGGGAAGAAAAAAACTTTAGTGAATAAAAACCTCCATGTTGTAAAATAGTAGTGGTTTGGCGACCGCATTACGAAAACAACAAGGAGGTTTTTAACAAATGAAGAATGAAAAAAGTACCGCGCATTCAAAATATCGTTGCGAATATCATATTGTGTTTGCAACACTCATCTGAATCACACAAAGGCAATTTGGATGTGATAGTACCTGTTTCTCCCGTACCAGATATGTAACCGGTTGCCCGGAAGAACTCGTCATAGTCCTCTTTGGTGCAACCTTTAATAAAGATATGAC
>CALWVA010000013.1 GCA_944384875.1 uncultured Clostridia bacterium
ACCGAAAGGTCAAGCTCCTCAATGGTCATCTCAAGCACCTTTTCCTTGCCATTATCGTCGCGCTCGACCATAATGTCGCCTTCAAAGGCTTCGTCGGAAAGATCGACGAACAGGTTCAGATGTTCAGTGAGCACCTTGGCACCCAGCGATACCGCCTCCTTCGCGGAGATGGTGCCGTTGGTCCATACCTCAATCGCAAGCTTGTCATAGTCGGTAATTTGACCGACACGGGTGTTTTCAGTATAATAATTCACCTTAGTCACAGGCGTGTAAATAGAATCCACCGGGATCACGCCGATCACCGGCTGCGCCTGTTTATTCTTTTCCGCGGGAACATAGCCTCTGCCCTTGTCCAGCGTCAATTCCATAAACAGTTTGCCGCCTTCAGAGATCGAAGCAATGTGCAGATCGGGGTTTAAAATTTCCACCTCGGAATCGCACTTAACCGACGCCGCAGTCACTTCACAGGGGCCCTCTGCCTCAATATAACAGACCTTGGGGCCGTCGCCGTGCAGTTTCGCTGTCAGGCTTTTGATATTTAATACGATCTCGGTCACATCCTCTTTTACGCCGGGAATGGTAGAAAACTCATGCACCACGCCGTCAACCTTGATCGAGGTGACTGCCACGCCCGGCAGCGAAGAAAGCAGCACACGCCGCAGGCTGTTGCCCAACGTAATACCATAGCCGCGCTCCAGCGGCTCAATGGTGAATTTTCCGTAGGTGCCGTCTGCTGAAAGATTTTCGGCTTCTACTCTGGGCTTCTCAATTTCGATCATTCAAAACCCTCCTTGTTGATGCAGGATACCCTGCAATGGGACGAACAGATAAAATGTCTGCCCGCCGGTTTTCGGGACGGATAGAATGTCCGCCCCATAAACAAACGTATATCCAAAAAAATCGGACAACAACGGATTATTTTGAATACAACTCGACAATCAGCGATTCCTCGACAGGGGTGTCGATGTCCTCACGGGCGGGCAGGTTCAGCACCTTGCCGCTCTTGGTATCGTTATCTCTGGACAACCAGTTCGGCGTCGGACGGGAAGCGTTGGCCTCGAGCACTGCCTTGATCTTCTCACTGTCGAGACTGGAGGAACGCACAGCGACTGTATCGCCCTCTTTCACCAGATAAGAGGGAATGTTGACCTTTTTCCCATTCACGGTAAAATGATTGTGTAATACCAGTTGGCGGGCTTCCTTTCTGGAGGAAGCAAAGCCCAGTCTGTATACCACATTGTCCAGACGGCTCTCCAGCAGACGCAGCAGGTTTTCACCAGTTACGCCCTGACGGCGCTCTGCCTCCAGGAAATACATATGGAACTGATTTTCCAGCAGGCCGTAGTAACGCTTCGCCTTCTGTTTCATTCTGAACTGGGTCGCATATTCTGAATTTTTCTTGCGGCCCTGGCCATGCTGGCCGGGGGCATAGCTCCGTCTGCCGACCGAGCATTTATCTGAATAGCAGCGCTCGCCCTTCAAAAAGAGCTTTTCGCCCTCTCTGCGGCACAGTCTGCATACAGGACCTGTATATCTTGCCATATTCTTTGTCCCTCCTTAATTAAACCCGTCTTCTTTTGGGCGGACGGCATCCGTTGTGAGGAATGGGCGTCACGTCTTTGATCAGACTGACCTCCAGGCCGGCGGTCTGCAACGCGCGGATCGCCGCTTCACGGCCGGCGCCCGGGCCCTTTACATAAACCTCAACCGTCTTCAGGCCGTGTTCCATTGCCGCTTTCGCCGCGGTCTCAGCCGCAGTCTGCGCTGCAAAGGGTGTGGATTTTCTGGAGCCCCGGAAGCCCAGCTCGCCGGCGGACGCCCAGGAAAGCACGTTGCCCTTCACATCGGAAATCGTAACAATGGTATTGTTGAAGGTCGACTGGATATGGGCACAGCCGCGCTCGATATTTTTCTTTTCGCGGCGGCGGCGTGTCGTTGTCGTCTTTGTAGCTGCCATATTCTAAACCCTCTTTCTACTTTTTCTTGTTGGCAATGGTCTTCTTCGGACCCTTGCGTGTACGCGCGTTGGTTTTAGAGCGCTGGCCGCGCACGGGAAGACCCTTGCGGTGACGGGTCCCTCTGTAGCTGCCGATCTCAATCAGACGCTTGATATCAAAAGCGATATCGCGGCGCAGGTCACCCTCCACCGTGACGTTGTGGTCGATATATTCACGCAGTTTCGCCACGTCGTCGTCTGTCAGATCCTTGACGCGGATATCTGGATTTACGCCGGTCGCCGCCAAAATATCATTGGAAGTTTTGCGGCCGATACCGTAAATATAGGTAAGACCGATCTCCACTCTTTTATCTCTGGGCAAATCAACACCGGAAATACGTGCCATTCTATACTACACCTCCGTTAATGCGCGGGCTTAGCCCTGACGCTGTTTATGCTTGGGATTTTCACAGATGACCATGACTTTTCCCTTGCGTTTAATCACTTTGCATTTCTCACACATCTTTTTGACAGAAGGCCTGACCTTCATCTGAATCATTCCTTTCATGCAACATACAAACCGGCCGGCGGCCTGTTTGTATCATTTGGAGCGCCAGGTGATGCGCCCCTTGGTCAAGTCATAAGGCGACATTTCTACCGTCACCTTGTCGCCCGGCAGTATCCGGATAAAGTTCATTCGCAATTTACCGGATATGTGGGCTAAAATAACGTGTCCGTTTTGCAGCTCCACTTTAAACGTGGCGTTGGGCATCGCCTCTACCACTGTGCCCTGCAATTCGATATTATCCGCTTTGGACATGCTGTTGTGACCATCCTTTCGTACAAAAGCGGGCGGCCTGCTTTTTGCCGTCTCCGCCGGAAACCGGAATCATGCCTTGGCTGATTCCTTCTTCTGATAACGCCGCCTGCCTTAATGCGCGGCGCAGTGCACGATTTGCGGCACGCCGTTCCGGCGTCAAAACCGGCCCGACCGCCAGCAGATGTCTGGCGTTTTTTCGTTTTGGGTTGTTCAGCCGCCGTTTCCGGCCGTCGCTGCAAAGCACCCGGCCGTCAGGTGCGGCGCCGACCACTGCGTAATAAACGCCCCGGTCTTTGCCCGCCATCGAAATTACGACGCTGCCAACCTCGTATGCCGGCTCCATCAGGGCCGGGTGAGAATCACCGGGCCGTCGCCGGTGATTGCCACACTATGCTCGAAATGCGCCGACAGGCCGCCGTCCGCTGTGACCACCGTCCAGCCGTCCGGCCGGGTGATCACCTCGGGGCCCTTTTGGTTGATCATAGGCTCAATCGCCAATGTCATGCCCGCCATCAATCTCACGCCGTGCCCGCTGTGTCCGTAATTGGGAACCTCGGGCGCCTCGTGAAGGCTCGCGCCTACTCCGTGACCCACAAACTGCCGTACCACCGAGTAACCGCGGGCCTGCACATACCCCTGGATTGCGGCGCCGATATCGCCGATTCTGCCGCCTACCTGTGCCATTTTGATGCCCTCATACAGGCTCTCTTCTGTCACAGCCATCAGCCGCTCCGCCTCGGGAGAAACATCTCCCGCTGCGAAAGTGGCAGCATTATCGCCGTTATAGCCCTCAAACACCGCGCCCAGATCCACGCTGACAATATCGCCCGCGTGAACGATTCGCCTTTTGCTGGGTATGCCGTGGATAACCTCATTGTTTATGGATATGCATGCGCTTGCGGGAAAGCCGCTGTAATTGAGAAATCCGGGCGTCGCCCCCTGGCTTTTGATATAATCATAAGCCACTTTGTCAAGATCATAGGTGGAAACCCCCGGCTCCACCGCCTCGCCCACAAGCTGCAGTGCTTTGGCCGAAATTCTGCCGGCCTCGCGCATCATTTTTAACTCCCGCGCGGTTTTCAGCACAATCATGCTTCATCCTCCAACGCCTGCAATGTCAGCGCGGTGGTGTCCGCCACCTGCTCCTGACCCTGCACAACTCTTAATTTGCCGGTTTTCTGATAGTATTCCTTCAGCGGCTCGGTCTGCGCATGATAAACCTGCAGCCGTTCCTGTACCACCTCGGGGCTGTCATCTTTCCGAATGACCAACGCAGCGCCGCAATGGTTGCAGACGCCCTCTTTTTCCGGCTTTTTATATTCCAGATGATAGCTCGCGCCACAGCTCGGGCAGACCCGCCGCCCGCTCATCCGCTGCACGATCTGATCGTCTGACACGTGAATTTCAATGACCCGGTCAATTGCAACGCCCATTTCGTCCAGCGCCTGTGCCTGGGGAATGGTCCGGGGAAATCCGTCCAGAATAAACCCGTTTTTGCAATCGTCTTGTGCCAGCCGGTCCCGGATAATGCCAATAACCACCTGGTCGGGAACCAACTGCCCGGCGTCCATATAAGCTTTGGCCTGTTTACCCATCTCTGTTTCGGCCTTCACCGCTTCGCGGATGATATTGCCGGTGGAAATGGTGGGAATGCCCAGCTTCTCACTTATGATCTCCGCCTGCGTGCCTTTGCCGGCACCCGGCGCACCTAATAAAATCAGCTTCATACCGTTTCCCTCCGGATTAGTCCAGGAAGCCCTTGTAATGCCGCATCATCATCTGGGATTCCAGCTGTTTGACCGTATCAATGGCCACACCCACCACAATGATAATCGAGGTGCCGCCCAGCGATACGTTGATCTGGCTGAACTGGCCCACCACAATCGGCAGAATGGCAATTACGCCCAGGAAAATCGCGCCGATCAGCGTTACGCGCTTCAGAATCTTCTGCAGATAGTCCTGCGTGGGCTTGCCGGGACGGATACCCGGAATCGCGCCGTTGTTTTTACGCAGATTGTTCGCCATTTCCACCGGGTTATACTGAATGGTGGTATAGAAAAATGCAAAGGCGATAATCAGCGCGAAATAGATGATCGCATACATCCAGCTGTCATAGCTGAACAGGCTGAGCACCTTATACCAGCCGTTGTCGGTAGCGCTGGTGCCCATAAAAGCCAGAATCTGCGTCGGAATCATCAAAATCGAGCTGGCAAAGATGATCGGCATAACGCCGGACATATTCACCTTCACCGGCAGGTGGGTGTTTTGGCCGCCATACTGCTTTCTGCCAACCACCCGCTTGGCATACTGCACCGGAATCCGGCGCTCGGCCTCGTTCATCCAAACGATAAACACGATGGTTGCAAGCAGGATCAGCAGAATAACAATGACCTGCACATAATAATTCAGTTCGGTAAAATAATGCCACAATGCAGCAATACCAGTGGGAACCCGGGAAATGATACCCGCAAACAGCAGAATCGAGATGCCGTTGCCGATGCCCTTTTCGTCGATTCGCTCGCCCAACCACATCATCAACGCAGAACCCGCGGTGAAGCACAGGATAATAACGATGGCGGAAAATACGGTTTCCCAAGTGGTAGACGCATTGATATAACCGCTGGCGTGCAGCCACCACCAATATCCCGCGCCCTGGGCCAGGCCCAGAATAACCGTTGCAAACCGGGTATATTTAGCGATGCGTTTTCTGCCCTCTTCGCCCTCTTTTGCGATTCTTTCAAGGGGCGGAATCGCAACAGTCAGCAGCTGCATAATAATCGAAGCGTTGATATACGGCGTTACCGACATTGCAAACAGCGCACCGTAATTCATCGCGCCGCCGGTCAGAATGCTCAGGTAGTTGAAAAAGTCACCCGCATTGGCGGTCTGCATCCCGCTTTTCAACGCTTCTACGTCGATAAACGGAACAGGTAGAACCGAACCGATTCGGAAAATCAGAATGATCAGCAGTGTGAACAGGATTTTCCGGCGAAGTTCGGGAACCCGCCAGGCGTTACGAAGGGTTTCCAGCATTTAAACCACCTCTGCCTTTCCGCCGGCATTTTCGATCTTCTCCTTTGCAGAAGCGGAAAATGCAGCCAGCTGAACAGTGAGCTTCTTTGTGATTTCGCCGTTTGAAAGAACCTTGACCCCATCCTGTGCTTTAGAGATGATACCCGCGTCTAACAGCGCTTTGGTGTCTACCACGGCGCCGTCTTCAAATTTATTCAGATCGCGTACCGAGATCGTTACGATGTTCTTTGCAAAGATATTGTTGAACCCTCTTTTCGGCACCCGACGAGCCAGCGGCATCTGACCGCCTTCAAAACCGGGGCGCACATTCCCGCCGGAACGCGCCTTCTGGCCTTTATGGCCCTTGCCTGCCGTCTTTCCCTGCCCCGAACCGGCGCCGCGGCCGATCCGTTTACGCTCTTTGGTAGAACCGGCAACGGGAGAAAGCTCATGCAATTTCATAGTTTCGCACCTCCTTGCTTACGCTTCAGTTACTTCAACCAGGTGAGATATTTTTGCGATCTTGCCTCTGGTCTGGGCATTGTCAGGCTGCACGGTGGTGCTGCCGACTTTATGCAGCCCCAACGCGGCTGCGGTCGCAATTTGTTTTTCTTTACTTCCGATCAGGCTTTTCTTTAATGTGATCTTAAGGCTCGCAGCCTTATTGTCTTTTGTTGCCATACCGCTTGCCTCCTCTTATTTGCCCAGGATTTCCTGCACAGACTTGCCGCGCACCGAAGCGACCTGCTCTGCGCTGCGAAGCGATGCAAGGCCCTGGATGGTGGCGCGAACCACGTTGCAGGGGTTATTGGAGCGGAGCGCCTTGGTCCGGATGTCTTTAATGCCGGCCGTTTCAATGACCGCACGGGCCGGGCCGCCGGCGATAACGCCGGTACCGGGCGCGGCGGGTTTCATCAAAACTCTGCCTGCGCCGAAGGTGCCGATGACCTCATGGGGAATGGTCGTCCCTTTCAAAGCCACATGCACCAGATTTTTCTTCGCGTCTTCACAGCCTTTGCGGATCGCTTCAGAAAACTCGCTTGCCTTGCCGATGCCGAAGCCGACGGTTCCGTTGCCGTCGCCGACTACGACCAGCGCGGACAACTTCATGATCCGGCCGCCCTTGACCGTTTTGGAAACACGCTTGACCGCGACCACACGTTCCTGCAGATCCATTGTTGATGCGTCAATATTCGCCAAAGTGAATTCCTCCTTTTTAGAACTTGAGGCCGCCCGCACGGGCACCTTCGGCCAGCTCTTTGACGCGGCCGTGATAGATATAGCCACCGCGGTCAAACACAACCTCGGTGATGCCTTTTTCAACTGCTCGTTCCGCGACGGTCTGACCAACCTTGCGGGCAGCTTCCTTGTTTCCGCCGTTGCCCTCAAAACCTGCTTCAACGGTAGACGCGGACACCAGCGTAGTGCCGGTCGTATCGTCGATCACCTGGGCGTAAATGTTGCTAAGAGAGCGGAATACATTCAGGCGGGGACGGGCTGCTGTGCCGCTGATTTTGTTGCGGACACGCCGATGTCTTTTCAGACGAGCCTTTTGGGTATCTGGTCTGTTAACCATAGTTCATGCACTCCTTTACTTATTTCTTAGCGCCCTTGGCGGCTTTACCTTCCTTGCGGCGGATATGCTCATCAGCATATTTGATGCCTTTGCCCTTATACGGCTCGGGCGGACGTTTCTCGCGGACTTCGGCCGCAAACTGACCCACCTTCTGCTTGTCGGGGCCGCTGATGACAATGCTGTTGGGATTGGGCACATCGATGGTGATGCCGTCGATCTCGTCGACCTTGACCTGGTGGGAATACCCCAGGTTCATCACCAGCGTCTTGCCCTGTTTTGCAGCACGATAGCCGACGCCGTTGACCTCTAACTCTTTTTTATAACCGTTGGTCACGCCCTCGACCATGTTCGCCAGCAGCGAACGGGTCAGGCCGTGCAGCGCACGGTTTTGCTTCTGATCGTCAGGACGGGTCACCAGCAACTCGCCGTTCTCGATCTTGATCGTCATATTGGGGTGTACAACCTGGGTCAGGGTGCCCTTCGGGCCCTTAACGGTTACGGTTGTGCCATCCAGCTTGACTTCTACGCCGGCGGGAATAACCACCGGTTTTTTGCCTATACGTGACATTCCATAACCTCCCTTACCATACGAAAGCCAGGACTTCGCCGCCGATATGGTTCTTGCGAGCCTGCTTGTCTGTCATAACGCCCTGCGATGTGGAAACGATCGCAATGCCCAGACCTCTCATCACCTGCGGCATATCCTCTACGCTGGAATAGATGCGCAGACCGGGCTTGGATACCCGGCGCAGGCCCTGCAATACCTGAGACTTGTTCTGGCCGTATTTTAACTGAATACGAATCAAACCCTGTTTTCCGTCGTCAATCACGGAAAAGCTTTTTACATAACCCTCGTCCACCAGAATCTGGGCAATCGCCTTCTTCATCTTGGACGCGGGGATATCAACCGAATCGTGTTTTGCAGAATTCGCGTTGCGAATTCTTGTGAGCATATCAGCGATTGTATCGGTTACTTGCATGCCGTCAACCTCCTTTGCAGATACTTTCGTTTACCAGCTGGCTTTCTTCACGCCGGGGATTTCACCCTTATAGGCGAGCTCTCTGAAACAGATACGGCAAATGCCGTATTTGCGAAGATAAGCATGCGGTCTGCCACAGATTTTACATCTGTTATAAGCTCTTGTTGAAAACTTTGCAGCTCTCTTCTGCTTGATTTTCATGGATGTCTTAGCCAAATGTAATTCCTCCTTACTTCGCAAACGGAGCGCCCATCAGAGTCAGCAGCTCTCTGGCTTCTTCGTCGGTGTTGGCGGTGGTGATAAAAGTGATATCCATACCGCGGACCTTATCGATTTTATCGTAGTCGATCTCAGGGAAGATCAGCTGCTCTTTTACGCCCATGCTGTAGTTGCCCCGGCCGTCAAAGGAGTTGGGATTGATCCCTCTGAAGTCCCGGACGCGCGGCAGCGCAATCGAGAACAATCTGTCGATAAACTCATACATTCTATCGCCGCGCAGCGTGACCTTCACGCCGATGGGCATGCCCTCACGCAGCTTAAAGTTTGCAACCGATTTCTTTGCGTTACAGACCACCGGTTTCTGGCCGGTGATTGCCGCCAGGTCGGCAGAGATTGCGTCGATGACCTTAGAATTATCCCGGGCGTCGCCGCAGCCGACATTGATGACAACTTTGTCGAATTTCGGGATTTGCATGACGCTTTTATATTCGAACTTTTTCATCAAAGCCGGTGCGATGTCTTTTTTATACAGGTCTTTTAGTCTTGGCATCTGTCATGTTCCTCCCTTTTTACAGTGTTGCACCGCATTTTCTGCAAATGCGGATCTTTTTGCCGTCTTTATCGAACTGATGCCCGACGCGGGTCGGCTTTTTGCATTTCGGGCAGACAGGCTGCACCTTGCAGGCATACAGCGCGCCCTCAGCCTTTACAATGCCGGAGGGATCGCCCGCCTTGCGGGGCTTGACATGTTTGGTGACCATGTTGCGTTTTTCCACGATCACTTTGCCTTCTGCCGGGCTGACCTGCAGCACCTTGCCGGTCTTGCCCTTATCTTTACCGGACATGATCATAACCTCATCGCCGGTTTTCACATGAACCTTTTTCATTTTCCGGTCCCTCCCTTACAGTACTTCGGGAGCCAGCGACAGAATCCGGACATAGTCCTTCTCGCGCAGCTCTCTGGCAACCGGCCCAAAGATACGGGTTCCTCTGGGGGTTTTATCGTCGCGGATCAGAACCGCGGCGTTTTCATCAAAGCGGATATAGGTGCCGTCGTCGCGGCGAAGCCCTTTGCAGGAGCGAACGACTACCGCCTTGACAACATCGCCTTTTTTCACGGTGCCGCCGGGCGCGGCCTTTTTGACCGAAGCAACCACAACGTCCCCGATATTTGCATACCTCCGACCGGAGCCGCCCAACACCCGGATGCACATAATTTCTTTTGCACCGGTATTGTCGGCAACCTTGAGGTAACTCTGTTGCTGTATCACAGTAGGTTCCTCCTTTATTTCGCCTTCTCGATGATCTCAACCAGCCGCCATCTCTTGTCTTTAGACAGCGGGCGGGTCTCCATAATGGAAACACGGTCGCCCACGCCGGCCTGGTTGCTCTCGTCGTGTACTTTCAGTTTTACGGTTTTCTTGACGATCTTGTTGTAAAGCGGATGCTTTACATTGTCCATAATCGCCACAACAATGGTTTTGTCCATTTTATCGCTGACAACAGTACCAACTCTGGTTTTTCTGAGATTTCTTTCGCTCATATCTGCAACCTCCCTCTTTAAGCGTTCTTGCTGTCTGCAAGGTGTTTCGCGGTGATGATGGTATTCACCCGCGCGATATCCTTTTTCACAGCCTTGATACGCATGGGATTGTCGAGCTGGTTGATGGCAAGCTGAAAGCGCAGGTTAAACAGCTCTTTTTTCAGCTCTGCCAGCTTTTCATTCAGCTCTGCAACGGAAAGATCTCTGATTTCACTTGCTTTCATTTCTGCTCACCGTCCTGTTCCTGCTTGGTCACAAATTTACACTTGATGGGCAGCTTGTGCATCGCCAGGCGCATAGCCTCCCGGGCCAGCTCCTCGCTGACGCCGCCGATTTCAAACAGCACTCTGCCCGGTTTGACCACCGCAACCCAGTATTCGGGAGAACCTTTACCGGAACCCATACGGGTCTCGGCCGGTTTCTGGGTGATCGGTTTATCCGGGAAAATCTTGATCCAGACCTGACCGCCACGTTTGATGTAACGGGTCATGGCGATACGCGCCGCCTCGATCTGGTTGGAGGTGATCCATGCCGGCTCCAGCGCCTGCAGGCCGTAATCTCCGTAAGTGACCTTATTGCCCCGCAGCGCCTTGCCTTTCATCCGGCCTCTCTGCACTCTGCGGAACTTGACACGTTTGGGCATTAACATCAGCGTCTGCCTCCTTCCCGGCGTCTGGGCGCTGTCTGAACCCGTTTAGCGGATTTCAGCACTTCACCCGTATAAATCCAGATCTTTACGCCGATCTTGCCATAAGTGGTGTTTGCCTCGGCAAAGCCGTAGTCGATATCGGCACGAATGGTCTGCAGCGGAATGGTTCCCTCATGATAGTGTTCGCTGCGGGCAATTTCCGCGCCGCCCAACCGGCCGGACACCTGGGCTTTGATACCCTTGGCGCCCAGTTTCATGGTCCGCCCGATCGCCTGCTTGACAGCACGACGGAAGGAGATACGCTTTTCCAGCTGCGCCGCGATGTTTTCAGCGACCAGCTGCGCGTTCAGATCCGGGTTTTTGACTTCAACAATATTGATAACCACCGGCTTGCCCAGTTTTTTCTGGCACTCCGCCTTCAGTTTTTCGATCTCAGAACCGTTTCTGCCGATGACGATACCCGGCTTGGCGCAATGAATAAAAATCCGGACTCTGGTTGCGTCCCGCTCGATTTCGATGTGGGGAACGCCCGCGCCATACAGCTTTTTCTTTAAGAATGTTCTCAATTTATAATCTTCGACCAGCGTATCGCCGAACGCAGCGTCGCTTGTAAACCAGCGGCTGCTCCAGTTTTTGATTACGCCGACCCGTAAGCCGTGGGGATTGACTTTCTGACCCATTCTGGTACCTCCTTACCTGTTATTCTTTCTCCTTGAGCACAAGGGTAATATGCGAAGTTCTCTTTAAGATGCGGTAGCCTCTGCCGTGGGCGCGGGGACGCATTCTCTTGAGAATATGTCCGCCCGGGCCGACATGGCACTCTGCCACGTAGAGGTTCCCGGTCTCCATATGATGATTGTTCTCAGCGTTTGCCATCGCTGATTTCAAAAGTTTTTCCAGATACTCGCATGCGGCCTTAGGCGTATGGCGGAGAATAGCCATTGCTTTGTCTGCCGGCTGGTTCCGAATCAGGTCCAGCACAATCTGCACCTTTCTCGGGGAAATGCGGGCGTTTCTTAAGATTGCCCTCGATTCCATAATCCTTTCTCTCCTTTCGGCCGTTATTTACCTGTTGTTTTTGCGCCTGCGTGGCCCTTGAAGGTCCGCGTAGGTGCGAATTCGCCCAACTTATGGCCAACCATGTCTTCGGTAACATAAACCGGGACATGCTTTCTGCCGTCATGCACCGCAAAGGTGTGTCCCACAAAGTCCGGGTAGATGGTGGAGGCGCGGCTCCATGTTTTCAGGATTCTCTTTTCACCCGCTTCGTTCATCTCCCGTACTCGTTTGAGCAGCACCGGTTGAACGTAAGGGCCTTTTTTCAAGCTTCTACTCATTGTAAAATTGCTCCTTTCGTTCGTTTATTTCGCGTTGCGGCGTTTTACGATATATTTATCGCTGGCCTTATGCTTATTGCGTGTCTTATAACCCAGAGCAGGCTTGCCCCAGGGCGTAACCGGGCCAGGCCGGCCAATGGGCGATTTGCCCTCGCCGCCGCCGTGGGGGTGGTCGCAGGGGTTCATAACCGAACCGCGCACTGTCGGCCGCCAGCCCATATGGCGTTTGCGTCCCGCTTTACCAATATTGACGTTTTCATGTTCGACATTGCCGACCTGGCCGATGCTGGCCATGCAGTTGGCAGGAACGTTACGCAGCTCACCAGAGGGCAGACGCAACAGCGCCAGGCCGTTTTCCTTGGCCATCAGCTGCGCCTGGTTGCCGGCTGAGCGGGCCAGCTGGCCGCCTTTGCCGGGATACAGCTCGATATTGTGCAAAAACGTACCCACCGGGATGTTGTTCAACGGCAGTGCATTGCCGGGAACAATGTCCGCAGACGGACCGTTTTCAACGGTGGCGCCCACAGTCAGACCCACCGGCGCTAAAATATAGCTTTTCTCGCCGTCTTCATATTCGATCAGCGCGATATGCGCCGAGCGGTTGGGATCATATTCGATGGTCTTGACTGTCGCTTTAACGCCGAACTTGTTGCGTTTGAAATCGATCAGTCTGTATTTTCTGCGGTTTGCGCCGCCACGGTGCCGAACCGTAATCCGGCCATAGCTGTTGCGCCCGTTGGTGGTTTTCAGCGGGGCCAGCAGGCTGCGCTCGGGGCCGCCTTTATGAAGAGAAGAATAATCAATCACCGTCATGCCGCGTCTGCCGGGCGTTGTCGGCTTATAATGCTTCACTGCCATGTGTTTCACACTCCTTAAACTGGCTTTGCGGGGCCTGGCAAGCCCCATACATCGCCACCGCCTGCTTCTTGGCGGATTTTATGCTGCCCGGCGCCCCGCTGCATGGGGCCGGCGCACGCTGTATGCGCTGCCGGGCGAATGGGAATGCTGCTTACAGCATGCCCTCAAAGAATTCAATGGCTTTGGAATCTTCGGTCAGGGTGACGATCGCCTTTTTCCACGAAGCGGTGTACCCCTCGTTCCGGCCGTAGCGGCGGAACTTTCCGCGGACGCTGATGGTGTTGACCGCTTTGACCTTGCAATTATCTTTGTCGTTGCCAAACAGTTCTTCCACCGCTTTTTTGATTTCAGACTTGTTTGCGCCCTGCGCCACCTTAAAGGTGTACTTTTTCTCTCTGGCGGCAGCCATGCTCTTTTCGGTAATGACCGGCGCAAGAATAATATCCTGTGCGAAACCCATTATGCGTACACCTCCTCCAGCTTTTGTACCGCCGCTTTGGTAATGACCAGCGTGTCGGCGTTGATGATGTCATAGGCGTTGATGGTGTTGGTCTGGGCGGTGTGCACACCGGGGATGTTCCGGGCGCTGGCAACCGCCTGTTTGTTGTTCTCGTCCAGCACGATCATGGCTTTTTTACCGGCGCCGACCGCCTTGAGCATCTCGGCCACCGTTTTGGTTTTATATTCAGTTACATCCATATTGTCCAGCACGATCAGCGAAGCGCCCAGCACCTTATCAGACAGCGCCGACTTAATTGCCAGTTGCCGGACCTTTTTATTCAGGCTCAGCCGGTAATCTCTCGGCTTGGGTGCAAACACGATACCGCCGTGGGTCCACTGCGGAGCCCGGGTGGAACCCTGTCTGGCATGGCCGGTTCCTTTTTGGCGCCACGGCTTTTTGCCGCCGCCGGAAACCTCAGATCTGGTCAGAGCCGACTGGGTGCCCTGACGCTGGTTTGCAAGATAATTCACAACTGCGGCATGCATTACCGCTTTGTTGGGCTCGATTCCGAATACTGCGTCGGAAAGGTTGATTTCGGAAACCTTCAGGCCCGCCATATCCACAACTGCTACATTTGGCATAGTTCAACTCTCCTTCCGTTACGCTTTGACCGAGTCGGCGATGGTCACAATGCCGCCTCTCGGGCCGGGGATCGCGCCCTTGATTGCAAGAATATTGTTTTCAGCGTCAACCCGGACAACGGCCAGATTCTGTACCGTGACCCGCTCGGCGCCCAGATGACCGGCAAGCTTTTTGCCCTTAAACACGCGGGACGGCGTGGAGCACGCGCCCAGCGAACCAGCATGGCGGTGTACCGGGCCGGTACCGTGGGATTCCTTCAGGCGGCCGAAGTTCCAGCGCTTGATGACGCCGGCGGTGCCTTTACCCTTGCTGGTGCCTACCACGTCTACTCTGTCGCCCTCGGCAAACACATCGGCTTTCAGGATATCGCCGACGTTCAAACCGGAGATATCCGCCAGCCGGAACTCGCGCAACACCTTTTTCGGCGCCACGTCGCCTTTGGCGAAATGCCCTTTCATGGGCTTGTTTACTTTATTGGCTTTCAGGTCGCCGAAGCCGACCTGCACCGCTTCGTATCCATCGGTTTCCACGGTCTTTTTCTGGGAGATCACACACGGGCCCGCCTCGACGACGGTTACCGGCACAACCTTCCCGTTTTCGTCAAAAAGCTGCGTCATGCCCAGCTTTTTTCCAATGATTGCTTTCTGCATGAATGGTTCCTCCTTTTGGTTATTGGTTGGCCTTTGCCAACATGACCTTGGGTGTGCAAACGAATGCCTTTTTATATATTAAAGGTTGATTTCGATATCAACACCGGCAGGCAGTTCCAGGTTGGTCAGCGCATCCACCGTTTTGTTGGACGGACGCAGGATGTCGATCAGACGCTTGTGGGTTCTGGTTTCAAACTGCTCACGGCTGTCTTTATATTTGTGAACAGCCCGCAGAATGGTTACCACCTCGCGCTCTGTCGGCAGCGGGATCGGGCCGGATACTCTGGCGCCGGTCCGCTTTGCGGTCTCTACGATCTTTTCGGCCGACTGGTCGACCAGAACATGGTCGTAGCTCTTGATTCTGATTCTGATTTTCTCTTTTGCCATTTGCTTGTTCGCCTCCTGAAATTCTGAAAAGGCGGGCAGTCTGCGTCTTTGTTTTTGTTACCCTGTGCCGGGTGTTTCACGCCCGTACAACAGAAAACCGGATTCAACACGCTGTTTAAATCCGGGATAACACCGCCGTAACACACCTTTAGTTACAGGCCTGATTGCCTGTATTGAAGACGAGCCGGCTGTTTGCGTATCGCAGTTTTAATCGCCCGGTTTAAAATCGGACATACTCAGCAGAAATTCCCCACCTCGCGGGTGGCCACCTCCTGCGTCATCGCATGACGCGCAAATCTCGCGCCTTAATACAATACCACAATCTGCGCGGGATTGCAAGCTTTTTTTGCATTTTTCAGAAAAAATTTTTTCAGTCTGTTTGCCCGCTACCCGTTGTAAAACACGGCACTTTATATTATAATGTATATATTATGGGTGAATCTGTCTGTAGATTCCATATACGGTGGATCCGCCCTCTTGAAAGTTTTTGAAAGGATGGTTGCGCAATTGGCAAGGTTTTGCGCCCTGTTTTCAGGCAGTTCGGGCAACTGCACCTATATCGGCGCGGGCGGCCGGGGTATTCTGATCGACGCGGGGGTATCGGCCCGCCGGATCAAGACAGCGCTGGCGCAGCGGGGAATCGAACTGTCTTCTATTGATGCGATCTTTATCACCCACGAGCATACCGATCACATTGCCGGGCTGCGGGTGTTGGCGGCCAAAGCACAGATTCCGGTCTATTTAACCAAAGGGACCTATGAAGCGATCAAAGACAACGCCGCGGTTTCCGCCGGCGTGCAGTTTCATCTGTTAGACGGCGATCAGCCGGTGGGCGAGCTGAACATCTCGCATTTTCCCACCAGTCACGACTGCCGGGAAAGCTGCGGCTATATCATCGACACCGGCCGGGAAAGGCTGGCGGTCTGCACCGATCTGGGTGTGGTCGACGAACAGGTGGACCGGGCACTGGCCGGTTGCCGGCTGGTGATGCTGGAAAGCAACCATGACATCTCGATGTTACAGAGCAACCCTGCCTATCCGTATCCGCTCAAACGACGGATTTTATCTGAACACGGCCATTTGTCCAACAATGCCTGTGCCGAAGAGCTGCAGCGGGTGGTGGACGCGGGCGCGACCCGGCTGGTGTTGGGACACCTGAGCCGGGAGAACAACCGGCCCGCGCTGGCGCTGCAAACCGCCGCACACGTATTGGCCGCTGCGGGGATGCAGCAAAATGCCGACTATCTGCTGGCTGCTGCCGCGCCCTGCGACAATCAAATGCTGTTTTTATAAAAACCGTCGCGGATCAACCGCCCCCGCGCCGGAATACCCCGCGGCGCAGACCCTAACAAGGAGTGAACCCGGATGCTGCATATACGGCTGCTGTGTATCGGAACCCTTAAGGAGCAATACTGGAAAGACGCCATGGCCGAGTATCAAAAGCGGCTGGGCGCATATTGCCGGTTTTCGGTAGAACAGCTGCCGGAACAGCGACTGCCCCATCATCCCGCCGCCGCACAGATCGACGCCGCCTTATACCGGGAGGGCCAGGCGCTGTTGTCTAAAATCCCCGCAACCGCCAGGGTTTACGCCCTGTGTGTGGAGGGGCAGGCCTATACCTCTGAACAGTTCAGCGATGAAATCGGGCAGGCGATGCAACAGACCGGCTGCCTGTGTTTGATCATCGGCAGCTCTTATGGACTGCATCCGCTGGTAAAACAGCGGGCAGATGTCAAACTGTCCATATCGGCGATGACGTTGCCCCATCAGCTGGCCCGGGTGGTGTTAACCGAGCAGATCTATCGGGGCTTTAAAATTTTACGGGGTGAAACCTATCACAAATAGCCCACAGCGCAATACAGCCGTCTTCAGTAAAAACAGATACGGTAATCGCGCACAAAAACAGTCCGGCAGCAATGCTGCCAGACTGTTTTTATTGATATAAAATTGTTTTCAAAACAAGCCGGCCGAATCCGGGATGCAGCCGATTCCGTCATCCCAGCGGCACGGTATCATCCGCCAGATACGCCTTCAGCCGGGCCAGATCTTTATTATTGATCCAACCGTCTGCCACGACATCCGCTGCGTCCAGCACCAATTCTACCTGGTCGTCTGCCAGATATGATTTCAGCCGGGAATAATCTTTATTGTTGATATACCCGTCGCCGGTCACATCGCCGAATGTTCCCACCGGAAAAGCCTGTGTATCTTCGGTAAAGGCCTTGATCATCACGTTGCCCAGTTGCAGACCAGAATCTTCACCGAATAAAAACGCATCGACACCCTCCTCGCTCATATCCACCCATCCGTCTGAGAACACCAGATAACTCTGGTCGGGCTGCAAGGTCGCCGTCTGATTGTAACCTGTAACATCTGCATAATCACCGCCGATTTCAATGGGCGTAGTATATACAGATTCTCCCTCATAAGTGCTGAAAATGGCCTGCTCTACCACAAACTGCTCGCCGGCGGCAAAATCCTGCGGCGTTTCCAGCTCTACCGTATGATACCCGGCATAGTCAAAGCCCACGACCTGACCGGTCAGATATTCCCAGATGGTCGAATCACCGGCCCCGCTGACCCGGTAAACATTGATCATTACCACCGAATCCGGCAGATCGGTGGTAACCGAAACGGCTTTGAGCCGCTCACCGCTCTCAGCAGTAAACTTATTGGCGACACGCATGGCCTGATCTCTGTCTTCCGGCGTGATCCATGGATACAGCTGAAATACAGACGACATGCCCAGACTGTCGTAATAATAATTGTTGTCATAGTCAAAAGCACCGTCGGCATCCGGAATATCCGCAACATAGCTGACAAAATCACAGGCCGACAGATCATAATAAGACAGATAGAAATAGCCGTCTAACCCCCAGTCGGTATCCCAGTTGTTTTTGACGATCCACGCGCCGTCCGCCGGCGGGCGCTTGCCCGCAATAAAGTTGGTTCTGGAATAGTCATCGTCCCACCCGACAATCGAAACCGCATGATTAGCAATCAGCGGCTTGTCGGTATAATGTGCAAAGGTATTGTTCTGGATGTATTCGCCGTTTCCCTGGGCGTCCGGCGTGCTTTGATCGGCGTAAAAACCAACCTCTATCACGCCATAATCCAAAATCGCCTGTTTGATCTCGGTAATGGCGGCAAGATCATAGCCCAGAAATGTTCCCTGATATGTACCGTCTGCCCCGACTGTCCAGGACACCTGCGCCGGGCTGGGCAGATATTCGGCGTTTTGCAGATGCACTGTGCTTGTATACCGCTGGGTTTCACTGACGCTCCAGTCCCGGTCGCGGTCTGCCGCCGTATGTCCCAGATAAGGCGCGACGCTCTCGTCTGCCGCGCCGATCCATCTGGACAGCACCGAAACAGAACGCCCCGCAAACCCGCCCAGATCCATCGGGTTTGTTCCCACGGCATAGCTGCCCTCGCCGTTTTCCAGCGTATAAGCAAACCAGGACAGATGCCTCTCAGAATAATCCGCCGCCGGCAAGGTCCGGCCGGCGTTCTGATATTGCAGCAGCACATTGCCCTCTAAAGCGGAAAGGGCCGAAAACGCCCAGCAGTTACCCCATGGATTCTGGAATTTGACGCCGGTGACCAGCCCCTGATCCCGCAGATCGTATTGCGCCGGCAGTGTCGCGCGGCTGCTGCGCAGCTCGCCCGTCGGTTGATTAAGATCGCGGTTATAAGTCTGCGACAGCGTGCGCACATAACCCGTCGGTGAAACCAGCGGTTCGGCCACCCGGGCGCCGCTGTCTGTATCCAGAAGCGCCTCCAGTTTCTCCGCCGACAGCGCAGTTTTATCCAGATTGGTTTGCCGCTGCGCTGCAGCAGGAACCAGGCTGGATGCGGCACAGACCGCCAGCGCCACCATCCAAATCAAAAATCGCCGGAACCCCTGTTTGTTCCACATCGTTGTCATCACCCTCTCTAATCTTATAAGAACTATACTTCCATGATGATAACATATTTATGCAGATTATGCAAGTAAATGCCAAGAAAATAATGCTAATTTTTTGGAAAGTAAAACCGGGCGACCTGTACAGGTCGCCCGGTCCAATCACACAATTATTTCTGCAAATTTTCTTTCAGCGTTGCAAGCTGTTTTTTCATCTCATCCGGCAGCCGATCGAATTTCTTGTAAAATTCCTCAATATCTGCCGCCTCTGCAGTCCAGACGTCTTTATCCACGTCCAGCAGTTCTTTGAGGGTATCCTCGGTGACGTCCAGCCCATCGATATCAATATCCGCCGGATGAGGCACATAGCCGATCGGCGTCTCTACCGCGTCGACCTTGCCTTCGCAGCGGTCCAGAATCCAGTTGAGCACCCGCATATTGTCGCCGAAGCCCGGCCACATGAAGTTGCCCTCGTCATCCAGACGGAACCAGTTGACGTTGAAAATCTTCGGCGCTTTATCGCCCAGCTTCTCGCCCATTTCCAGCCAGTGGGCAAAATAGTCGCCCATGTTATATCCGCAGAACGGGATCATCGCCATCGGGTCATGCCGCACGACGCCTACAGCGCCGGTAGCAGCCGCAGTGGTTTCAGAAGCCATGACCGAACCGACAAACACACCGTGTTTCCAATCGCGGGACTGGTATACCAGCGGCGCAGCCTTAGCGCGGCGACCACCGAACACAATCGCGGAAATCGGAACACCCTTGCCGTTTTCAAACTCGGGGCTGATGCACGGGCAGTTTTTCGCCGGTGCAGTAAAGCGGCTGTTGGGATGCGCGCCCTTCTCGCCCGAAGCGGGATCCCACTTCTCGCCTTTCCAGTTCAGCGCGTTGGTCGGCGGGTTCTTGTCAAGCCCTTCCCACCAGACGGTATTATCATCCAGATTATGCACAACATTGGTGAAAATCGTATCTTTCTGGGTGGTATGCAACGCATTGGGATTGGATTTTTCGTTGGTTCCCGGCGCAACGCCAAAGAAACCGTTTTCGGGGTTGACCGCCCACAGCCGGCCGTCTTCGCCGATGCGCATCCAGGCGATGTCGTCGCCCACACACCAGACCTTGTAACCCAGTTTGCGGTATTTCTCCGGCGGGATCAGCATGGCCAGGTTGGTCTTGCCGCAGGCCGACGGGAACGCTGCAGCGATATATTTGATCTCACCATTTGGCTTCTCCAGGCCTAAAATCAACATATGCTCGGCCATCCAGCCCTCGTTTCTGCCCAGGAACGACGCAATCCGCAGCGCAAAGCACTTTTTGCCCAGCAGGACGTTCCCGCCGTAACCGGAGTTGACAGAGATAATGGTGTTGTCTTCCGGGAAGTGGCAGATATACCGTTTCTCTTCATCGATATCACATTTGCAGTGCAGGCCCTTGACCCAGTCGGTGCTGTCGCCCAGCACCTCCCATACGGCGTCGCCCACACGCGTCATAATCGCCATGTTCAGCACGACATAGATGGAATCGGTCAGCTCCACGCCGATCTTGGAAAATTCGGAACCTACCGGACCCATCGAATAGGGGATCACATACATGGTTCTGCCGGCATAGGCGCCCTTGGCAATGCCATATAACAGCGCATAAGCCTCTTTCGGGTCCATCCAGTTGTTGGTCGGGCCGGCCTCTTCCTTGGTTCTGGCACAGATAAAGGTTCTGCCCTCTACACGGGCAACATCGTTGACCGCTGTACGATGTAAATAACAGCCGGGCAGTTTCTCCTGATTGAGCTTAATCATCTCTCCGGTTTTGACCGCCTGCTGCCGCAGCTGCTCCAGCTGCGCCTCGCTGCCGTCGATATACACAACGGTATCGGGATTGGTCAGCTCTTTCATCTGATCAATCCATGCAAGCACAGATGCATTCGTTGTCATAACAAAATCGCTCCTTTTGTTTAATATACGTCATGATCCTTTGGACAGCCGGGTAAAAACCACCATTTACCCCCATAATAAAGGATTATCGCTATTATATACCAAGCTTGGGATTTTTACAATAGATTTTTCGTGAATTTATTGTGAATTGATAAACTTTTAACAAAGCGTGAAAAAGCCGCAGATTTGCTTTGGCGTTTTTGGTCATTTTTACAACGCCGGGATAAATCCGCTTGCAGATGCAGATAATAGCAACTGCATGATCTGTAGAAAAAGGACGGGTTTAAGGCATGAAGCTGCATAAAACCGTATGGAAAACCGGCGTCGGCGGGCTGCTGATCGGTGTGATCAACGGCCTGTTCGGCGCGGGCGGCGGCATGCTGGCGGTGCCTATGCTCAAGTCGCTGGGCTTTACGCAAAAGCAGGCGCACGCCGGATCGGTGGCGCTGATTTTGCCGCTGTGCTGTATCAGCGCGGGGCTGTATCTGTACAACGGCAATGCCACAATTGACCTGCATCTGGGAATTTTATGCCTGTTCGGCCTGGCGGGAGCCGGAATTGGTACATGGATTATGAAAAAAATTGATCCGAATTGGCTGCGCCGGATCTTCGCGGTATTTCTGATCTGGTCTGGTGCGCGGATGCTGTTTTTTTGATCCCCAGGCGGCCGGCCACAA
Source organism: uncultured Clostridia bacterium (assembly GCA_944384875.1). Lineage (GTDB taxonomy): Bacteria > Bacillota > Clostridia > Oscillospirales > Acutalibacteraceae > RUG14109. Next base: position 21,564 of record CALWVA010000013.1, read on the forward strand.
AAATGTCGCTAAAAAATGAATGCTAATCCGCCGGTGAAAAAGCGATATCCTGTCCGTCGGAAAAAACACGCGATTTGCCGGTGGGCTTAAAACATTGATCACTGCAACCGCTGCGCGTTGTCAGGTCGAAAGCGCAAATTACCGGCACGACAGCTTATAAATATAACGGAAGGAGCACCACCCATGAGTCTGGATTGGATCTGGTATGGCTGCGCCGGCTTGTTGGCCGGTGCAGCCGGATCTCTCGGAATCGGCGGCGGTGGAATTCTGATCGTATTTTTGACCCTGTTTTTCGGAACCGATCAATTAAAGGCGCAAGGCACCAACCTGTTGTTTTTTATTCCGGTAGCGGTTTTCGCAGTGATCATTTATGCCAGAAAAGGGCTGCTGAAATGGCGGCCGATCCTGTTTGCCGCCGGTTGCGGACTGTTGGGCGTCGGGATCGGCGCTGCCCTGGCAACGGTATTACAAAGCGCGCTGCTTCATAAACTGTTTGCCGGTTTATTGGTTTTGATTGGGTGCAAAGAGCTGTTTTGCAGCGGAAAAAAGCAGGAATAAGGGAATATGCAACGGATTAAAACAGCGATTTAAAAACTGCCCAGAATTTTAACATACACGATATAAATCAAAACCACCAGTAAACTGGTGGTATGCACAGCCCCTAAAAGGGGCTATTACGGACTTAGTCCCTAAAAGGGACGCTGAAAATTTGACACCGCATTACTATTTCAGGCAGCCGCTA
>CALWVA010000014.1 GCA_944384875.1 uncultured Clostridia bacterium
CGATCATCGCGTCAGCAATTTCGCCATAAGTCCACTGCAATGTGCGGCGATTCAGCAAACCAAATGATTCACCGCTGGTAGAAACAACAAACGCGTTGTTATCCCACCAGACCAGCTTAATGCCGTAAGGACCTACAGCATTTACATACTGCTGTATATGCTGCACGCGCTGAGCAGTATTATTCTTATTCACGGTCCCCATTTCGCCGATAATCACCGCCACGCCGTTATCAATGAACTTGGCCTTTAAATTAGAGATCAGCGTGTTCAGCTCATTTGCAAAATCTTCAGAATCATAGGTGCTGTTTCCAGTGCCGTCACCGGTGGATGTTGGAAAGCTAAAACTATGTGGAGAATAGCTGTGTACCGAGCCGATCAGATGATTCGCCGGATCTGTCGGAATCGTAAAATTGCTAATGTCATTTCTGCTGGAGCTGGCTGCATATGTATTCATCATCAAATACCGTTTTGCATTATTGCCGCCAGTCGCCCGCACCGTATCCACAAACGCCTGATTCAAACGGTCGATCATTTCCCAGGCTTCGTCATAGCCGCCCCAATTCTCGCCGTCGCGCACTTCGTTAAAGCCTTCAAAAATCAGATGCTCATCATAATCTTTGAATTCTTCCGCGATCTGGGTCCAAACCTTTTCAAATTTATCAACCATGGTCTGTACCTGCGCCTCGTCTTCATAATCTGAAATCTTGTCAAAATTCAGCCAGCCGTCAGGACCGGTACCACCATCATGATGGAGATTGATAATGATATACAAATCATTGTTCACAGCATAATCTACAACCTGTTTGACACGATACATCCATCTGTGATTGATGGTATAATCCGGCGCGTCGCCGATAGAACCAGTCCAGGTCACCGGAATCCGAATCAGGTTAAATCCTTTATCGGCTACAGCATCGATCTGCTCCTGCGTGATCGTGGGATTCCCCCAACCGGTTTCACCGCCCCAATTTACATCAACGTCCAGCGAATTACCCAAATTCCACCCGGCGTTGATCTGACTTACAAATTCCAGCGACGACTTTGTAAACTCTTCTTCCGCCGACGCTGTAAACGCACTGATCCCGATCGCGGTTAGCGCCATTACCGCAGCCAACAGCAATGCCAACAGTTTCTTCTGTCTTATTACCGTTTGCATAAACATCCTCCTTGCAAATTTTCTTTCAATTTAGCATATCACATATTGCTCTGGAACGCAATATATAAAATCAGGCAAATGCAACAAATAACGAAAGTCCTTTCATACACGATAAAACCGCTGCCCGTTTGGGCAGCGGTTTTTCAACAGCGGTTGTAATGTTTCGGTAACAATCCGTCAACGACTAAATAAACGTATCCGCGAGCACCAGCTTTAATCTTGCCAAATCCTTATTATTGTACATGCCGTCATCGTTCACGTCCGCCTGCCAGTCAGACGGCTCGGCAATATCCGCCAACAACCGCTTTAAAGACGCATAATCTTTATTATTTACAGCGTGATCGCTATTAACATCTCCCAAAATCAGGCCTGAGGCTCACATGTTGCAAACGGCAGCGATACGATCAGATCACACGCAGATACATCTCCGTGAATTGTAATATGCATGACCGTATCCCATACATCTGGCACATCGCGCATCGAAAACCTATATAATGTCGCCTGCTGTCTGTCGGAGATAAAGGGCTGCTGATCGACCAATGTCACATCGCCAACATCCATACACACCTGTATATTTTCACCGCTTGCAACGCCCTGCACAGCCCATGCGCCATAATATGTATAACTGTCCAGCTGCGCATAATTCATAAACCGGCCCAAATCCATCTCAACAGTACAATCAGACAGACGCTCGCCCGTTATATGCAGTAATGTACTCGTTTGCTGCCCAGGTTCACAGGCGGCCGTATACATCGTTGCCTGCACCCCATCGCTGTATACCGGCTGACCGATTGTAAGACCCGTGGGAAACACTGGTTGCTCTCCCATTGGTTCAAGCGGCAATATCAGATTGCCCTGCGCGTTTGCGGAACCCGCTAAAAAGCACATAACAGCCAGCAAAGCCAACAGCACAGAAAGATATTTTTTCATATTAGTTCTCTCCCCCTCTTTTGAAACAAAATAAATGTTTATTTTTATTATAAGCATTATATTTCTATAAGTAAATATTTTACTTGTAAATAATATCATTATATATAAAATATTGCTATTTTTAATACAACTAACATACAAATACAGAAAACCAGCCTTTCGGCTGGTTTTCTGTATTACAAACATTCCAAAAATCCCTGCAAACGGGAGGCAATTTTCAAATGGCCGGCATCGTTGGGATGCAACCCATCCGGCATAAACAGCTTACACACCGGTTCCAACCGCGCACAGATACCGCTGGTGCCATACAGATCGAGAACCGGGATCGCAAACCGCCGCCCCGTTTTCATAATCGCGTCTGCATACTCTACCAGACGATATCCGCTGAACTGCCCGGGTTGCTCACATTCACTACGCTGAAGCGGCGTCATAAACACAATATCGGCCTGCGGATATTTTTCAATCAAGCCCTCCATCAGCAGATTCAGCGCCCCATAGAAGGTATGAATATCCCGATCAGCCGGATCGCCCATGGGCGCGTCGCCATGCCCAAAATCATTCGTGCCGCCAAATACAACGATTAAATCGGCGTCATCATCCATTTGCTGATACCGCTCTACAAACGACGGCCCGAAATCTGGGCATTTCTGCCGGTCAGTCACCGGCGCGATGCGGGTACCGCCGATCCCGTAATTGCGGACACAGGCAAAGCCGCACCGCTTTTCAAGCACATTCAAATAAATATGTTCCGACGCCGAAGTTCCATGTCCCTGGGTAATACTGTCACCCAAAAAATTCACCTTTTTACCTGTCAGCTGCATCATCCGCTCAACCTTTCTTCATTCACCTGATACTTCCGGCATATTTCTGGCGGCATCAGAAAAAACTGATCTGATTCGATTTTGGTAAAAAATCCAGTGTCCCGGCGTTTTCCAACGCCTCAATCACCGTTTTCGACACACCGGAGGCCTGTTGGATATCTTCAATCGAGATAAAACCGCCGGTCTGCGCCGTTTTCTCCAGCGTTGCAGCCGCAGTCTCACCTACACCGTTGATTGACAGAAACGGCAGCCGGATTTTACCGTCTTCCACCGTATAAATACTGGCCTTGGATTTATAAAAATCCACCGGCAGCAATTCTACCCCACGGCACAGCAATTCATAAACGATCTGCATCGTCGTATAAGTACCGGCCTCTTTGGCGGTGGCAGCCTTGCCCTTTTGCGCAATCTCGCGCATCTTCTCCTGAACCGCGCCGATCCCCTGCATCGCCAATACGCCGTCCATGTCCTCACCGCGCACTGTAAAATATGCAGCGTAATAAGCCGCGGGATGATACACCTTATACCACCCCAGACGCAGCGCCGCGATCATATACGCCGCCGCATGCGCTTTGGGGAACATATATTTGATCTTCATGCAGGATTCCAGATACCATTCCGGCACATTATGCGCCCGCATAGCCTGTTTATGTTCCTCTGTCAGCAGTTTGGGCGCCTTGCCTTTCCGAACGATTTCCATGATCTTGAACGCCATGCTTTCATCCAGTCCCTTATGGATCAGATAAGTCATGATATTATCCCGCGTGCCGATTACTTCGGAAATGTTACACACCCCGTTGCGGATCAGCTCCTGGGCATTACCGGTCCATACGTCGGTGCCATGGGACAGTCCCGATACCTGCAGCAAATCAGAAAACGTCTTCGGCTGGCTTTCCATCAGCATCTGCCGGACAAAATTGGTGCCCAGCTCCGGCAGCGACAGCGTGCCGGTTTCCACCCCCAGCTGCTGCGCCGTCACGCCCAGCGCCTCCGGCGAATGGAACAGGCTCATAACCTTTGGATCACTCATCGGCACCTGCATCACCGGAATGCCGGTGTTCTGTTCCAGATATTTGTAAATGCTCGGCACATCATGCCCCAGAATATCCAGCTTCAAAATGGTATCATGGATGGAATGAAAATCAAAATGGGTGGTGATGGTATCTGACCCGGTATCGTCCGCCGGATGCTGCACCGGGCAAAAATCATAAATAGACATATCCGACGGCACAACGATCATTCCGCCGGGATGCTGGCCGGTGGTACGCTTGATGCCGGTACAACCCTGGGTCAGCCGTTCAATCTCGGCCTTGTTATAGATCTTTCCCTTTTCTTCCGCATATTTGCGGACATAGCCGTAAGCGGTCTTATCCGCTACGGTTGCAATCGTACCGGCCTTGAACACACAGCCTTCACCGAACAGCGTTTCGGTATATTTGTGCGCACGCGACTGGTATTCGCCGGAAAAATTCAAGTCGATATCCGGCACTTTATCGCCCTTAAAGCCCAAAAAGGTCTCAAAGGGGATATCATGCCCGTCGCGGTTCATCGGCGTTCCACAGTCAGGGCAGTTTTTCTCCGGCAGATCAAAGCCGGAACCGACCGAACCGTCGGTGATAAACTCACTGTGTTTGCAGTTCGGACAGACATAGTGCGGCGCCAGCGGATTCACCTCGGAAATGCCGGTCATCGTCGCCACAAACGACGAGCCCACCGACCCCCGGGAGCCTACCAGATAACCATGGGCGTTGGAATCTGCCACCAAACGCTGCGCGGTTACATACATCACGGCATAGCCGTTGGTGATGATGGAATCCAGCTCTTTTTTCAGCCGTTTTTCCACCAGCTCCGGCATCGGATCGCCATAGATCTCCTTTGCCTTGCGCACCGCATCCTCCCGCAGCGTAACATCGCTGCCCTCGATAGACGGCGGATAATTCCCCTCTGGGATCGGCCGGATATCCCCGTCGATCATATCCGCAATTTTATTGGGGTTCTCCACCACGATCTCCATCGCGGTTTTTTCACCCAGATATGCAAATTCTTTGAGCATATCATCGGTGGTGCGCAGATACAGCGGCGCCTGATCATCAGCGTCTGCAAACCCCTGCCCCGCCATTAAAATCGCGCGGAACTGCGCGTCGGTGGGCCGGAGAAAATGTACGTCGCCGGTAGCCACCACCGGCTTGTTCAGCTTTTGCCCCAGCTTCAGAATGGTGCGCACATGACCTTCCAGATCCCGTTCAGACTGCACCGCGCCGGTGCGAATCATAAACGCATTGTTGCCCTTGGGCTGCACCTCCAGATAATCGTAATACGACGCGATCTGCAACAGCTCGCCCCATTGCTTGCCCATCATGATCGCGCGATACAGTTCGCCCTGCTCGCAGGCGCTGCCAATCAACAGCCCCTCCCGAAGCTGGTCCAGCTCGCTTTTGGGGATCAGCGGCTTTTTATAAAAATATTGCAGATGCGCTTTTGAAATCAGCTTATACAGATTTTTTAACCCCACCGCATTACGCACCAGAATGATCATATGATAGCGGGGCAGTTTTTTATAATCGCCGCCTGCCAACGCATTGTTGATCTGTGCGGTATTTTCACAACCGCCCGCCTGCAGCATCTCCATAAACCGGATGAATATTTCGCCTAATACCGCCGCATCGTCACAGGCGCGGTGATGGTTAAACGCCGGCAGCTTCAGGGCTTTTGCCACCGTGTCAAGCTTGTGGTTTTTCAGCGCCGGCAGCAGCGCCCGCGCCATCGGCACACTGTCGATATAGGTCGGGTTATAAACAAGGCTGCTGCGACTGGCTGCCGCCCGGATAAATGACATATCAAAATCAGCGTTGTGGGCTATCAACACGCAGTCGCCCGCAAAATCCAGAAAGCTGCGCAACGCCTCGGCCTCTCCCGGCGCATCCTTGACCATCGCGTCGGTGATGCCGGTAAGCTGGGTAATCTTCGGCGGGATCGGCATTCCCGGATTCACAAAGGTATCAAATTTTTCGGTAATTTCCCCGTTGACGATTTTCACCGCGCCGATCTCCGTCAGCCGGTCAGTCGACGCATACAGCCCGGTCGTTTCCACGTCAAACGCCACAAAACTGCCCGAAAACGGCGTGGCAGCATTTCCGGTCACGGCCTTGACCAGATCGTTGATAAAATAAGCCTCCACACCATATAGAATCTTAAAATCCCCGCCGGCCGCGCGGATCTTCTCCACCGCGTTCATCGCATTTGGAAACGCCTGCACCACCCCGTGATCGGTGATCGCCACCGCCTTATGCCCCCAGCGATAAGCAGTTTCCACCAGTTCCTCCGCCGGCGTCATTCCATCCATCGCCGACATGTTGGTATGCAGATGCAGCTCCACCCGCTTTTTTTCTGCGGTATCGGTAATCTGATATTTTTTCGCCGTCATGATGCTTTTCGGGTTGAGCACATATTCGTTTTCAAACCGGTCGTTGTTGATATCGCCCCGCACCAGCAGCGTCGCACCCGGCTTGATATGTTCCAGCGTTTTATATTCGCCCTCGGTCACAAAGCTTTTCAATATGTAAGAACCGGTATAATCGGTTATATACATCGTCACAATATACCGGCCGCCACTGCGGGTTTTGATGGCGTCGGTCTTGAACACATCGCCCCAGACTGTCACCGTTCCAAGCTCCGGCGTGATCTCCCCGATCGGCGTCGGTCTGGATTTGATCGGCGGGCCAAATACCGGCTTCAAGCTGTCAGGATAATAGGGCAGATTGTCCGGCGGCGGTGCTGTACGCGGCGCGTCCTCCTGCGCCTGCTGCGCTTTTTTTTGCTGCCGCAGCTTCTCGATCTGACGCTGTTCCGCCTGCTGCGCATCCTGCGCGCACATTTCAGCAGTGGCTTCGGTCACCCCGGTAAATACAACCTGCGGCGTAATCGAAAAATGCAGCGACAGCCATTCTTTGATTTTTTGTTCGGTCTGTTGTGCCTGGATCATCTCCAACCCGCCGTGCTGCAATGAAATGGTCAGCGTCTGCCCGTCATATGCGCATACCGCACCATCAAAAAAACCGTTAAGCCTGGGATTTTTCCGGCGCAGCAACAGCAGCAGATCGTTACAATACGCCCCTTCAAAGGGCAAATGCTCATAAATGACGCTGACACGCGCCATCGACAGTGACAGCGCCTGCTGAAGCGCCTGTTCCAGTTTCTGCTGGTCAGCATAGGAAATATAAACATCGCTGAACACTTCCAGCTGCATCTGCCGATGTTCCCGGACAATGTGGCAGCCTGAAACCCGCAGTTGTCCATAGTCCTGCAACAACGCCTGATCGGTCAGATAGCCTCCGAAAAGCTCTGAAAATAACATTTGTGCCATAAATGAAAAAACCCTTTCCCACATCAACGCGGCCCCATCGTCAAATCGATGCGGGCTAAACCGCGCCCAACCGCATCATCATACCGTCAGGCGTCTGTTTGTGCCATTTAGACTGCCCTCTGTCAGCAGACCGCCGGCGCCGGCTGATACGGTTGCCTTTATAATTCCTGAATCTCCTGCATCAGCAGATCAAACAGCTGATGTTCTTCTACCTTTTTGATAATCTTCCCTTTTTTAAACAACAGCCCGCAGCCATCGCCGCCGGCAACGCCGATATCAGCCCCGGCCGCCTCGCCCGGGCCATTCACAGCACAACCCATCACCGCCACCGTAATCGGCTTGTCACAGTCTTTTAGCGCCTGTTCCACCCGGTTTGCCAGTGCAATCAGATCGATTTTGGTTCGTCCACAGGTCGGACAACAGACAATATTCACGCCAAATCTGCGCACACCGCAGGCCGCCAGAATATCTCGTGCCGCAGCCACTTCCCGCACCGGATCGTCGGTCAGCGATACCCGCAGGGTATCGCCGATGCCCGACAGCAGCAACCCGCCGATGCCCGCGGCAGATTTCACCAGCCCCATGCGCGGGGTTCCAGCTTCGGTTACGCCCAGATGCAGCGGATAATCGGTCCGCTGTGCCGCCAATTTATAAGCGTCAAACATCAACTGTACATCTGACGCTTTCATCGATAATACTATATCGTTAAATCCAAACCGTTCCAGCAGCGATGCGTGATACAGCGCGCTTTCTACCAGCGCCTCAGCGGTTACCCCGCCATATTTTTGCAGAATATGCTTTTCAACAGAGCCGGAATTAACGCCGATGCGAATCGGGAGACCCGCCTCTTTACATTTTTCCGCCACCGCCCGAACCTTATCGTCGCTGCCGATATTTCCCGGATTGATCCGGATTTTATCCACGCCCGCGTCAACACAGGCCAGTGCAATGCGGTAATCAAAATGAATATCTGCTATAATCGGAACCCGCACCGCCGCTTTCAGCGCCGTAATCAACGGCACGTCCTGCATTGTCGGGACCGCCGCCCGGATCATTTCACAGCCCGCAGCCTCCAGCGCTCTGGCCTGTTCCACATTGCCGGCGATATCCGCTGCCGGCCGGTTGAGCATCGACTGAATCACCACCGGCGCGCCGCCGCCAATCGAAAGCTTTCCAATTTGAACCTGTTTTGTATAAACAGCCATGCCGGCCTCCCCTTTTCACTGTGCTACCATAAAAGCTTTGCCCTGTCAAAACAGCGCCCAGACATCCTTAAACAAAATCACAACCATCAGCACCAGCAATACCGCCATGCCGATCGCGTGCACCATACCCTCTTTTTTCGGGTCGATGGGTTTCCCTCGAATCCATTCAATGATTAAAAACAGAATCCGGCTGCCGTCCAGCGCCGGTACCGGCAGTAAATTAAAAATTCCAAGATTGATGATGATCAGCGATAAAATCCGCAGCAGATAGATCAACCCGTCCACGCCGTTGACCGCTATACTTGATACCGCGCTGGACATCATGCTCGTAACACCAACCGGGCCGGAAATATCATTGAGCCCATATTTCCCGGTCAGCAGATCGCCCAACGACATCCAGACCAGCCGTCCCATTGAAAGGGTGCGGTTAAAGCTCTCGCCAATGATACCGAAAAATCCGGCATCCACCGGCTCGACCCAAAAATCCAGTTCGATAAAGCTTCTGCCGTCCTGCTCCTGCATATCAAATTGCACAGCATCCAGCGTTATATTCTCTCCATCCCGCTTGACCTGCATGGACACCACGCCATCTTCATCACTGGCCAGCATATAGCTGATATCGTCTGAAGAAAAAATATGCCGGTTGTTGATTTTTAAAATCCGATCTCCGACCTGTAACCCCTGTCCGGTATTTGATACAGCGTGATCGTCAAACCGGCTGATGGTGGTAGACGCCAGATTATTAGATTGAATCGAAACAATGGTCAGCATGATCAAAAAACCCAGAATCAGATTAAACACCGCGCCGGCAGCGCAGATGATGATCCGTTTATAAACCTTGGCGTTTCCAAACGCCCTGGGATCCTCGCTCTGGCCATCCTCCCCCTCCATCGCGCAATAGCCGCCAAAAGGCAGAATCCGAATCGCATACAGCGTTTCGCCCTTTTGAAATTTAAAAATCGCCGGGCCAAACCCGATGGCAAACTGATTGACCCGCACTTTAAACAGCTTGGCAAACAAAAAATGCCCGAATTCATGAATAAAAATAATCAGGCCAAAAATCAAAATCGCCACCAACACCGGCCAGACCATATTCCATATATTTAAAACCGTATCGATGACCGTCACCTCCCGGCGTAATATTCCCGCACCATCCTGCGCGCATCCGCATCTATACGCAGAAGATCGTCTGTATCAGAATATGCCCCCGAAAAGCCGTCATATGCACGCTGCGCCCATTCGGCAATCTCCAAAAATCCGATCCGGTCCTGCAAAAACAGCCGAACCGCCTCTTCATTGACGGCATTCACCGCCGCCGGCGTCACGCCGCCCTTGCGAATCGCCTGCCGGCAGACAGACAAACAGGGGAAATTCTGCTCATCCGGCGGATAAAAGGTCAGTTTCGCAATGTTCGTCAGATCCAGCGCCGCCGCCGGAGACGGCTGCCGCCGCGGCCAGGTCAGCGCATACTGAATCGGAATCCGCATATCCGCCACGCCCATCTGCGCCATCACCGAATGGTCGGTATATTCCACCATCGAATGCACAATACTTTCCCGATGGATCACCACATCAATCTGCTGTTCTGGCAACCCGAACAAATGCACCGCCTCGATCACCTCGAAGCCCTTATTCATCATGGTTGCACAGTCGATGGTGATTTTTTGACCCATATTCCAGTTGGGATGCCGCAGCGCCTGCGCCGCCGTTACTCCGGCCAGTTCCGCTTTGCTCTTTCCAAAAAACGGCCCGCCGGATGCTGTCAGAATAATTCGGTTTACATCTTTTCGATCGTTGCCCTGCAACGCCTGAAACACCGCCGAATGCTCAGAATCCACCGGCAGAATCCGCACACCCTTTTGCCGCGCCAGTTCCATTACCAGATCACCGCCGGCTACCAGCGTTTCCTTATTTGCCAGCGCAATATCTTTACCTGCCCGAATCGCCGTCACCGTCGGCAGCAGCCCCGCCATGCCCACCAGCGCATTGAGCACCATGTCCACCTGTGCAAGCTGCACCGCTTCCAACAGTCCCTGCGTACCTGACAACACCTTCGTGTTCGTATCTGCAACCCGGATTTGCAGCGTTTTCGCCGCCGCCGGATCCACCACGACCGCCAGCGCCGGATGAAACTGCCGAATCTGCTGTTCTAGCAGTTGCACATTATGATACGCAGTAAGGGCCGCAACGGAAATTCCGTGCAGCCGCGCAACGTCGAGACTCTGTTTTCCGATCGAGCCTGTGGAGCCTAAAATACAAAGGGTCATTGCCATTTACCTCTTAAACCGCCGTCCGAACAATGAACGGAATATATTGCACCAGCAAAAACAAAAACGGCGATACTAAAATCACACTGTCAAACCGGTCCAGCATCCCGCCGTGTCCGGGGATAATATGGCCGTAATCTTTAATATAGCAGGCCCGCTTGATACAGGAAAAAGCAAGATCACCGATCATGCCCACAATGGAGCAGGCAACCGCGCTGATCACCAGCCACACCCATTGCACACCGCCATCCTGTCGCAACACCGCAAACTCCCAGACCAGTCCCAGCGCTGTAAAAAACACCACCGTGGTCAACACGCCGCCAATGGCGCCCTCCACCGTTTTTTTCGGGCTGATCACCGGCGCCAGTTTATGCTTTCCAAAAAAGCTGCCGATAAAATATGCGCCGATATCTCCCATCCAGGCGCCGCCAAAAGCCAACAATACAAAAAACAACCCGTCGATCTGATCATATCTTTGCGGAAAATAGACCGACGCCACATTCAGATACAGCATTGTCGACATCGAAAACGGAATCAGCAGCGACATCATAAACACAAACGAAACTTCTTTTAGTTCTATTGTTCGGTGTCCATGCAACAACACACACAGCGTCGCCAGAATAAACGCGCAGCAGATGGTCAGCCCCACCGGCATAAAACCGGTCAGCTGGAAAAACGGAACCACAGCCGCAAACAGCAGGCCGCAGCCAATCAACACCCGATTTTTTACATAATGTGTAGCCACGAGGATCTCATAAACCGACACCAGCGTAATCAGCGCAATGATACAATTAAACACAACGGTATCCCGTAAAAACAACAATAAAATAACCAGCGATCCGCCAATCAATCCGGTAATAATTCGTTGTTTCATAATGCAATCATCCCTTTTACACAAAATGCCGAAAGGCCGGCGAACCGGCCGCTTGATTCAAACCCGCCACTACCGACGCTCCGCACCGCCCATCACGCGTTTTCACCTGCATGCACACCGCCAAACCGGCGATCCCGCTGCTGATAGGAAAGAATCGCCTGATCCAGATGCCGGGGTTTAAAATCCGGCCATAATACGTTTGAAAACCAAAACTCACTGTAGGCCGACTGCCATAACAGAAAGTTGGACAACCGGTATTCCCCGCTGGGACGGATAATCAGATCCGGATCCGGCTGACCAGCGGTATAAATACGCGCAGAAATCGCCTGTTCATTAATCTGTTCCTCAGTCAGCACCCCGTTTTTACAGTCTTTCACAATCTGCCGCACTGCGTGTACGACTTCGTCCCGCCCGCCGTAATTGACCGCCAGATTTACCACCAGCCCGGTGGCGGATTTAGAATCCTCCTCAGCGGTATGAATCAACTCGATAATATCCGCTGGCAACACGCTGCTATCGCCGATAAACCGCAACCGGATATTTTCATCTTTGAAATTTGTAGAATCTTTCAGATATTTGCGCAGAATATCTAAAATCGACGCCACCTCCGCAGGCGGACGTTTCCAGTTTTCGGTGGAAAAGGCATAAACCGTCAACACCTGCACGCCGATTTTATTACAGTAACGGGCAATGGTTTTAAAAGTAGACGCTCCCGCAGAATGTCCCGCCGACCGGGGCAAAAACCGTTTTTTTGCCCAACGTCCGTTCCCGTCCATAATAATGCCGATATGCTTCGGTATATTCGATAAATCCAACTGCGCCTGTTTACCCATATCTTTGGCCAAGCCCTTTCTTTGAATTCATATACAAGCCACGAATACCGATCCATAGCCCCAAAAACCAAATATCCGGGCAAGCCGCCCGGATATTCACCGGTTTGATATAGATCAGATTGCCATAATCTCTTTTTCTTTATCGGCAGACAGCGCGTCTACCTCTTTGCAGAATTTATCTGTCAGTTCCTGTATCTTTTTCTCACTGTTTTTCAGATCGTCTTCTGTCAGCGTTCCGTCTTTTTTCTGCGCTTTATATTTCTCAAGTATATCCCGGCGCGCCGCCCGCACCGCCACCTTGCACTCTTCGCCATATTTTTTAATTTCTTTCACGATCTCCCGCCGGCGCTCTTCTGTCAGCGGCGGAAAATTCAGCCGAATCGCCTTGCCGTCATTGTTTGGTGTAATCCCAACATCCGACGCCAAAATCGCTTTTTCGATGTCTTTGAGCGTGCTGGCGTCCCAGGGCTGAATCAAAATTGTTCGCGCATCCGGCACTGCCACCGCCGCCATCTGCGCAATTGGCGTCGGCACACCGTAATAATCCACCAAAACCTTATTCAACACCGCAGGATTCGCCCGGCCGGCCCGGATCGCCGCATATTCCGAATCCAGCGCCTGTACCGCCTTATTCATTTTTGTCTCACACAATGTATACAACTCATCCATGCTATACCCATCCCTTTCGTCGATCAAAAATCAAAAAGCCCGCCTGCGGGCATACCGCATAGTTTTAACACACCAGCGTGCCGATATTCTCACCCAAAACCGCCTTAAGAATATTATCCGACGGCTCCAGTGAAAACACCAGAATTGGCAGCTCATTATCCATACACAAAGAAGCGGCCGTACTGTCCATCACCTGCAGACCATTATTCAACACATCCAGATAAGACAGCTTATCATACTTTTTCGCATTCGGATTTTTTCGCGGATCGCAGTCATATACCCCGTCGACATTGGTAGCTTTAAACACAATCTGCGCCTCAATCTCTGCCGCGCGCAGCGCTGCCGCCGTATCGGTAGAGAAAAACGGGTTACCCGTTCCACAGCCGAAAACCACCACCCGGCCTTTTTCCAGATGGCGGGTCGCCCGATTGCGGATATATGGCTCCGCGATCTGCTGCATCGAAATCGCCGTCTGCACCCGCACATCTACGCCCACCTGTTCCAGGCCGTCGGCGATGCCCAGCGAGTTGATCACCGTAGCAAGCATTCCCATATGATCGGCTCTGGTACGATCCATTTGGCCGCTGGAACGCCCCCGCCAGAAGTTGCCGCCGCCAACGACGATGCCGATTTCAACGCCAAGATCTGTGCATTTCTTAATGCTGGCGCAAATCTCCAAAACCCGATCAAAATCAATCCCCATTTTATTCGAACCGGCCAACGCCTCTCCGCTGAGCTTGAGCAAAATCCTTTTATATTTAGGCTCCATTCGCCAATACACCTCCATTTTTAATTATTTTACTATATTTGTCGCTGAATGTAAAGGGTAATTTGCGGCAGTTATATCCAAAAAAGCCCCATTAAAATTGCATATTTCGACAACAATATCGAACAATTTCGCTTGCGGGCCCGCATCGGCAGTAACCACTGCCCCGCCGGTCCGGCCGCCCTGCCAAACAGTAAAAAACCGGCTCTCCAAAAAATTGGAGAGCCGGTTTTTTACCACATTACAGTCTACAACGCCATATGTCGGTCGCGCTTTTACAGCGGATGCACATTCACAGCGCGCAGTTTGCCGGTATCCTTGGGATCTGGTTCGGTGTCAAACGTAACCTTCTGGCCTTCCGCCAGCGTTTTAAAACCGTCGGCAACGATCGCAGAAAAATGTACAAACACATCCGCGCCGCCATCATCGTTGGAAATAAAGCCATACCCCTTGGTTTCATTAAACCATTTTACTGTACCGTTATGCATACTGGTACCTCCAAAAAAATATTCGTACCCGCTCCACTAATAAAAAACACATGTTTTTCGTAAATCATCAAAGAACAATGACCTACAAAAAACATGTGAGTTCATAGCCGTTCTGAAGTACGTTTCTACTATAGCACAACCCCGCCCCAATGTCAAGCACGACCTGTACACAGATTCCGATCCTTTATTAACGGCCGCCTTACAACATGCTATTTTCGGTGCCAGATTGCGCCGTCTTTTGTATCCTCTACCACAATTCCCATTGCGGTCAGCTGATCCCGAATCGCGTCGGCCCGGGCAAAATCACGCTCCTTGCGCGCCTGCGCCCGCTGAGCCAGCAATTCGTCGATCTGCGCGTCTGACTCCTGCGCCGGCGCTGCGGCATATGCTGCGGCGGCCTGAAGCAGCCCCAGCGACAGCACCTGGTCAAATTCACGAATCAACGCCAAACGGGTTGCGTCATTGACCGGCGCTTTGAGCACATCATAAAGCGCGGTGATTGCCAGCGATGTGTTCAGATCATTATCCAGCGCCGCGGCAAATTCTGCCCGCAGCGGTGCGGCCTTCTGCTCGTCTATCACGCCGTCTTTCTGCCGCAGCCCGGCGATCCGTGCGATCAGCTTTTGATAAGCCGACGCCGCATTGTCCATGCCTTCATAGGAAAACACCAGCGCCTTGCGGTAATGAGATTGCAAACAAAACAGCCGGTAGACCATCGGATCATACCCCTTTTGTTGCAGCACATCCAGCGTCAAAAACTCGCCCTTGGATTTGCTCATCTTACCCGTATTTGTATTCAAATGCAATACATGAAACCAATACGAACACCACGGATGCCCCAGATAAGCCTCCGACTGTGCAATTTCATTGGTATGATGCGGAAACGCATTATCAATCCCGCCACAGTGGATATCCAAATATTCGCCCAGATGTTTGATGCTGATGGCGGAGCACTCGATATGCCAGCCCGGATAGCCCACACCCCACGGGCTGTCCCATTTTAATTCCTGATCTTCAAACTTTGATTTGGTGAACCACAATACAAAATCGCTGCTGTTGCGTTTGTTTGCATCGGCAAACACGCCTTCCCGCACACCGACTGCCAAATCTTCAGCGTCATGCGCCTGAAACACATAATACTTCTCCAGCTTCGACGTATCAAAATAAACGTTCCCGCCGGCCACATAAGCATAGCCCTTATCCAACAGACCCTGAATCATTTTAATAAATGAATCAATACAGTGGGTCGCGGGTTCTACCACGTCCGGCCGCCGGATCCGCAGCTTCTCACAGTCGGAAAAAAATGCATCGGTATAAAAACGGGCGATTTCCATCACCGATTTATGCTCCCGTTTGGCCCCTTTGAGCATCTTATCTTCCCCGGTATCAGCGTCCGACGACAAATGGCCCACATCGGTAATATTCATAACCCTGGTCACGTCATAACCGGCATACCGCAGATATTTCTCCAGCACATCCTCCATGATATAGGTGCGCAGATTGCCAATATGCGCAAAATGATAGACCGTCGGTCCGCAGGTATACATCTTCACCTTGCCCGGCGTATGGGGCACAAACGGTTGTTTTTGATGGGTCAGCGTATTATAGATATGCAGCATGACAAAGTTCCTTTCGTATTAATCCGTGGTCTTTTCATGTTTCGAAGAATCCTGCTGTTCTGCAGCATCCTGCGTCTCTTCCAGCTTTTCCAGGCAGCGGATATGATATTCCAGCTCGCAGATGCGCTGGGTGACCGGATCCGGCATATGAATCTGATCCAGCGCGTCATAAATCCGCCGGCCGTTGAGGCGCACCACCGTCGCCGGCACGCCCACCGCCGTCGCGTTGGGCGGCACCTCGTCCAGCACTACCGCGCCCGCCGCAATCCGACTGTTGTCGCCGACCTTAAACGGTCCTAACACCTTGGCGCCCGCACCGATCATGACGTTATTTCCGATAGTCGGATGCCGCTTGCCGGTTTCCTTGCCGGTTCCGCCCAGCGTAACGCCCTGATAAATGGTCACATCGTCGCCAATCTGTGCGGTTTCGCCGATCACCACCCCCACGCCATGATCGATAAACAGCCGTTTGCCGATGGTGGCGGCCGGATGGATTTCAATACCGGTTTTACGCACGCAGCGCTGGGAAATCCAGCGCGCGATCCATTTTAATCCGTGCCGGTGAAAAAACTGCGCCCGACGGTGCATCCGAACCGCCTTTACCCCCGGATACAGCAACAAAATTTCCAGCGCCGACCGGGCGGCGGGATCCCGCATTTTCACCATCTTAATATCCTCTTTGATTTGATCAAACATACAATACGCCTCCTTATGCCGCGGCCGCTATCCGGTGCCGCGGCGGATTCGCCTGATTCAATAGAACTCTTACAAGCAGCAATGAACGGCTTTCTCATGAAGCACACAGCTTTACACGCGCCGCCGGAACCATTCGCCATTACCCACAAACAATTTTAATTTTGGACGCCGGTTTACCTGCTCCCGGTCTGCGCCGCACCGGCACGAATGCCCGTGTGATTGTCCCCGGCGGCCTCCTACCCATATCTGTACCTGCAATGTCCAACCACAAAAAAACCGCCGCATGCGACCATGCGACGGAGGCGGTTTCCCGCGGTTCCACTCCTGTTTTTCACTCAGATCCGATAACGGCGGACGCCGTGCAGAGATACTGAAAATTCCCCCCGCAAGCTGTCGGGTGCATTTCGCGCTTTCCGCTCATCCCGCATCTGTTTACAGCCTGTGACAGACGCTCTCTGTTGGCAGGGAAAGCCTACTTCTCCCGCATACGCTTTTATGCTGTTTATATTATTATACACCAACTATGCCGATTTGTCTATCATTTTCCCGATTTAATATACCGCCGGTTTTGATACAAATAGTTGGCGCCCGACAACAGGGTCAATACCGCGCTGATCCAGACCAGCACGCTCTCGCTGTACCGCAGCGCCGTTACAATCTGTAAATCCAGCGCCGCCGCGCTGATCACATATTCAAACAGCAGCGTCAGAATAATCGCCGTCATCTGCCCCACCGTCTTGACCTTTCCAAGATGGTCAGCCGCGATCACGTTCCCATCGGCAGCAGCCAGCAATCGAATGGACGCCACGAGAAACTCCCGCAGCAAAACGATAAAGACCACCCATACTGCGCCCCAGACAAGATCGTTGACGATAAAGCCCAAAAACGCCGAAAATGTCAGCAGCTTATCGGCAATGGGATCCAGAAACTTGCCAAAATCAGTGACAATATTACGCCGGCGGGCAATCCGCCCATCCAGCCAGTCAGTGATCGATGCGATGATAAATACCAGCAGCGCCGCCAGATAGTGATTAGCAAACGGCCAAATCAGCAGCGCCAGAAACACCGGCGCCAGCAGCACCCGAACCACAGTCAGCTTATTCGGTATATTCAATCCCGCAGCCTCCATTACAAAAGTTGTTCGCCGATCAAATCATATTCTATTCGATCGGTAATCTGCACCTGAACCAGTTCCCCCGGCGCCGGCCGTTTTGCAGATGTAAAAAACACCTTGCCGTCGATATCCGGTGCGTCGGCAATGCTCCTGCCATAACAGCATTTGTTCAAACCGTCATATCCTTCGACCAATACCTGTTGCACGCTGCCCAGCTTCTGTTCACAAAGCTGTTCGCTGATGACCGACTGATCGGTCATCAGCACCTCCATCCGGCGCTGTTTGACCTGTTCCTCGATCTGATCCGGAAAAGACGCCGCCGGCGTCCCTTCCTCTGCCGAATAAGTAAAGCAGCCCATGCGATCAAACCGAACTGTTTTTATAAACTCGTCTAAAACCGCAAAATCTTCTTCAGTCTCGCCGGGGAAACCTACGATCAGCGTGGTACGGATGGTAATACCCGGAACCATCTGCCGGATATGCGCAAGCTGCGCGGTCAGCGACTGTACATCCCCACTGCGGTTCATCCGCTTCAATACCGGCCCGCTGGCGTGCTGCAGCGGAATATCCAGATACGGCAACACCTTCGGCTGCCGGTTGATGGTTTTTAGAAGGCGGTCGGTAATCCGATCGGGATACGTGTATAAAATCCGAATCCATTCGACCCCATCGATTTCACACAGGCGATCCAACAGCTCGGGCAAACGCAGCTCGCCGTATAAATCCTCGCCATACCGGGTGGTATCCTGCGCGATTAACACCAGTTCCTTCGCACCCCGAGCGGCAAGCGTACGCGCCTCCTGCTCGATCTGCTCCATCGTTCTGGAACGAAACCGTCCGCGGATCAGCGGAATCGCACAATAGGTACAACAGTTGTCACAGCCATCGGCAATCCGCAGATAAGCGGAATACGCCGGCGTCGTCAACAGTCGCTCGCCGTTCAGCGGCATAGCCTCCGCCTGTGCATATCTGCTTTGAT
The DNA here is from genome assembly GCA_944384875.1 of uncultured Clostridia bacterium. GTDB lineage: Bacteria > Bacillota > Clostridia > Oscillospirales > Acutalibacteraceae > RUG14109. Next base: position 18,781 of record CALWVA010000014.1, read on the forward strand.
GAACGGCGCCAGACAGCGCCCGGCGCACAACCTCACAAATCTCCTGATTGGCGCCGATGCCCACCACCGCGTCCACCTCGGGCAGCTCTTTTAAAATTTCGTCCTGATAGCGCTGCGCCAGACAGCCGGTAACCACCAGCGCCTTCAGGCGGCCGGTCTGCTTTTGCTGCGCAACTTCTAAAATATTGTCGATCGCCTCACGCTTGGCGTCTTCAATAAACCCGCAGGTATTGACAATGACGGCGTCCGCCGCGGTTTCGTCAGCAGTAATCTCAAACCCGTCCTGCCGCAGCCGCGCCAGCAGCATTTCACCATCCACCTGATTTTTCGGACATCCCAAAGACACCATGCCCACTTTATATGTCATTCGTCAAATGCTCCTTTGCCATCAGCCTGCTGCTCTTCGCGGTAAGCCTGCACCGCCGATCGGATTTCGTCATATCCATAGCCCCGCCGGGCCAGCGCGCCCTGCAGTCTGCGAAGCGCCCGTTCATCCTCTAAACAGTCCGGATATTTGCGCCGAACGATCTCCAGCGCGGATGCTACCGGATCCGATGATAATTCCGCCGCAATCTCCTGCGCCAGCGCCCGGTCGATCCCCTTTTTCGTCAGCTCAAACACCAGCGCCCGGCCGGCAAGTTTTTTTGTTTCGCTGAGATAGGAAGCATAAAACTGTGCAAATTTCCGGTCATCCAGCGCACCTGCGTCACACAACTGATCCACCGCCTGCTGCGCCGCATCTTCACCAAAATCGGGTATCAGCTTTAAAAGCAGCTCTTTGACCGCATAATCCCGTCTAGACAGCAAAAACGATGCCTTATTCAGCGCCCGCCGGTTATTAGACGCGATGATCAACGCCTGTAACTGCGCCGCAGACAGTTGCACCCCCGGACGCAGTCCGTATTCCTCCACAATATCCACATCCAGCAGCACCTGTTCTGTTTCGGTAGATACTGCGTAACAATGCCGCTTTCTGCGGGCAACCTCTAAAATCCGCATCAATCGTCCACAGCAATATCAATATCGATCTTCGGCACTTTCGGCGCTGCCGGCGCTTCAGTCTGGGGCTGCGCCTGTGCCTGCGCCGCAGCTGCGGCAAGCTTGGTACGGCGGCTGCTGATCAGCTTATCTTTATTTTCGAGAATTTTCTGTTCCACCTCAGCAGCAACATCCGGATGCTGGGCAAAATACAGCTTTACATTATCCCGGCCCTGTAAACGCAGATCTCCATAAGTAAACCAGGCGCCGCTCTTCTGGATCACCCCGGCTTTCACGCCCAGATCGCACAGTTCGCCCTCATGGGAAATACCCTCGCCGTACATAATATCGAACTCCGCCTCTTTAAACGGCGGCGCAACTTTGTTTTTCACAATCTTTGCCCGGGTGCGGGAACCGACCATCTCATTTTGCACTTTCAGCGTTTCGATACGCCGGATATCGATCCGCACGCTGGCATAGAACTTCAGCGCCCGGCCGCCGGTGGTAACCTCCGGATTGCCGTATACCACGCCGATTTTTTCACGAAGCTGGTTAATAAAAATGACTGCGCAGTTGGAGCGTGAAATACAGGCGGTCAGCTTTCGCAGCGCCTGCGACATCAACCGCGCATGCTGCCCTACATGAGAATCACCCATCAAGCCCTCGATCTCGGCACGGGGTACCAGCGCCGCCACCGAGTCTACCACAATCACATCTACTGCATTGGAGCGCACCAGCGCCTCACAGATTTCCAGCGCCTGCTCGCCGGTATCCGGCTGTGACACCAGCAGCGAGTCGATATCCACCCCCAGCGCCGCCGAATAGTCCGGATCCAGCGCATGCTCTACATCAATAAATGCGGCCGTCCCGCCGTTTTTCTGCGCCTGCGCCACCACATGCAGCGCAATTGTGGTTTTACCGGAAGATTCGGGCCCATATATTTCGATGATCCGCCCCTTGGGCACGCCGCCGATCCCCAGCGCCAGATCCAGCGCAATAGAACCGGTAGAAATCGCTTCCACATTCATATGGGTATTCTCGCCCAGTCTCATCACAGCGCCCTTGCCATAGGCCTTTTCAATATTGGCCAGCGCCGTTTCCAACGCCTTTTGTTTATCTGTTTTCTTATCCGTCGCCTTTTCAGCCATAAACCAAATTCCCTCTCATTCTTCAATTTCAGTATATCGAATCAGCCTCTCAAAGTAAAGCCTGGAGGTGATTATTTTAAATAAAATTCATGTTCGCCAAACGTTGCCATCCAAAACAGCCGTTGCCTGTATGACGATGGAATCGTGGTCGGTTCTGCCATCATACCGTGTCACACATCTACAGCTTTATCACCGGCGTATGCCGGACACCACCCGGTCGTTGCCGGACAGATCCCGGTGCACACA
>CALWVA010000015.1 GCA_944384875.1 uncultured Clostridia bacterium
CTCTGGGCGCGGCCATGCAAAATATTGTAGTAGATTCTGAAAATGACGCAAAACGGGCTATTTCATATTTAAAAAATTCCAATGCCGGTCGGGCAACATTTTTACCATTGACAGCGGTAAAAGGGAATTCGCTGCGGGAAAAAGGCGTTTCAGACTGCGAAGGCTTTGTCGGAATGGCCGCGCAGCTGATTACATATGATCCGGGCTATGAGCAGATTGTATCTTCACTGTTAGGGCGCACCGTGGTCAGCCAGGATATGGACACGGCGGTGGAAACTGCCAAAAAATTTGGGTATCGTTTTCGGGTTGTGACACTGGACGGGCAGATGGTAAACGCCGGCGGATCGCTGACCGGCGGATCCCACGCTAAAAACGCGGGGTTGTTGAACCGGGCTGCGAAAATCGCCGAGTTGCGTGCAGAAGCGGAACAGATGCAGGCGGCGTTGGATACGGATATGCAGCGGTATAAGCAGGATGCGGAAGATTTGACAAAACGGGAGGCACAGATGCAGGCGGCGCAGTCGGAACTGGCGGTGGCGCATGAGGATCAGATCCGGTTGCAGAGCGAACTGCGTCGGCTGACAGAGCAACATAATACGACAGACGCTGATTTGCAGCGGTTATGGCAGCAAAAACAGGAGGCTGCAAAACGGGATACCGGATTTGATCAGCAGGTGCGGCAGGCGATGCAGCAGGTGGACGCGGCACACCAGCAGAAGAATGAACTGGAGCAGGCATTGGCGCTGTTGACTGGCGGACGGGATCAGCTGGCAGATAAACGGGACGCGTTATCTAAGCAGGTTTCAGATGTAAAATTGCAGATCATCGGGTATGATAAGGATGTTGCGATGCACCGGCAGTCTATTGAGCAGTTGCAGGCGTCCAAAACAGACCAGCAGGCCAGGGTGCAGAATTTGCAGGCAGAGATTGATGAATATGTGCAGAAAAACCAGCAGCTGCAGCAGAAGATCACGCAATTGCAGCAGATGCGCGACGGTTTTTCAAGCAGTTCGGAAGATTTTGAGCAACAGATGCAGGCATTGAACCGCCGGCGGGGTGAACTGGAGCAGCAGGTGGTGACGCTGCGGGCGCGTGAGAAAGATCTTTCTGCCGAGAAAGAAAAAAATAACGGCGAACTGGCGCGGCTGACAGCCCGGCGAGAGAATATGGAAAAGGAATATGATGAAATAGTCGCGAAACTGTTTGATGAATATGAGTTGACTCGCAGCCAGGCCGAAGAGATTGGTGTGCCGGTATCGGATGAAAAAGCGGCGTCACGCCGGCTTAATGAGCTGAAACAGCGTATTCGTCAGCTGGGATCGGTTAATGTAGCGGCAATTGAAGAATATAAAGAGGTTTCAGAGCGTTATACGTTTTTGAGGGCGCAGATTGCCGATGTGCAGAAAGCCAAGGAAGAGCTGTATAAGCTGATTCAGAGTCTGACCGATAAAATGAAAACCCTGTTTGTTCAGCGTTTTGACGCCATCAGCCGGCACTTTACCGAAGTGTTTAAAGAGCTGTTCGGCGGCGGTACGGCGCAGTTGAAGTTATCGGATCCTGCGAATGTGCTGGAAACCGGCATTGAGATTATCGCACAGCCGCCGGGAAAGAACATTTCGATTATCGAGCAGCTTTCCGGCGGAGAAAAAGCGCTGATCGCTGTGGCGATCTATTTTGCGATTATGAAGGTGAATCCGCCGCCGTTCTGTCTACTGGATGAGGTAGAGGCGGCGCTGGATGAAGTCAATGTGGATCGGTTTGCCGCATATCTGCGGCGAATGAGCCATGATACGCAGTTTATCATTATTACCCACCGGCGGGGAACCATGGAAGAAGCTGATGTGCTATATGGCGTAACAATGCAGGAAAAAGGTGTTTCCAAGCTGCTGTCTATTGACGTATCACAGATCGAGTCGACGCTATCCGAACATGTACGACGGTAATCATGACTTTTACAGGAGGCTTTTATGGGATTATTCAGTAAAATCAGTCAGGGACTGAAAAAAACACGGGATGCGTTTTCCGGCGCGGTCAGCGGAATTGTTTCGTCCTTTACCAAAATCGACGACGAGCTGTTTGAGGAGCTGGAGGAAACGCTGGTTCTTGCGGATACGGGAATGCCGACGGCCTCTAAAATCTGCGAAAAGCTGCGCGAGCGGGTCAAGCAGGAGCGGATTACCGATCCGTCGCAGATTAAACAGTTATTGCAGGCGGTTATTTGTGAAACGCTGGAAATGGATAATAGTCTGCATCTAAATACCCAACCGTCATTGGTTTTAGTAATCGGCGTCAATGGTGTGGGCAAAACCACCACCATCGGCAAGCTGGCAAACCGGCTGAAATCTGAAGGAAAATCGGTGATTTTGGGTGCGGCAGATACTTTTCGCGCGGCGGCGGCCGAGCAACTGGAAATCTGGGCCGATCGGGTACAGGTGCCCATCGTGCGGCATCAGGAGGGCAGCGATCCCGCTGCAGTGGTGTTTGATACCATTGTGGCCGCCAAAGCAAAAAAAAGCGATGTGATTATTGTAGATACTGCCGGGAGACTGCATAATAAAAAGAATCTGATGGAAGAACTGGCGAAAATCACCCGGGTCGCCCGGCGGGAACTGCCGGACTGCGATATGGAGGTGCTGCTGGTGCTGGACGCAACTACCGGGCAAAATGCGGTAAATCAGGCCCGGGAATTTCAGCACGCGGCGCAGATTACAGGAATCGTGTTGACTAAGCTGGACGGAACTGCCCGCGGCGGTGTGGTATTAGCGATTCATGATGAACTGGGCGTTCCGGTCAAGCTGATCGGCGTGGGTGAACAGATGGATGATTTACAGGATTTTTCGGCCGCCGATTTTGCGGCGGCGATGTTGGGAGCGTAAAGCAAATGCGGTTTATACTGGCAAGCAAGAATCAGAAAAAGCTGGAGGAGATGAATCGGATTTTAACACCGCTGGGTGTGGAGGTCGTCAATGAAACGGCGTTGGGAATTGCGTTGCCCGCAGTTGAAGAAACCGGAACAACCTTTTTGGAAAACGCGAAGTTAAAAGCGGTCAGCGCCATGCAAAACAGCGGCCTTCCGGCAATTGCTGACGATTCCGGATTATGTGTGGATGCGCTGGATGGGGCGCCTGGGGTATTTTCCGCCCGATACAGCGGCGAACACGGCGACGACGCGTCGAATAATGCGCTGTTGCTGAAAAACATGCAGGATGTGCCGCCAAAACAGCGTAGCGCGCATTTTGTCAGCTCGATTTATGTGGCGTTTCCGAACGGCGCGTATATTACTGCCGAGGGGCGATGCGACGGTTTTATCGGTTTTGCGCCGGTGGGCGAGAATGGCTTTGGATATGACCCGCTGTTTATGGTTGGCCGGCAGAGTTTTGCGCAGTTGACGCCCACACAAAAGGATCAGATTAGTCATCGGGGCAACGCGCTGCGTCAGCTTTTACAGAAGTTGCAGGCATATTTACAAGAAACCGAGGACATTTCAGGAATATCCCTTTAAGTCGAAAATTGATTGCATGACCGGCGTAATAGATGCCGGTGGGCTGTTCATCATTTACCAGGCAGCCAAACGGATAAACGCCCGACAGCGTGAAAGGATGATTATATGACAAGTAAACAGCGGGCGCAGCTGAAAGCGATTGCTGCGGATACCGATGCAATTTTACAGGTTGGCAAGGGCGGCGTCGGAGAGACGTTGGTCCGTCAGGTTGCCGATGCGCTGAAAGCCCGGGAATTGATTAAAATGACGGTTCTGGAGACCACGCCGGCGCCGGCCGGACAGGTTGCGCAGGAGCTGGCGGCCAAAACGGGGGCCGAGGTGGTGCAGGTGATCGGCCGGAAAATCGTGTTGTTTAAACGTAATCCGCAGGAGCCGAAGATCCGGTTTATGAAATAGGTTGTTGTGCAGGCGGGCGCGTTGTGCACGGGACGTTGGAAAGGAACGATGTTGATGCGAACCGGGATTTTGGGCGGCACCTTTAATCCGGTGCATATGGGACATGTGCTGTTGGCGGACGCTGCGGCGCGGGAGCTGCGGCTGGATCGGACGCTGTTGATCCCTGCCAGTATCCCGCCACATAAGCAGGCACCCGAATTGGCGGCAGACCGTCACAGGCTTGCGATGTGTAAGCTGGCGGTGGGACAGATCCGGGGCGGCCAGGTCAGCGACCTGGAGCTGCGGCGCGGCGGAAAAAGCTATACCTGCCGGACGCTGGAGATGTTAAAAGAGCAATACCCAGCGGATACATTGTATTTGATATGCGGTGGGGATATGTTTTTAACGCTACAGGATTGGAAACGGCCGGAAACTATTTTTCAATTGGCGGTGATTTGTGCGGCTGCCAGGCAAGGGATTGCGCATGCGCAAATGCAGGCACAGCAAACCCGTTTAGAAGCAATGGGCGCCCGGATACAATTGTTGGAGGTTTCGCTGCCGCCCTGGTCGTCAACCGATATCCGGCAGCGGATCGGCGCCGGACAGCCGGTGAACGGTATGCTGCCGGAGCCGGTGGCAGAGTATATTCTAACCAACAGATTGTATCAAAAATAAGCAGGTGAGTTTGATATGTATGAGCAATATATTGATTTGATTAAGGAGCGGCTGCGTCCGGAACGATATATTCATTCTATGAATGTGGCGCGGTGTGCACAGCAGTTGGCTCTGCAATACGGCGCAGATCCGGATCAGGCGTATCTGGCGGGCATTTTACATGATGTGTGTAAAAACGACAGCGATGAAAAGATGTTGCAAATGTTTTCAGAGTTTGGTATAATACTAGATAATGTTCAGCAACATGAGAAAAAGCTGTGGCATGCGATCTGTGGCGCGGCTTATGTGCAGCGGGTGTTGCACATTGAAGATCGTGCTGTGATTGATGCGATTCGTTATCATACAACCGCGCGGGAACATATGACGCTGCTGGATAAAATTTTGTATATTGCTGATTTTGTTTCAGAAGAGCGGGATTTTGAAGGCGTGGAGCAGCTGCGGGAAAGCTTGCGTATCGGGCTGGACCATTGTTATGTAGACGCGCTGGTATTTTCGATTCAGGAACTGACGCAACAGAAAAAACCGGTGCATCCGGATACGTGTCTGGCGTATAATCAGGCTGTGTTGACAGCGGGAAAGGATTGACCCATGAGCGAAGACAGAAACAACCGGCGTTCGTCGGAGGATTTGAAAAGACGGCCGACCACAAATTCATATCGTGCGGGCGGTAACAGCAGGACGCGCCGGGAGCGTTCTTTGGAAAGAACTTATGAGAGAGAAACATCCAATGATATTTATTCGGACAGCTCGCGCAGACGGCGGACAGATATGGAGGAGATCCATTCCGACAGCCGGATGCAAAACGGCGTGGATCTGTCCAGTATGCGCACCGCACGCGGCAGAAAAAAGGTGCGAAATGTCAAGCTGATTGTCTTTAATGTTGTAATGTCGGTGATCCTGGTGCTTTCTACGATCACATCGGTAGGGCTGACAATGATGGAGATGCGACTGTTTGACCGTGACGAACCGGAGGAAGAGGGAGAATTTGAAGAGGTTGTCACCAGTCCCAGCGGCAACGTTTCTTATTTTCTGATAGTAGGTACCGATCTGAGTGAAGAATTAACGGACATTATTATGGTCGCCTGCTATGATCTGTTAAACAACCGGATGGACATTTTGCAGATTCCGAGAGATACGTTTATCGGAACAGACATATATCCCGGCAAGATCAATGCGGTTTACGGTGCGGCCAGAGAGGGCGAACAGCCGATTAAAGCGCTGATGCGCCGGATCAATAAGGAATTTGGGCTGCCGATTGACCATTATGTGAAAATTACCATCCCTGGGTTCCGCAAAATCGTGGATGCCTTGGGCGGCATTGAGATGTATCTGGATCGGGAATATGAGGTTGAGGATTCGCGGCCCTGTGATACCGGCGGTAATGCGATTCCGATTACCATCGGGCCGGGAGAAGTGACGCTGGCCGGCTATGAGGCCGAGGGATTTGTGCGGCACAGAAACTCCTATGCCAAGGGCGATATCGGCCGTGTAGAGGCGCAGCGGACATTTTACGCCGCGTTTGCCAAGAAAGTCATCGGAATGGGATTTAGTGAACTGAAAGATATCGCTATGAATTGCTGGAATGATATTTCTACCGATCTTTCGCTGGGTGAAATGCTGGGATATGTGGAAAAGGCGCATGAGCTGAGTCTGGATAATGTTAATATCGTGGCGGTTCCAGGAACCTGCCCGGATTGGACCAGCTTAAAGAGCGGTTGGCCGGCATTGTCTTATTTTTCAGTTAATAAATCAGATCTGGTTGATCTGTTGAACGAGCAGTTTCGGCCCTATGAAACGGAGTTGCTTACCGAAGACGATTTGGCAATTTTGCCGGTTCCGGGGGCAGCCAGTGGTGAAGACTGGTTTGAAAGCGGCGGTTCGCTGAACCAGTTTGATACAGAACAGGAAACGGCGACGGATAGCGGAGCGTGATGGAGAACAATATGGAAGCATATGAAATTTTAAAAATTGCGGCGCAAACACTGGATGCAAAAAAAGCAGTAGATATTCAAGCGCTGCAGATCGAAGACCTGACAGTGTTGGCGGATTATTTCCTGATCGCCACCGGTAACTCCAGCACGCAGGTTAAGGCGCTGGCTGACGAGGTGGAATATAAATTGTCAGAAATGGGCGTCGAGCCGCACCATATTGAGGGAAAATCTTCCGGATGGATTCTCATGGATTACGGCACGGTGATTGTGCATGTGTTTTATAAAAAAGACCGGGAGTTTTATGCGCTGGAACATCTATGGCAAGACAGCCCGCGGGTGGATGTCAACACATTGATTCAATGAGTAACAAAGGTGAGTAAACAGTGAGTTATAATTTTGCACAGATCGAGAAAAAGTGGCAGGATATTTGGGATCAGGAACAGCCGTTCGCGTGCAGCGATGACTATACCAAGCCAAAATATTATGCGTTGGTAGAATTTCCGTATCCTTCCGGCCAGGGGTTGCATGTTGGGCATCCGCGCCCTTATACCGCGTTGGATATTGTAGCGCGCAAACGTCGGATGCAGGGATATAATGTATTATTCCCAATGGGTTGGGATGCGTTTGGATTACCGACGGAAAATTATGCGATCAAAAACCATGTGCATCCTGCGCAGGTGACTGCACAAAACATTAAGCGGTTCAAAGCGCAATTGAAGGCGTTGGGCTTTTCTTTTGACTGGAGCAGAGAGATCAATACCACCGATCCGTCTTATTATAAATGGACACAGTGGATTTTTCTGCAGTTGTTTAAGCATGGACTGGCTTACAAAGCGGAAATGGCAGTCAACTGGTGCACTTCGTGTAAATGCGTGCTGGCCAACGAAGAGGTGGTTGGCGGTGTTTGCGAGCGCTGCGGCAGTGAAGTGGTTCGCAAAACCAAAAGCCAATGGATGCTAAAAATCACCGATTATGCGCAGAGACTGGTGGACGATCTGGACAAGCTGGACTTTATCGACCGGGTTAAGACCCAGCAGCGCAACTGGATCGGGCGATCTACCGGCGCACAGGTAAAGTTTCCGACGTCACAGGGAGATGATCTGGTGGTCTATACCACTCGGCCGGACACGCTGTTTGGCGCTACATATATGGTGGTGGCGCCGGAGCATCCGTTGATCGAAAAATGGGTGGGATCCATTACCAATATGGACGACGTACGTGCGTATCAGCAGAAAGCGGCGCATAAATCTGATTTTGAACGTACCGAGTTGAATAAGGACAAGACCGGCGTGCAGATCAAAGGTGTTACGGCGGTTAATCCGTTGACCGGGAAGGAAATTCCCATTTTCATTTCCGATTATGTGCTGGTTTCTTATGGAACTGGCGCGATTATGGCGGTTCCGGCGCATGATACCAGAGACTATGAATTCGCGAAAAAGTTTCATTTGCCCATTGTTGAAGTAGTGCAGGGCGGCGATATTGAGAAACAGGCGTTTACCGATTGTGATACCGGGATTATGATTAATTCTGGATTTTTAAACGGAATGACTGTGGAACAGGCTAAGGAAGCAATCATTCAATATCTGGAAGAGAAGGGCATCGGCGCTAAAAAAGTAAACTTTAAACTGCGTGACTGGGTCTTTTCCCGTCAGCGGTATTGGGGAGAGCCGATTCCGATCGTGCATTGTGACAAATGTGGTTATGTACCGCTGGATGAGTCACAACTGCCATTGGTTTTGCCGGATGTAAAATCTTATGAACCCACTGATAATGGGGAATCTCCGTTGGCCCATATGGAGGATTGGGTGCAGACCACCTGCCCGAAGTGTGGCGGCCCGGCCCGGCGCGAAACGGATACGATGCCGCAGTGGGCTGGATCGTCATGGTATTTCCTGCGGTATACCGACCCGCATAACGACCAGGCGCTGGCATCTCCTGCGGCATTAAAATACTGGCTACCTGTAGATTGGTATAACGGTGGTATGGAGCATACTACGTTGCACCTGCTTTATAGCCGGTTTTGGCATAAGTTTTTATATGATATTGGCGTGGTGCCGACACCGGAGCCATATCAGAAGCGTACCAGCCACGGTATGATTTTAGGCGAAAACGGTGAAAAAATGTCCAAATCCCGCGGCAATGTGGTCAATCCGGACGATGTGGTGCGGGAATACGGTGCAGACACGATGCGGCTATATGAGATGTTTATCGGTGATTTCGAGAAATCAGCGCCGTGGAATCCCAGTTCGATCAAGGGTTGCAGCCGGTTTTTGGATCGCACTTATCAGATGTTTGATATGCTCTGTGAAGGGCAGATCCGGCCAGAAATGGAAGGTGATTTTCATCGCACCATTCAGAAAGTGTCACAGGATATTGAAGATATGAAATTCAATACGGCGATTGCGGCAATGATGACGCTGTTGAATAAAATTTATGATACCAAATCGGTTACCAGAGAAGAATTTAAAATCTTCATCACGCTGCTGAATCCGTTTGCGCCGCATGTCACAGAGGAACTGTGGGAGATGTGTGGTTTTCCGGGAAGACTGAACCAAACCTCCTGGCCGGAATACGATCCTGCAAAGTGTGTAGAAAACACGGTGGAAATTGCAGTGATGATCAATGGCAAGGTGCGTGCGAAGCTGCAGGTTGCGGCAGATATTTCTGAACAAGATGCGATTGCCGCGGCGAAAGCAAACGACCGTGTGCAGGAATTTTTGGGAAATATGAACGTCGTTAAGGAAATCTATGTAAAGGGAAAACTTGTAAATATTGTGGCTAAGCCATAAATTTCTGGCTGAAACGTATTGACATTAAGTCCACTTAATAGTATAATGACTTTCAGGTTGGTTTATACCCCTGCTAATTTGGCGGAGGGAGGGAATATATAATGAGTCAGGTTCGTTTAAAAGAGAATGAGTCTCTTGAAAATGCGCTCAGACGCTTCAAAAGGGCAACGGTTCGAGACGGCGTTATTCAGGAGGTCCGCAAAAGAGAACACTATGAAAAGCCTTCTGTAAAACGGAAAAAGAAGTCTGAGGCGGCTCGTAAGCGTAAATACAAATAAATTTGTGCGGCCCTTTTTGTTTGAGCTGTTCACGTAAACAGGTCAGTTGTGTTGCATTGCTTGCGATATGTGCTTGAATAGTAAAACAAATGGAAAAACGGGCTTTGCCCGTTTTTTTCATTTATTACGGCGGAAAAACCTGAACAGATATCCAGGTTGTGCAGTGAGCTTTATAAGAACACGCCGGCAGAATTATCAGCTGGCCAAATATATGCCGCTTTACAAAGGAGATCAATATGGTGGCTGAATTGGTTTCTGCGGACGTCAGGAGGAATTACATGTCTCTGCTTATGCCGGATTTTTATATGCGCTCTGTGACACAGATTACGCCGGATTTTTTGAAAGAACAGCAGATTCTCGCATTGCTTTTAGATGTAGATAATACGTTGGCTGTGGATAAGGCAACAGCTCCGCCACCCGAGATTATCGAGTGGATTGAGCAGATGAAGCGCGCCGGCGTTCAGATGCGGATTGTTTCCAACGCCAAGCGGCGGCGGATCGCCGGGTTTGCAGGGATGGTACAGCTTCCTTTTTCCGGTTTATCCTGTAAGCCGCTGCCGTTTCAGATGCTGCGGGCGGTGCGCGCATTGCAATTGGACGGTGCGCAGGTCGCACTGGTAGGCGATCAGATTTTTACGGATATTTTGGGCGGACGGCTTTGCGGAGTTCGGACCATTCTGGTGGAGCCGATGATGGAAGAATCCGGCCGGTTTTTTAAGATAAAGCGTCGTTTGGAACGTCGAATCAAATGTAAGTTAAAGGAGTATTAAAATGAGTGCACTTTTCGGACCGGCCGGCAATGGGGACAGTTTTGCGGCACAGGGATATAAAACCAATGCACAGGCGCCCGAATTTGTAAAAAAATTTGGACTAGATGCGTATGAGTATCAGTGTGGACGCGGGGTGCGGTTAAATGTGCAGACTGCAAAAGAATTTGCACAAAGCGCGAAGGAATTGGGAATTCGGGTGTCGCTGCACGCGCCATATTATATTTCGCTTTCATCTGTCGAGGCTGAAAAACGGGAAAAATCGGTAGAATATATATTGCAGAGCGCACAGGCGGTGCAAACGCTGGGCGGAGACCGGATTATTGTGCATTCCGGATCCTGCGCGAAGATCACCAGAGCGCACGCGTTGGAACTGGCGCTGGAGACGATTAAAAAGGCTCGGCAAGCGCTGGATGAAAACGGGCTGCAACAGGTGTATATCTGCCCGGAAACGATGGGAAAAATCAATCAGTTGGGAACGTTACAGGAAGTGATGGAACTGTGTGCTTTTGATGAACGGATGATCCCGTGTATCGATTTCGGGCATTTGAACGCCCGGACGCTGGGTGGCCTGCGTGACTATGCAGACTTTAATGCAGTATTGGATACGATCGAAAATCGGTTAGGCAATGAGCGGATGCGGCGGTTTCATGCACATTTTTCAAAAATTGAATATACCGACAGCGGCGAAAAAAGACATCTGACTTTTTCAGATACGCTTTATGGGCCGGATTTTGAACCGCTGGCGCTGCTTTTGGCACAGCGGAACTGTGAACCCACAATTATTTGTGAGTCCAGTGGAACACAGGCGGAAGATGCGCTGACGATGAAGCAGCTTTATCAGCAGGCACTTAGCGCAACGCAGGCGGAAAAAGGAGAGAGCAGATGAGAACCTTTTTAATTATTAACGGGCCAAATCTGAATTTGCTGGGAATGCGGGAGCCCGGTATTTATGGCGGCGAAACGTTGCAACAGGTCAACGATCGGATCAGTGCGCTGGCGCGGCAGCTCGGTGTGGCTGTAGAATTTTTTCAGTCGAATCATGAGGGCGCGATTATTGATAAAATACATGAGATGACCACGCGCTATGATGGATGTGTGATTAATGCAGGGGCATATACCCATTACAGCTATGCGATTTTAGATGCGATCAAGGCGGTATGTAAACCGTTTGTTGAGATACATATTTCAGATATTCATAAACGGGAGGCGTTCCGGCAGGTGTCAGTGATCCAGCCCGCTTGTGTATGTCAGATTTATGGGCAGGGAACTGATGGATATCTGGCTGCGCTGCATAAGCTGGAGGAAATCACTCGATAAACCGTGTTTTACATAAATTATGCTTGAAATCCAGTCAGAAATAGGGTAGAATATTATCATCAGGAATTTGGAGGTATAAATAAACAATGATTTCCGCAGGAGATTTTAGAAACGGCGTTACATTTGAAATGGACGGCAATGTTTATCAGATCATTGAATTTCAGCATGTAAAACCGGGTAAAGGCGCGGCTTTCGTGCGGACCAAAATTCGCAATGTGATCGCCGGTTCGGTAGTAGAAAAAACATTTAACCCAACTGAGAAATTTCCAACAGCCTATATTGAGCGCAAAGATATGGAATATTCTTATTCTGATGGCGGTCTGTATTATTTTATGGATCCTGAAAGCTATGAGCTGGTGCCGATCAATGAGTCGGAACTGGGAGACAATTTTAAGTTTGTCAAGGAAAATATGGTGTGTAAGGTACTGTCTTATAAAGGAAAGGTTTTTGGTGTAGAACCGCCGACCTTTGTGGAATTGCAGGTTGCTAAAACAGAACCTGGCGTTAAGGGTGATACCGCTACCAATGCGACCAAGCCTGCGACACTGGAAACCGGCGCTGAGATTCGGGTGCCGCTGTTTATCAATGAGGGTGAAATGATCCGTATTGATACCAGAACTGGCGAATATATGGAGCGTGCCTGATTAAATCCTGGTGTTTTATCAAGAAAGGAAGATCTGTTATGACAGTGATTGAAAAAGTGTCTTATTTAAAAGGTTTAGCTGAAGGTCTGGGTCTGGACGAGTCTAATAAAACCGATAAGCTGATTCAGGCGATCATCGACGTGTTGGACGATATGGCTCTGACGGTCAGCGATATGGAAGATCATACGGCTGAGATTGAAGAACAGGTCAATGAAATCGATGAAGACCTTGATGATTTGGAAGGATATGTATACGGTGGGATGGATGATGAAGACGATGCGTTTTATCATGTGACTTGTCCGGAATGCGGCGAGGAGATTTGCATCGACGAAAGCATGTTTGATCAGGATTATATCAATTGTCCGGCTTGTGGAGAAAAGCTGGAGTTTGATTTTGGATGCGATTGCGACGATGAAGACTGCGATTGCTGTGGAGAACAAGAGAAATAGATTGTTGACAGTTATCCGGCCCCGTTTATTTGATTACGGGGCCGGATGTTGTTTTATTTTGCGGGAATTTTTACTTTTTGAACGCTGTGTTTTTAATGCGAAACGGCAGATCAAAAAATATACTGTGAAAATAGCTTTTCAGTTTTTTTATTTAATGGGCGATCAAGGTATATGAAAAAGACAGTAATTCGGTTTATATGTATTATAGCGGCAATTGCCGTAGTTTTGGGATTGCTGTATTTCTATCCATTTTCCGATCCGTCGGAGACTGAGGCAGAGATTGAGACGCCAGTACAGGCGGTGGAAACTTCTACCGAAGTTTCAACGACGAAGCCGTTGCGGGATTATAGTGCTTTTACGGGCAAAGTTCGGGATCTGGTGGGATATTTACAGGTTCCGAATACGACTATCGATGATGCAGTGGTACAGGGAACAGATAACAGCTATTATCTGCGCCGGTCTATCTATGGATATTACAGCTATTCCGGCTGCTATTTTGTGGATTATGAATGCGATCTGTCTAAGCCCAGCCAAAATACGGTGATTTACGGCCATAATCTGATGGATTCCAGCAGATTGTTTGGGCAGTTAACGAGATTTAAAAGTTTGAGCTTCTATAAATCTACGCCGGTAATCACATTTGATACGTTACAGGAACAGATGAAATGGAAAGTATTTGCGGTATTCCAGACCAATAACGATGCGGAAGACGGCGTTTTATTTAATTTCCGGCGCGCTGATTTTGCTTCACAGGAGGATTTTCTGTATTTTATCGAGCGGGTTCGTCGCCGGGCGCTGTTGAACATCCCGGTGGATGTGCAGGAAAACGACCGGATTTTAACGTTGGTAACCTGTGATTATGATATCAATAATGACTGGCGGCTGGTGGTTATGGCACGATTAATTCGTCCCGGAGAGTCGGATGAGGTGGACGTGGAATCGGCGACAATTAACAGCAACCCACTGTATCCCGAAGGGTGGTATCGCCGAAAGGGCGGCACAAGACCATCTTATCCGGATGAGCCATAATGCGTGGTTGTGAAGATGACGGATAATGGCGCGAACAACTGTATTGGGAGAAGAATTTTTTAGGATTTTATTATTTAAATAAGCGGCTGCACGAATTATTTCGTGCAGCCGCTGTTTGGTTTTAAAAGGGATGTTGTTGAGTGTATAGCATTGTTTATCAACCGTTGGGAAAAAGCCTGCCGCCTATCTTGGTTTAGTCGCCGAATTTTTCTGTATATGCCTTCAGGCATTTTTGAATGATCAGCTGGGCGGCCTGTGCATCCTGCACATCGCTGACCAGCGTTTGTTTTCCCTCCAGCGTTTTGTAAACTGCAAAGAAATGCCGCATTTCGTTGAAGATGTGTTTGGGTAACTGTGAAATGTCTTTATAGCCATTATAGCTTGGATCTTCAAATGGGATCGCGATGATTTTTTCATCCAATTTGCCACTATCAGTCATGGCCATGATCCCGATGGGATAACAGCGCACCAAGCTTAAACTCTGGATCGCTTCGCTGCAAAGAACCAAAACGTCCAGCGGGTCTCCATCGTCGGCATAGGTACGAGGAATAAAGCCGTAATTGGCAGGATAATGGGTGGAAGTATACAGGATTCGGTCGAGAATGATAGCGCCGGTTTCCTTATCCAGCTCATATTTGTTTTTAGAGCCCTTTTCAATTTCAATCACCGCGATAAAATCCTGCGGAGACAGACGAGACGGATTGACGTCATGCCATAGATTCGTCAACTGGATTCCTCCTTAATAGTTAAGACAAATGGTTATATCCATTTTTACGCATATAAGCCGGATAATCAAACAGACAGATGTTTCGGTCAACTGCATTGGAAATACCGTCTACTCGACCGGTTTCAGTATATTGCCAGATGGTATATGGACTGAACGAAGTGACGCCCGAGGTCCAATGTGCGACCCATAGATCGTATTTACCTTTGAGCCGAGAAGGCTGCAATACGTCATTGATCCAGGAGGCACTGGCGTAAATGCCGGGATAATAGCCAGCCGCTTTGATCGTATCACAAAATGCAATGGCCATATCGGTGCGCAGTTGAGAGGAAATATTAGAATTATTCGCTCTTGCAACCGGATTGGGGTTCAAACTGGAATCGGCGTAACAAAGCTCGGTATCAAAAAAGATCGGATAAGTCAGTTTGAAGCCTTTGATTGCTTTGAGTGTCAGTTCTGCTTCTTCGATGGCCTCCTGCACGGTGATAGCCTGGGTATAGAAATAAACGCCACAGTCGATACCGGCAGCTGTAGCCCCTTTGATGTTACGTTCAAAATATTCATCGATGCGCATATTGCCTTCTTTTCCATAGCCGCGGAAACCCACCCGGATAATCGCAAAATCCACACCGGCGGCTTTGACCGCGTTCCAGTCGATATTGCCCTGGGAATAGGAAACGTCAATTCCTACATAGGAGGACAAGACGCCGTCTGGATCGAAGTAATAACGAACACCGTCAATCGACTGATGACCGGTAACCGGCTTATTATTATAGTATAAATACGTTTTGCCGTCGGATGTAAACCAACCGTTAGAGGGATGCGGCGCAGTAGTAGGTTTTGTGGTTGTAGTAGTTGTTGTTGTGCTGGAACCGGAATTACCGCTTGTAGTCGAAGCGGTAGTTGTTGTGGTCGTAGTGGTTGTGGTTGTTGTTTGATTCCCTGTGTCTGGCCGGAGCACAGGAATACCGGAGATCGTATCGTCTGGAGCAATTTCTACCGGTTTTTTGTTGTATTCGGGATCTTCCTGTGGCGCATTTTCAGGTTTGGCGATCAATTCGGGATCATCCAACACTGATTCGGTATCTGGGTCATCAGTGGGTTCTGTCGTCGCGGCAGGGTCGGCCACGGTGGATATGGGTTGCGGATAGACGCTGGCCGGCCGGACAGAAGAGACCGGTTGCTCCTGTGCAGAACCTACGGCGTTTTGTGTCGTAATAACCGAAACTTCGCCGCCGCAGCTGGCTGCAGCAATCAAAACGCAGATCGCCATCACCACGGATACAAAGGCTTTTAAGATCCCTGCATTACTCATAAAATGCAATCCTTTCTTTAAACTTCATTGCTTTACGTTTTAATGATGATAAATATCTTTGCCGTTACAGCGATATCGGCAGATAAGAATGTTCCACAAAAGGTAAGAATGTTTTTAGAAGATCAGCGACTCGGATTTTCAAGCTGGTCGTATTGACGCACGGATGGCAACCAATATACTCAGATTGTAGCAACTGCGTATCAATAGCCAGTTGAACCCGATTTTGCGCATCAAACATTAATCCTAAAATACTTACGGCGCCAGGCGAGGTGTTCAGAAACTGTTGCATATGCGCCGTATCGGCAAACGAAAGTCTGGACGAATGTAACAGCCCGGATGTTTTAGAAGAACAGAATCGCTTTTCATTAGGCATCGTCAACATATAAAACTGTGACATGGAGCGGTTACAAAGAAACAGGTTTTTACAGACAGGCGCCTGAAAAAGATCTTCAATCTCTGCACAGTTCTGGGCGCTCATAACGGGTTTATGATCGATTCGATCATATTTTATGTCAAATTGATCCAATAAAGCGTAAACAGCCATTTCTTTTTCGGAACGCCCTTTTGGCTCTGGCGTGCCTGTATATATTACCGGATCTTTTGTAAAAATGGACAATCATTTCACCGGCCTTGCATAATATACTTCAGTTTATCATAAAAAAAAGATTATGTAAAGTATAATATTACAGAACGTTACAATTTTGTCATTATGTTAAAAAGACAGCTCATTTTCTTGACAAATGCATAAAAAGATGCTATAGTATATAGTGTGATAGTACAGATATTACACATAGCACACAATAAATATGCGCAAGTGTATAGAATGGTTTTGAGGTTTTTTGGATGCACATACGTAATCAAAAAGAGTTCAACCCCAAAAGTCAGATTGTCAGCGTGATCATTTTAATTGCGCTGCTTATATTGACGTTTGTGATGGTTGATTCCAATATGGAAGATCTTAGCTTTCAAAAGCTGGCGGGGTTATTGGAATATTTACATATCGAATATATTTTATTGTCACTGCTTTGTTTGTTTGGATATATTTTTTTTGAAGGACGGGCGATGGCGGCGGCATCCAAGCCATTCGGTGTGCAGCTTGGATGGTTGCAATCCACGAAATACGCGGGCATTGAATTGTATTTTTCGGCGATTACGCCTTCGGCAACCGGCGGACAGCCGGCATTGGCGTATTATATGCATAAAGACGGATTTAAAACTTCAAAGTCTTCGGCGATGCTGTTGGTGAACACTTTTCATTATACGCTCTCTCTGGTTGTAATGGGCGTAGTGGTGTTAGCGGTGCAGCCCTCTATTCTGTTTCACAATGACAATGCGTTGTTTATGGTTTTGCTGGTGATCGGATTTGCGGCGCATGTTGGCTTGTTGGTTGTATGTTTATTACTGATGTTTTCACACAAGCTTGTGTTCGTTTTGGGCGATTGGGGGATTCGGCTGCTGTGTTTTTTACATGTTTTTAAATCTTATAACAAAAAAATAGAGGCCTATCGAGCCAGTTTGGAGACGTATAAAGCATGTGTACAGACTGCAAAAAAAGATCCGAAAATGCAGGCCAAAGTGTTTTTGCTGAATATCTGTCAGCGGCTCTGTGTTTTTTCCATCGCTTATTTTATTTATCTGTGTTTGGGAAATGGCGACGGCTCTTATTGGAACATCCTTTCGATTCAGGTATTGTCTGCTATATCGGTAAACGCTTTGCCGCTTCCCGGTGCGGTGGGCGCGGCGGAGCCGGTTTTTCTGGTGTTGTATGCAGAACTTTACGATCCGGCGACGCTGGGGCCTGCGATGCTATTTACCCGGTTTTTCAGTTCTTATCTGTGCTTTATACTTTGTGGCATTGTGGCTATTGTGAATCATATTGTTTTGATGAAAAAGAGAGGTGAAATCGTTGATGATCGGCGTTTATAATTATACGGTTATTACAACTTATGTAAGTCTGCTTTCATCGATTTTGGGGATTTTTTTCGGGTGCAGCGGTCGGACTTTTCCGGCGTTGCTTTGTCTGATGGCGTCTGGTGCGCTGGATTCGTTCGATGGAAAAATAGCCAGTATGAAAAAGAATCGCACCGTGCAGGAAAAACGCTTTGGTATTCAGATTGATTCGTTGTGTGATTTGGTCTGCTTTGGCGTATTACCCTGTGTGATCGGATATTCGCTGGGGATGCAGAGTGTTTGGTATATGCCTGTGATGGGTTTTTTTATTCTGGGGGCGATTTCCCGATTGGCATATTTCAATGTAGATGAAGAAGAACGGCAGGATTATACCGATGAAAAGCGAAAATATTATGAAGGGCTGCCGGTAACCGCTACCGCTCTTATTTTTCCGGCGCTGTATTTATGCCGATATTTGCTGCACGATCAGTTTGTGTATGCCTGGACAATCTGCATGCTGCTGGTTGCGGCACTGTTTATGATCCGGTTTAAAATCATTAAACCGGGGATGCGCGGTGTGCTGCTGCAGGTGTTGTTTGGTGTGGCAATTCTGATTCTGTTGATTATTGTACGATTGCTGTATGGGTTTTAGGAAACG
Source organism: uncultured Clostridia bacterium (assembly GCA_944384875.1). Classification (GTDB taxonomy): domain Bacteria; phylum Bacillota; class Clostridia; order Oscillospirales; family Acutalibacteraceae; genus RUG14109. The sequence goes on from CALWVA010000015.1 coordinate 18,347, forward strand.
CCGGCGCATTCCGGTATCACGGCAGGCAGATGGAATGTTGGGCTTTTTGTATTGCACCGTTCCCGGACGGTGTTTGCTGAAATTGCTGACCTGCCGTTGGGTATCCTGTTTAGTAGGCTGTTTTATGAACAGCACGCTATCTAAAGGTATGATCGCGCCATTCATTCGCAGACATTCCATTGATATGCGGCAATATCTCCCGGAGCATTATCGTTGCTATAATGATTTTTTTACCCGAAAAATTCATTTGGGGGCTCGTTCGCTGGATCAGTGCCCGACGCATCTGATTGCACCCTGTGACGGTAAGCTGTCAGTTTATCCTATTACTGAAAACGGATATTTTATGATCAAAGGTGCGCCGTATTCGGTGCAGACCATGTTGCAAAACCAGGAACTGGCTCGACGATTTGAAGGCGGGGTTTGTCTGGTGTTTCGGTTAAGTGTAGACGATTATCACCGGTATTGTTATTTTGACAGCGGTACTGGGGAGGATCGTGTTTTTATTCGCGGCAGTTTGCATACGGTACAGCCCATCGCATTAGATCGTTACCGGTTTTATCATACCAACTGTCGGGAGTATACGGTGCTGCATACCGCGCATTTCGGCATGGCGGTACAGTGTGAGGTCGGTGCGCTACTGGTGGGAAAAATCTGCAACATACAGGGACGCAGCCCGTTTGTCCGGGGTGATGAGAAGGGCTGGTTTGCATTTGGGGGTTCGACAGTTGTGCTGCTGTTCCAGCAGGGTGTGGTTGAAATGGATCCTGAGATTATCGAAAATACAACGGCCGGGTTTGAAACAGTTGTGAAGCTGGGCGAGAAAATCGGGGAGAGAATTCGGGTAGATTCCGATATACAGTATCATCCGGAATGTGAAAGCGGTGATTGTTCTGAAGGTCGGTAAAGGAAGTACTGTCAGTATGACGTGTCGTTTTATCCATTGGATAGGAGCTAATAAGCGAATTTTCTGGTTTGCTGGGTTTGCCGGGGTGTATATTGGATATTTTCTATTGCAACAGTTTGTGCAGCCGCAATATATAATCCACACGGCGTTGGATGACCAGATTCCATTCTGTGAGTGGTTTGTCATTCCGTATCTATTATGGTATCTTTATATTTCTATTCCGTTGATTATAGCATTTTTCAAGGCGTCTAAAACAGACTTTATTTTGATGTCACTGCTGCTGTTTTCAGGAATTGCGGTTTCGATGGCGCTGTTTGCGCTCTGGCCAACAATGGTTGATTTTCGCCCAACCGGGTTTGACCGGGATAATATCCTGATTGATCTGGTTCGGATGATTTATGCTGCAGACCGGCCTACCAATGTGTGCCCGAGTTTACATTGTTATGAGGCTTTGGCCATGCATATCGGGATGGTTCGGTCCGGCTTTTTTAAAAATAGCAGGAGCGTGTTGCGCCCAGTATCTGTTTTGATGCTGGGGCTGATCTGTCTGTCTACCATGTTTATCAAACAGCATTCGGTAGTCGACGTGGCGGCAGGGCTAGTGTTGGCGGCGCCAATGTATCTGTTGGTATATAAACAGATTATGCCGTTGCTGGTTCGACACTGCGTAGCGCCGGGTGAGCGGTTAATAGATGGATAGGGGAAAATCTTTTTTATAACTGTTTCGATTTAGAGTAATGGGGTGATCATGAAAAATTTTAATATTTTTTAAGGCATGAAAAATTTTTTAAGGCTTTATGATAAAAAATGTATTGTCATTTTAAATAAAGTGTATTATAATGTTTGATATCTCATACACTTTAATCAGAAGCGGTCTGTACTTTTAAGTATGCGGACGGCCGGGTCCTGTGCGACGGGCTGCCGTGAACCATGTCAGGCGGGGAACCGAGCAGCATTAAGCGGACGTGTCTGTGCGCCGCAGTCCATCTGTTCGTCCGCAGACTTAAAGGTATAAGCCGTTTCTATGTTTTTGAGGATGTAAAATGCGGCAGTGGGCATTTGTCATCAGTTGTTGCAGGTGCACAGGTTCACTGTTATGGTTGTAGAAAGGTGGATCGTCAGGGTGCAAACAGCATTATATCGTAAATATCGGCCACAGACCTTTTCAGAGATTTGCGGACAGGAGCATATCACCAAAACGCTGCGGGCACAGATTGCCGAGCAGCACCCTTCGCACGCATATTTGTTTGCAGGCTCCCGGGGAACGGGAAAAACCTCCTGTGCAAAAATCCTTGCGAAAGCGGTCAACTGTCTGCATCCGCAAAACGGCGATCCCTGCAACGAGTGTGAAATCTGCCGGGGAATCGACGATGGCAGTATTTTGGATATATCGGAAATTGACGCGGCCTCCAACAATGGCGTAGACAACATCCGGGAATTGCGGGAAAACATCGCTTATACGCCGGCCAGAGCCAAATATCGGGTATATATTATTGATGAGGTGCATATGTTGTCGGACAGTGCGTTTAACGCGTTGCTGAAAACGTTGGAAGAGCCGCCGGCGTATGTGATTTTTGTTTTGGCAACCACCGAGGTTTATCAAATACCTGCGACGGTGCTTTCTCGATGCCAGCGTTATGATTTTAACCGGATCTCGGCCGATGTGATCACCCA
>CALWVA010000016.1 GCA_944384875.1 uncultured Clostridia bacterium
TTCATCGACTGTGCGTCCCGCAACGCTTTGGATCCGACCGGTTCGCCGGTGATAATATAAGAACGGATCACGGCGTTTAAAATGGATGCTTCCCGCTGTGTCAGCAGCATGAGGCTCACCTCTTTCTGTTTTATACAATTTGGCACTCAAACATCTAGAGTGCTAACAAGTATAATTTACCACCCCTGCGCCGGATTGTCAATAGGTTAATTGTAAACAAAATGTTAAAATAGTTGACCTTTTCTGACCTTTAACATTTTTTGAAAAATCCGTATAAGCCGACGGCCGGCGGTCAACAATAAAACCAAAAGAAAGGATGAAGCTACATGAGTCAGATGCAGTTTGAGGATACAAACAAACGAAAGACAGGCAAACGCAAAACGCTGTTTTTCTCACTGGCGGTCTGTCTGCTGGCGCTGGGCGCGGGAACCTGGTCGGCGCTGGACAGCATGAGCAGGGAACAGACGGTGCGGCCGGATCAGCAGACCGAGGCGTCGGCTTCTGAAGTTCCGGTGCAAAATGTGGTGGAATCGGTGACCGTAGGGCCGACTGTTCCGCCAAAAACCCAGGCGCCGACATCTGCGCCGCAGCCTGAAACCACTGAAAAACAACCGTCGGATACCGCCGGATTTTTCGTGATGCCCATCGGCGGCCAGATCATCAAGGGCTTTGATCTGAAACAGCTGCAATATTCAGAAACCTACGATGACTGGCGGATCCATCTGGGCATCGATATCGCGGCGGAGGAAGGAACCGAGGTCAAAGCCGCCGGCGACGGCAGAGTCACAAAAGTATATACAGATACCGTGCTGGGTAATACCGTGGTTATTGATCATGGCAACGGCATCGTCGCTTATTACAGCGGGCTGAATAATCCGCTGGTGGAAGAAGATGCGGTCGTAGAGGTGGGAACGGTTCTGGGCGGCGTCGACAGTGTGCCGGGCGAACTGGTAGATCCGCCGCATCTGCATTTTGCCGTTCAGAAAAACGATGTATATATTGATCCGGCATCGCTGTTTGAACAGGAATAAAAACAGGCCGGCTGCATATACTGACAACAGAAAGAAACGCGCGCCCCCGTTTTTATCGTTTCAGGGGCACCAAAAACCCGCCGCAGGGCTGATACCTCGCGGCGGGTTTTTGGGTGTTTTACAGAGCGTTGTCTGGTTGTATTACAGATCGTTATAAACGGGAGGCCTGATCCTCCGGCTCTGCCGTGCCGGCTTCGACAGCCCGGCGCTTTTTGCCGGGCAGCAGGTGTTTGTAAATAACCAGCGCAGAAATAGCCGCACTGCCGATTAAAGCGGTATAGTCGCCGGTAAATGGCAGACAGGCCAGCATGGTCAATGTAAAGGCGCCATAGCTGCAAATACTGCGCCGGCGGTGTGATTTGATTTTATATATCGCCGAAAAGAACAGATACCATACCGCCAGTACCAACACGGCGAAGGTATGGGGCACAGCGCCCAGCAGCACGCCGAAGGAGGTCGCAATCGATTTTCCGCCTTTTTTGCCAAACAGCGTGATGGCGTGGCCCAATACCGGCGCGAGCAGCACGCCGGAGAACAGCGGATTATCATAGGAAACAAACTGTACCGCGATCCATACCGGCACCGCGCCCTTTGCCAGATCCAGCAGCAGACACAGAATACCCATCGTCCGCCCGGCGTAGCGAAACACGTTATAAACCCCCGGGTTATGGTCGGGGCTACACGCCGTAATATCAATGCCCTGCAACAGCCGCGGCAGCCAGTAGCTGAACATTACGCTGCCGCAGACAAAACCGGTCGCGCCGAATAATATGTATTTAAACATCCTCTATCACCATCTTATGTGCGCAGATCTGCCGGCAGATCTGCGCGGCTGCATCCTTGTTGATATTGCGACGCTGCGCATCCAGCATCGCTTGCCGCAGCGTCGGATTTTCCGTCAGCCGAATCGCCTTGGCCGCAGCGTCCGGCTCGTTTTTGGCCGCCAGCGCCATGCCGCGTTTCTCAAAAAACTGCATGTTTTTGGTTTCACACCCGGGAATCGGGTCTGTAAACACCAGCGGAACGTTTTTGACCGCCGCCTCGGTGGCAGTCAGCCCGCCGGGCTTGGTCAGCGTCACGTCGCAGGCGTCCATATACAGCGGAACCTGATCGGTAAACGGCACGGCCCGCACCCGGTGGGGCGGGAGCTGTTCTTCTACCTGCCGGCGTAGCTTTTCATTCCGACCAGTCAGAATAACGATCTGGCAATTCGGCCGGCGAATCAGCAGCTGGCGGGCGGTTTTTAAAATATGCCCAAAGCCCATGCTGCCGGTCATCATTAAAAAGATCGGGCCCGATTCCGGCAGCCCTAATAACTGTCGGGCCTGCGCCTGTCCGGTTTTGCTGTTAAACCGGGCGGAAACCGGAATGCCGGTGCATCTGATGGACTGTGCGTCCATACCGCGGCGCACACATTCTTTTTTCAGATCCGGATGGGCGATAAACTGCAGATCCATCCGGATTTCTTCCCAGAACGGGATGCAGGTATAATCGGTGGCGATGCCGCAGCACAGCGCATCAAGAGCGTGTTTGCGCTTTAAATAGGTCAGGGCCTCGGCGGGGAACAGATGGGTGCAGATCACTGTGTCGAATTGCTGCTGTAAAATATATTGCCGCAGATCTTTGGCATATAGCTTATTGGCCAGATAGATCGGCGAGCGCAGCCGGGTTTTGCTGTAGGCTTTTCCCACCTGATAGATCAGACCAAAGGCGGCGGGCACTTTGACTGTAATGCCGGTATAAGAGCGGCTTACGGCATTAGAGGCTTTTTCACCGCCGAACAGCAGCGCGTCTTTGCATTCACATGGAATATTCCGGCGCTGCAGCTCTTCATATATTGCCTTTGCAGCCGTGTTGTGTCCCTGCCCGGTGTTGCAGGACAGCAGCAATACGCGCATCGAAAATCCCCCTGTGTTCTATAAATATCCGCGCCATAGGCACGCACCCTGAAATCTTATGTTCATTATACGCATTGGCGGGCGGTTTGTAAACCCTGTATTTTTTGGCGGCGTCTTGACAAACAGGGGCTGAAAGGCTATGATAGTTTTCAAAAAAAGCAAATCGGAGGAAGAGCATGTCTATTGAAAAAGTGCGGGCATATTTGCATACATACGGCGTGGATGGGCGTATCCGAGAGTTTGACCAGTCCAGCGCGACGGTAGCGCTGGCGGCGCAGGCGTTGGGCTGCGAACCCTGTCGGATCGCCAAGACCATCTCGCTGCTGGTGGGTGAAACGCCGGTATTGATTGTGGCGGCGGGCGATGTTAAAATCGACAACCAGAAATTTAAGGCGCGGTTCCAGACCAAGGCGAAAATGCTGCGTTTTGAACAGGTTGAGCCGCTGACCGGCCATCAGGTGGGCGGCGTTTGCCCCTTTGCGGTCAACGACGGTGTGCAGATTTATCTGGACACATCGCTCAAGCGCTTTGAAACGGTGTTTCCCGCCTGTGGCAGCGCCAACAGCGCCATCGAACTGACGCCGGAGGAACTGAAGCAATTTTCCCACGCCGCAGGCTGGGTGGACGTCTGCAAGCCGATGGAATGATCAGATGATATACGAACCTGTTTGTTCGGTTTTGATCGCGTAACTTTTATCGTTATGCGTTTTGCTGTTTATGGCGTGTTCGAATTTCAAATAAAAACTTCCGACAGCCGGCGGACTGCTTCGTCCAGCCGGCTGCAGTCTATACCGGAATAGTTGATGACAAACCGGTGGGAAAATTGTTCATCCGACTGCCCGGCATAGTCCGCCAGGCAGGATAACCGAATACCCGCCCGGTCTGCGGCGTCAATGATCTCGCGGTCGCTGCGGGCGGTATCCACCGTCAGCAGAAAATGCAGCCCGGCGTTTTCCTCGGTAATCTGCACCCGGTCTTTCAGCGGGCTTTGCAGAATCGCGTGGATCACGCTGTCCCGCCGGGTGCGGTACAGGTTTTTCATCCGGTTGATGTGGCGCTCGAAATACCCTTCGGCAATAAACGCTGCCAGGGTATACTGTTCGAATACCGGCACGGTGCAGGCATAAAAACTCATGGTGCGCCGGAACCGTTCCGACAGACCCTCCGGCAAAACCAGATAGCTGATCCGGATCGCCGGCGAAATGCTTTTGGAAAAGGTGTTGATATACAATACTTTTTCGTGTTTGTCGATACTTTGCATGGTGGGAATCGGCCGGCCGGTAAAGCGAAATTCACTGTCATAATCGTCTTCAATGATATACCGGCTGTCGGATTGATTGGCCCAGTGCAAAATCTGCTGCCGCCGGCCGATGGGCGTGACGATGCCGGTGGGATAATGGTGCGACGGGGAAATGTGCACCACGTCTGCGCCGCTTTGTTCCAGTTTTTGCAGATCCAGGCCCTGCCTGTCGATGGGAACCCGGCGGTAGCCCACATTGTTGATCTGATAAATCTTCGATATCTTTCCATAGCCCGGATCTTCTACCGCAAACACATGTTCCCGGCCCAACAGCTGGATGATCAGGTTATACAGATATTCGGTGCCTGCGCCGATGATCAGCTGTTCCGGCGATACCGGCATACCGCGGGTGTGATACAGATCGTCGGCAATGGCCTTGCGCAGACAGGCGACGCCGTTGTAGGGCGCTGCCTGCAGCAGCCGGGTATTTTGCTCCAGCAGCGTTTTACGCATCAGCTTCGCCCAGGTCGAAAATGGGAAATTTTCTGCGCAGATCGAGTTGGATGTAAAATCCATAAAATAAACGCGGCGCTTCGGCGGTGCTGTCGCTGGCGCCTGGGCTGCCGGCTGCGGCTGGCGTTCCACCTGACAGACAAAACAGCCGCTTTTCTGCACGGTGCGGATATATCCTTCCGCATGCAGCTGCGCATAAGCGTTTTCCACGGTGATGACGCTGATTTTCAGATGCTGGGCCAGCGCCCGTTTGGATGGCAGCTTTTCACCGGCGCGCAGTTTTCCGTTTAAAATGTCCTCCCGGATATGGCGGTATAGGCAGGCGTACAGCGGCTGTCTGCCCCGGTCGGACAAATCGTAGGTTAACATGAAACATCCCTCATCTGGTCTTATCAAATAGTATCAATTTGGTTATTTCAATATATCCACTTGTTATTATAATAGAAACAACATCAAAAAGCAAGCGGGCGGCATGATGCAGCGTCAGACCCGGCGCCGGGCATCAAACTGCCATGCGGGCATGGCCCGGTTGCGGCGACGGTAATCGGAGGAACGGCTATGAAAAAGACAACGCATACACAGATTTTAAAAATGGTTATGACCGCGCTGTTTGCGGCGCTGACCTTTGTGGCGACCTATATTATTCGCATCCCCACCGTCACCGGCGGATATATCCATCTGGGCGATTGCTTTGTGCTGCTGTCCGGCTGGATGCTGGGGCCGGTATACGGGGTGCTGGCCGCCGGGATCGGGTCGATGCTGACTGATATAGCGGCAGGGTATTTCGCATGGGCGCCGGCTACCCTGCTTATTAAAGGACTGGTGGCGCTGATCGGTTGGGGGCTTTATGCGGCGCTGGCAAAATTGCTGCGCGGCGGCTGGAAGATTGCCGGGCGGGTTGCGGCGGCTGTTGCCGCCGAGCTGTTGATGGTGCTGGGCTATTTTCTGTTTGAAGCGGCGATTTTGGGGCAGGGCCTGACAGCCGCGGCGGCGGGTGTTCCGGCCAATCTGGTGCAGGGCGCCGTGGGGGTGGCAGCAGGCGTGCTGGTGGTGACGCTGCTGTCTTACAGCAAGCTCACCGACCGCACCATTTTTCAAGCATAGGCGTGCCTGTCCTATACGTTGAAGGCTTGTCCTGCGCATACAACGTCCGGCCTGCGCATATAGATGGATCAGGCATTACTATGGAAATACGCCGCCCGACGGATCTGTGCCGGGCGGCGTATTTTCAGCAGGGGGCGGGTATAGATGATCCTGCGTGCAAGCGCGTTATATGACAAGGAAGTCGTATGTATCAAAGATGGAACAAAGCTTGGCAATATCGGAGATATTGAAGTAAATACCGACACCGGCAGCGCCGAGGCGGTGATTATTTACGGCCGTGCGCGGCTGTTCGGCCTGCTGGGGCGGGAAGATGATCTGGTAATCCCGTGGAGCTGTGTCGAGGTGTTTGGCGACGATCTGGTGCTGGTTCATTATGAGGCGCAGATGCCACGCCGTCGGCGCAGCAGCCGCGCCATCAGCCGTTTTTTTGATTTTTAAGCTGGGAAACGCGCCTGTGTTTCAGCTTTGAAAAGATTGATCGGCAAACCAGACGTTTGCAACGGTGAATTCCCGGCCGTTTAAATAGTTGAGATGCTCTGCGTCGTCGGTGAAGGAAAATCGCAGCCTGTAGGAATACAGCGCCTGGTGGGTAAAGCCCTGCTTTTTATCGGCGGCGTTTTTGCCATATTTGCCGTCGCCCACCAGCGGGTGGCCGATGGCGGCAAACTGCGCCCGAATCTGATGGGTGCGTCCGGTGAGCAGCTCGACTTCAACCAGCGAGCGGTCTGTATATTCTTTTTTGACCTGATAGCGGGTGCGAATTTCCTTTGCGCCGGGAAAGGGCTGCGCTTTTACCCACACCTGGTTTTTGGTTTCGTCTTTATACAGCCAGCCGGTAAGGGTATCGCTTTTCTGTTTTAACACGCCGTGCACCAGACACAGATAAAATTTATCCAGCTGACGGGTTTTGATTTTCTCGTTTAACACCCGCAGCGTCGCGGCGTTTTTGGCGGCGATGACAATACCGCCGGTGTTCCGGTCGATCCGGTTGGCCAGCGCCGGGGCAAAGGAATGCTCCGCCGCCGGATCATATTCTCCTTTTTCATATAAATAGCGCTGAATGCGGGTGATCAGCGTATCGCGAAACTCCCGGTCGTCAGGGTGGACAAGCAGCCCCTCGGGTTTGTCAATCAGCAGAATATTCTGGTCTTCATATAAGACCGGCAGCTTTTTAGAGGCAAACATAAAATCATAGACGGCGGGGGCGGTTTCGAAAAAGTCGTCGTTGATATAGAGCTCGACGGTATCACCGGGCTGCAGCCGGTCGTTGATTTTGCCCCGCTTGCCGTTGATTTTGATACGCTTTAAGCGGATATATTTATACAACAGTGCATGGGGCAGCCTGGGCGCGCATTTGAGCACAAACCGGTCCAGCCGCTGGCCGCTGTCGTTTTGATTGATCACGAAGCTTTTCATAACAGAAAAAGTCCTTTGCATGTGGTGAATACAACCAGTATAGCACAGATTCGGTCTTTTAAAAAGCCTGAATCTGTGCTATACTGAGAAAAATCTGAAAAAACGGAGACGGGATATGGCAAAAAAACGGGTGTTGGTCGCCATGAGCGGCGGGGTGGATTCTTCGGTTGCCGCGGCGATGCTGTTAGAACAGGGTTATGCGGTAGAAGGCGCCACGATGCAGATCTGGCGGGATCTGACCGACGAAACAGAACGAATTACAAACGGCTGCTGTTCGCTGTCCGCGGTAGATGACGCGCGGGCGGTTTGCAATGCGCTGGGCATTCGCTATCACGTGTTTAATTTTAAAGAGATTTTTGAGCGCAGCGTGGTGCGTCCCTTTGTGCAGGAATATGTCCGCGGGCGCACGCCCAACCCCTGCATTTTATGCAACCGCATTGTGAAATTTGAAGCGTTTTTGAACCGGGCGCTGGCGCTGGAGTTTGACTATATCGCCACCGGACATTACGGCCTGATCCGTCGGGATGATAATACCGGCCGGTATCTGCTTTGCCGGTCGGTCGCCGACCGCAAGGATCAGACCTACGCGTTGTATAACCTGACCCAGCGACAGCTTGCCCATCTGTTGCTGCCGGTAGGCGCGCTGGACAAGCCCCAGGTGCGGGCATATGCGAAAGCGCACGGGCTGCCGGTGTTTGATAAACCCGACAGCCAGGAAATCTGTTTTGTTCGTGACAATGATTACGCGGCGTTTATCGAGCGGGAGGGCTATCCGGCAGTTCCCGGCGATTTTGTGGATACGGCCGGGCGGGTGATCGGCCGGCATCGGGGCATTTATCATTATACCATCGGGCAGCGCAAGCATCTGGGCATGACCTTTGGCAAGCCGATGTTTGTGACGGCGATCGATCCTACAACCAACCGGGTGACGCTGGGTGAAAATCAGGAGACCTTTCAGAAGACATTGTATGCAGATGATCTGAACTGGATCGCTTTTGAAACGCTGCCGCCACAAGGCGTTCGGTGCATGGCCAAGATCCGGTATAACGGTCCGGCGCAGGCTGCGACGGTGTATCCAGACGGACCCGACGGCGTTCGGGTGGTGTTCGAACAGCCGGCCCGGGCGGTCACGCCGGGACAGTCGGCGGTATTTTATGACGGAGCTGTTGTACTGGGCGGCGGAATCATAAAATAGTTCAAAAAGTGAAGATAAAAGTTGTATACATCAGCGGAAAAAAGCGCTACAATGCTCAGACTTGGAAGCGTCGTGGACTGTCTGCGGCCCGCTGCAGCAAGCGGCCGGTATAGATGGCAGACTGTTTGACGCAGGGGGGAAGGGCCTATGGTGCAGAATATGACTGCCGGCAAGCCGGTTCGGCTGGTGATGGGGCTGTTTTGGCCGGTGTTTGCCGGATCGCTGCTGCAGCAGCTTTACAATCTGGTGGATATGCTGGTGGTCGGGCAGTTTATTTCAGTTAATGCGCTGTCGGCCGTGGGTTCCACCGGCACGCTGAATTCGCTGGTTGTCGGCTTTGTTTTTGGCTTTACCGCCGGGCTGGGGGTGCTGATTTCCCGCATGTTCGGCGCAAATCAGCTGGAAAAGATGCGGCGCTATATTGCAAACGGCATTTATCTGGTGGGTTTTATTGCGCTGCTGATGACGGTGTGCGCGCTGGTGTTTCTCCGGCCGTTGCTGCGGCTGATGCAGACGCCCGACGCGGTTATGGACGACGCGTATACTTATATTTTTATTATATTTGCCGGCATTCCGGCCACCGTTTTATATAATTTTGTCGCCGGGGTTTTGCGTGCGCTGGGTGATGGAAAGACCCCGTCGTTGTTTTTGATCGTGGCGGCAGCAATCAATGTCGCGTTGGATCTGATCACCGTTGTGGTATTTGGTATGGGCGTTGAAGGCGTGGCGCTGGCGACGGTGTTCGCCAATCTGGTTTCCGGGCTGCTTTGCCTTTGGAAGATGTATAAAAGCTATCCGGTGCTGCGGCTGCAAAAAAAGCATTTTCGCTTTAGCCGCCGGATGATCCGGGAGCTGTTTCATATGGGGACGCCGATGGCCCTGATGACTTCGATTACCATGCTGTCCTGCACCATTTCCCAGGCGGCGACCAACGGACTGGGGACACAGGCGATGGCTGCTGTCACCACCGGTGGAAAGATTCAGAATATATTATCGGTGCCGATGCAGAGCTTTGGGGTAGCGCTGGCGACTTATACAGGGCAGAATCTCGGCGCCCAGAAGCTGGACCGGATCAAAACCGGTTTCCGGCAGATCTTGACCATCACGTTGCTTTATACGGTGGTTGCAGGCGCAGCTATGGCGGTTTTCGGCCGGTGGCTTTCAATGATCTATCTGAAGCCCACCGAAACCGTTTCGCTGGATCTGGCTGCGCGGTATTGCCTGGTCGTCGGCAGTACCTTTCCGTTGTTGGGCGCGTTGTTTGTTGTGCGGTCTACCGTCCAGGCGCTGGGATATACCTTGGCCGCGATGCTGGGCGGCGGACTGGAGCTGGCGGCCCGGTGTTTCGTGGTATTTGTGCTGGTCGCCCCCTTTGGATATACAGCGCTTTGTTTTGCTGAGCCGTTGGCCTGGCTGTCAGCCAATGTTTTGCTGGTGATAACGCTGATACGCGCGATCCGGCAGCTGCATCGCCGGCTGGCCTTTCTGCCGGCTGGGCCTGAAGCGCACAGGCGCAGGTCAAAGCAAATCACACAGACATGATATAGATGTAAACGTGTGTACAGAACGCCTTGAGAATATTTACTGTGCAGCGCGTCTGCATTTAGAAATCATTGTGAAAACGGTAATCATAAACGGCGTCGGAATTTCTTCCGGCGCCGTTTATTACAAAAATCTTATAATTTTTCTACAATTTCTTTGGTGTCTCTGGCAATCATCAGTTCTTCATTGGTGGGGATTACCATGACTTTAATTGCAGAATCCGGCGTGGAAATCACGCCCTCTGCCCCCCGTATCATCTTTTTATTCAGTTCATCGTCCAGCTTCAGGCCTACATATCCGAAATGTCCGCAAACCACCCGGCGCAAGTTGTCGCTGTTCTCACCGATGCCGCCGGTAAAGATGATGGTGTCGGCGCCGTCCAGCGCGGCCATATACTGTCCGATGAATTTGGCGATCTGATACCGCTGCATCGCCAGCGCCAGTTTGGCGCGCGCATTGCCGGCTGCCGCTGCGGCCTCGATATCCCTGTTGTCGCTGGAGACGCCGGAGATGCCCAGCATCCCGGATTTTTTATTACACAGATCCGACAGCTCTTTGGCGGTGGGGTTTTCCTTCTCCATAATATATGTAATAATCGAGGGATCCAGCGTGCCGGTACGTGTGCCCATCATAAACCCGTCCAGCGGGGTCAGCCCCATCGAAGTATCATAGCACTTTCCGTCTTTGACGGCGGTGATGGATGCGCCGTTTCCCAAATGGCAGGTAATCAGCCGGGAGCCTTCTACCGGCGCGCCGGTAATTTTAAAATAGTGGCCGGTCACATAGCGATGGGAGGTGCCGTGAAAGCCATACCGGCGAATCTTGTATTTCTCGTAATATTCATAGGGCAGTGCATACAGATAAGAAGTCGGCGGCATGGTGGCGTGAAACGAGGTATCAAAGACCACAACCTCCGGCACCTCGGTGCCGAAGCATTCGCGGCAGGCGCGAATGCCCTGCACATGGGCCAGATTATGCAGCGGCGCCAGGTCGGCCAGCCGTTCGATTTCAGAGATTACCTGTTCGTCTACCAGCACCGATTTAGAGAAGGTTGCGCCGCCCTGCACGATCCGGTGGCCGACGGCGCTGATATCGGCCAGTGAATCAATGGCCTTTGCTTCGCCTGAGATCAGGGCTTTTTCCACACATTTGAACGCCGCGGTATGATCGGGCATTGGGATCTGTTCTGCATAGGTTCGCCCGTCTGCCGTTTTGTGGCTGATTTTACCGTCTATACCGATTCGTTCGCACAGCCCCTTCGCCAACACTTTTTCGCCGTTCATATCAATCAGCTGATATTTCAGCGAAGAACTGCCCGCGTTTACAACCAGAATTTTCATATTCTGCAATTCCCCTTTTTCATACAAAAAATGTGATATAACCAGTATACACCTGCCCTAGACAAATTTCAATCAAAAATTCGGGAATCTGTGCATAAATACCCGTTTTTTGCGGCGAAATCCCAGATGAAATATTGACTTTTAGCGGTTGCCATGATAAAATTTATTAACATACTAATTTTACGGGAGGTTAAAATGTTGCTGAACACCAATGTATCGGAAAAGTTTGTAAAAGAAGGATTGACTTTTGACGATGTGCTGCTGATCCCGGCCATGTCAGAAATCGTTCCGAAAGATGTAGACCTGTCTTCTCAGCTGTCTAAAACCATCCGACTGAATACACCGCTGCTGACGGCGGCGATGGATACCGTCACCGACGCGCGCATGGCCATTGCCATTGCCAGAGAGGGCGGCGTGGGTATTATCCACAAAAATATGACCATTGAGCAGCAGGTAGACGAGGTGGATAAAGTCAAGCGTTCTGAAAATGGTGTCATTGTCAACCCGTTCTTTTTATCTCCCGACCATTACGTTTACGATGCCAACGAACTGATGGCAAAATATAAGATTTCCGGCGTGCCGATCTGTGAAAACCGCAAGCTGGTGGGCATTCTGACCAACCGCGACCTGCGGTTTATGACCGATTACAACGTCAAGATCAAAGAGGTCATGACCAAGGAAAACCTGGTGACCGCGCCGGTGGGCACCACCCTGGAGCAGGCGCAGGAAATTCTGCGCCGGCATAAGATTGAAAAGCTGCCCATTGTAGATGATCAGTTTGAGCTTAAAGGGCTGATTACCATCAAAGATATTGAAAAGGCAGTTCGGTTCCCCAATTCTGCGCGGGATAAAGAGGGCCGGCTGCTGTGCGGCGCTGCGATCGGCGTGACCAAAGATCTGATGGACCGTGCCGCGGCGCTGGTAGCCGCGCAGGTAGACGTGCTGGCGCTGGATTCGGCGCATGGCCACAGTAAAAATATTCTGGAAGCGGTCAAAAAGATCAAGCAGGCGTTTCCTGATACGACGCTGATCGCAGGCAATATTGCGACGCCTGAGGCGGCGCAGGCGCTGATCGCCGCCGGTGCGGATACGCTGAAAGTTGGTATCGGCCCGGGCTCGATCTGCACCACCCGGATCATCGCGGGCATCGGCGTACCGCAGATTACCGCAATTTACGACGTGGCCTGTGTGGCTGCGAAATATGGTGTGCCGGTCATTGCCGACGGTGGCATCAAATATTCCGGCGATATCGTCAAGGCGCTGGCGGCGGGCGCCAACGCAGTAATGATTGGTTCGCTGTTTGCCGGTTGTGAAGAAGCGCCGGGCGAAAAAGAAATCTATCAGGGCCGGTCGTTTAAGGTATATCGCGGCATGGGCTCTATTGCGTCGATGAATCTGGGCAGCAAAGACCGCTATTTCCAGGAAGACGCCAAAAAGCTGGTTCCCGAAGGGGTTGAGGGCCGCGTACCCTATAAGGGCGCGCTGTCTGAAACGGTGTTCCAGATGATCGGCGGCATCCGGTCGGGCATGGGCTATTGCGGCTGCAAAACCATTGACGCGTTGCAGCAAAACGCCCGGTTTATGCGGATTACCAACGCAGGCCTACGGGAAAGCCACCCCCACGATATCAGCATCACAAAAGAATCTCCCAACTATTCGGCGGGAATTTAAAACTGTCAGACGTATGTCCGGCTTTGGGTCTGTGTGCTCAAAGCCGGATTTTTTACAAACGGTTTTGGCAGCGGGCATTCCGCTGTAGGCAACCAGACCGGTTTATGAAAAAAACAGAGATTTTTACATGGTTGCCAAAGATGATTAAAACCAGGCGACTTGTGAGATGTCGCGCTTGCTGGGGTGCCGGTTGTCCGGCTATGCGCCGGTTTCGCTGGTTATGCGTCGATATTTAGATCACATGGATCGAGTGGGAAAAACAAAGACAGGAGCGTTCAAATGTTTGGGGGGAATTTATTTAAACGTGTGCTTTGCTGTTGCAGCATCGCGGTTTGCTGTTGTATTGTCTGCGTTGCAGTGCTGTATTATCCTGCGTCGGTGACAGAAGGCCCGGCACATCGGCCGGTGGCCGCGCCGGTATCAGTGACCCAGCCGGAAACCACCCGTCTGGTGCCAACGACGACCCAGCCGCCTGCAACGACTCAACCACCCACCACGGCACCGGCGACCCAGC
Organism: uncultured Clostridia bacterium; assembly: GCA_944384875.1. Taxonomy (GTDB): domain Bacteria; phylum Bacillota; class Clostridia; order Oscillospirales; family Acutalibacteraceae; genus RUG14109. Next base: position 13,465 of record CALWVA010000016.1, read on the forward strand.
CGCCTTCGACAGTGCCTCCGACCACAAAGGCACCGGATTTTTCTTATGCACTGTCTGCGTTGCAGGTGGTGCCGACCCATACAGAAAAATATACCTACGAACAGATGCAGGCGGATCTGCAGACGCTGTGCAGCCGGTATCCGGATCAGCTGTCGCTGTCGGTATTCGGCACCAGTGTAGACGGGCGGGATTTATACTGTGTCCGTCTGGGCAGCAGCGCCGCCCAGCGGTGTATCCTGGTTCAGTCTACGATCCACGGCCGGGAATATATGAACACCATGCTGACGATGAAGCTGCTGGAATATTATCTGTATTATTATGATACCGGCTTTTATGATGGCGTGCGCTATGCGGATATTTTTGAAGATACGGCGGTATACATTGTGCCGATGCTCAATCCAGACGGTGCGTCGATCAGCCAGTCGGGCCTAAACGGCCTGCGCAGTGAAGCGCTGCGCCAGCAGGTGCGGCAGATTTATCAGCAGGATACGACGATCGACCAAAATGAGATGTCGTTTTCGGAATATCTGCGTAAATGGAAATCGAATGCCAATGGAGTCGATTTAAACCGAAACTTTGCAAAAGGCTTTGGCGTGCAGTCAAATCATACGGCGCCGGGACATGAAAAATACCAGGGACCGCAGCCGGAAAGCGAGCCGGAAACCCAAAGCATTATCCGACTGGCGGCGTCATTGCCCGGCCTGCAGGGGACATTGTCCTTTCATTCCTATGGCAGTATGCTGTATTGGGAATGCGACCAGACCGGCAGTTACCGGCGCCTGTGTTACAATTATGCGCAGCTGATGCGCGATCTGACCGGTTACAGGATCCTGGGGGCAGACGGGGTGCCGTTTATGGGCAGCTTTGCGGATCATGTGATTTCCCGGGGGATTCCCAATGTGACCATCGAAACCGGCAATGTTAATACGCCGCTGCCGCTGTCGGAGTTTAACCGGATTTTTGCAGAAACCAGACAGACCATCGCCGCTGCCGCTGTGTATTTTGCGTCCCGCTGACCCGCTGTTCTGTCGGCTGCGCATTTTAGGGAGGGCGCTGTGTGGGGAGGGCGCTGTGCGTTTTGCCGGTGCCGGCGTCCGTGGGTGCTGTATCTGATCTGCGCAAACCGGCCGTATTTATATGACCCGTTGCAGTTGCTGCCCGGTCAACCGGTGCAGACTATCGCGATTGCAGCTTAGATCAAGAAACCTTATTCAAACAGTTCTTTCATATGGATGCCGTAATAGTCAGTCAGACGCGCCAGCGTTTTAATTTGGGGGTTGGTCTGCCCGCGTTCAATGTCTCCGAGATGATGATGGCTCATCTGCAGCTCTAACGAAACCGTAAAAATAGAAAGCTTTTTTTCTTTTCTGATGCGTCGCAGGTTGTTTCCGATCATACTTATGTAGTCCATGTTTTCCACCTTTTCCATAGAATATTGTGGATATTATTGTAGGTGGAAATCTTCGACGAATCGCCGCCTCGTGCGACATCTTTTTACAAGATACGATGGTTTTGTATAATTATACAAAATTATATGCCGTTCATTGGTAAAAATAACGAACACCTGAGAGCCTTTTCGCCTTTTAAAACCATATATAAAAAACAGATGCGCTGTATTGACCAATCGCGCATCTGTTTTTTTAGTTGGTGATCTTTATTCTATTGGCCGATTTTGATCGGCCATCGATCGTTAAAGAAATAACGCTGTTTGTTATGCCGCCGATCGTAGGAATCGGGGCCGGTATGCTGTCTCGCCAGCATGGGATTACAGCGCTGCCACGGTCCGCTTTATTCGCCGGTCAGCAGCATCCGATCGTTATCCAGCTCTTTTCCGCTTTCGCGACGGTACAGCTGTAGCAGCCCCGCGACATCCATCTGTGCCCGCTGTTCGCCGGAAAGATCCAGAACGATCCGGCCTTGTTCCAGCATAATCGTCCGGTCGCCCAGTTGCAGCGCGTCTTTGATGTTGTGGGTGATCATCATGGTTGTAATCCGGTGTTCGGCAACAATTTTGGCGGTCAGCTTTAAAATCTTTTCCGCCGTTACCGGGTCCAGCGCGGCAGTATGCTCATCCAGCAATAATAGCCGCGGCGGCACCATTGTACACATCAGCAGCGTGACCGCTTGCCGCTGCCCGCCGGACAGCAGCCCGATCCGGGTTTTCATCCGGTCTTCCAGGCCCATCCCAAGGGGTGCGAGCAGGCTGCGGAAATAGTCGGTGTCCTTGCGGGTGACCGCCCGGGAAAACAGCTTTTTGGTGGAGCGGGCATACGACAGCGCCAGATTTTCCTCGATGGTCAGATTAGGCGCAGTGCCCATCAGCGGGTTTTGAAAAATCCGTGAAATCGTTCGGGCGCGCCGGTATTCGGGCATCCGGGTGATATTCCGGCCGTCCAGCGCGATCTGTCCGGCATCGCATGAAAAAGTGCCTGCGATCGCATTAAACAATGTGGATTTTCCGGCGCCGTTTGATCCGATAATGGTGACGAATTGTCCGTCCGGCAGCGTCAGGTCTAGTCCCTGCAGGGCGTGGTGTTCGTTGGGCGTCCCTTTTAAAAAGGTCTTTTGCAAACCGGTGATTTCAAGCATTTTTTTGCCCTCCCCGCCGCAGCTTCAGATTTGGAAATTTTTTCTGAATTGCCGGAATCGCCAGCGTGATGCCGACAATTACCGCAGAGATCAGCTTTAAAGAGTTGGCGTTTAAAATGTTGATTTGCAACGCCAGCGCGATGATCAGCCGATAGGCCACAGAGCCGACTACCGCTGAGATCAGTCCGACCGTCAGCGGCCGGCGGCCGCCGAACAGCACCTCGCCGATGATGACCGAAGCCAGTCCTACCACAATCATACCGCTGCCGGAGTTGATATCGGCGAAGCCCTGAAACTGTGCGATGACCCCGCCGGACAGCGCAACCAGTCCGTTGGCGATGGCCAGCGCCGTCAGCTTGGTGGCGGTGGTGTTGATCGACGAAGCCCGCACCATATCCTCGTTGTCGCCGGTAGCCCGGATGCTCAGACCATATGATGTTTTGAAAAACAGCGCCAGCAGCAACACCGCCACCGCTACGATCAGCAGCGCAAACGCCATTCTGACCACCGTTCTGTATTCATAGGGCAGCAGCCCCTGGGCAGCCGTGAAAAATTTATCACTGTCGATCAGCGAAATATTCGGCCCGCCTAACACGGTAATATTGATGGTATACAGCCCGGTCATTGTCAGAATGCCCGCGACAATCGGATGAATGCCGGCGAAGGTCTGTAAAAAGCCGGTGATCAGCCCGGCGCCGGCGCCGGCGGCGATTGCCAGCAGCAGCCCGAGAACCGGGTGCCCCGCCGCGGTCAATGCGCCGGATACGGCAATTCCAAAGGTAAAGCTGCCGTCTACCGTTAAATCGGGAATATTCAATACCCGAAACGTGATATAAACACCCAGCGCCAGCATCGCATATTGCAGCCCCAGCAAAATTGAATCTGTCAGAAATCCCATAATCTTTCTCCGAAGAAGCCGGCAGAATCTGCCGGTTGGTTGTTATTCGCCAATGGTAATCAGGTTTTCAATCTCAGGCAGTTTGATACCCAGCTGATCTGCCGCAGCTTTGCTGACCACATACTGATAGGTGGTCATGGCCTCTGCGGGCACATCGCTGACCTTGGCGCCCTGCAAAATTTCGTCGGCCATTTCGGCAGAACGTTGCCCCAACTGGGTGTTGCTGACGCTGACACAGGCCAGCGCGCCGGACTGAACCATTACCGGATCCGAGCCGTATACCGGGATCTGGTTGCTGTTGGCCGCCTCTACTACCTGCGGCATCGCCGACTGCACGGTGGAGTCGATGGGAATATAGATTGCGTCGACCTTGCCGGCCAGCGCCTGAGCGGCCTGCTGCACTTCACCGGAGTTGGCCACGGTGGATTCTACATAAGTATAGCCGTTTTCATCAAAAAAAGTTTTGGCTTTTTCAACGGTCAATACGGCGTTTTGTTCACCGGAGCAATATAAGATGCCGATGTTTTTAATATCCGGCGTCAGCTGTTTTGCCAGGTTGAAAATTTCATCTACCGGTACAATGTTGGAGGTTCCGGTGGCGTTTTTATCGGGGTTTTCCATCGAGGTCATGATTCCCGCGCCCACCGGGTTGGTTACCGAGATAAACACCACCGGCGCCGAAACTTCGGCGTTGACCACGGCCTGCGCCGCGGGGGTTACAATCGGGACAATCAGGTCATAATCTGCATTTTTCAGTTCAGAAGCGATAGAATTCAGGGTGCTCATATCGCCCTGTGCGTTTTTAATGTCAAAGGTCATGTTGGTATAACCCAGCTCAGTCATTTTGTTTTTAAACGCATCGATCATTTCGGTGAATGCATCGTTGTCAATCAGTTGGACAATCGCCGTTTTATAAGCTTTGTCCCGGCCGCCGGTTCCGGACACAGCGCCCGATTCGGTGGAGCTGGTGCCACAGCCGGTGCAGATTGCCGCCAGCATCACAATGCCCAGCAGAAACGCAAATACTCTTTTTTTCATCATGTTTTCTCCCTTTTAAAAAATTTTCAAATAAAATAAAAAACGCCCGTCCTCATTACAAGGACAGGCGTAATAAACCAATTACCCTGCGGTACCACCTTGTTTAGCGGAAAAACCCGCTCACCTCATCGGGATACAAACATATCCCCGCCGGATAACGGCGGCGCCGTTGCGGCTTTAAAGCTGTCAGAAGCCTGGCAGATTGTTCACCGCACCCTCCGCGGACCATTTGTCAGGCGCGCAGACCGCTGTGTTCCCACCATCCACAAGCTCTCTGAAGGCGCGGCGCCCGTTTTACTTCCGCTTCATAGGTTTCTTTTATTTAAGCATATAAAAATGTATTTGTCAAGAGGTAAAAAACATGATATACTAAAAATACATTGAACAGTGTTTGTTTTATGGGGCTGCAGTGGGCGTCCGGCGCATAAAAACTGCCGGGCATAAACAGCCGCCCGCCTTTACGTCAAGGCGGCGTGTATCGCGGCGGCAACCGGATCGGCAGCTGGCGTGACAAGGGGGAATATGGATGATTCGTCACATTTTATTCTGGAAATTTAACGAGCAGACGCGGACCCGGCAGGATACCGGCGAACTGATCCGGCGGATGGATCGGTCTGCACGCAACATGGTTGGTAAAATCGACGGGCTGCTGCGCGCCGAGGTAGGGGAAAATACCGCCGGTGGCCAGTGGGATTTTATTTTTTATTCGGAATTGACCGATCAGGCTGCGCTGGACGCTTATCAAAACCATCCGCTGCATCAGGCGCATAAACAGATGTGCGCGCCATGGCTGGCAGAACGGTTGGCAGGCGATTTATATACAGACGAAGTATAAAAAACAGCGGGGGAGAATCTGAACATGGAACAGACGTTTCTGGTAAATTTAACGCCGGAGGATACCTGCCGGCTGGTTTATGACGCGGTGGTGAACGGCAGCGTGACCGGCGAACTGCGGGATGATTATCAGATTGGGTTTTCCGGCGGCGTGTGCCGGGTGCAGGTTTATGAAAAGCATTATTATCGGGTGGGCAACCGGTTGACGCTGACACTGACGGTAGATAACGCCGACGGCGCCACACGGGTACATATCGTCGGCGGTGGCGGAGGTTCAGGACTTTTCAAATTTGACTGGGGTGCATCCGGCAGCTTTTCCAACGTTGCTTATAGCGCGTTGCAGCCTTATATTTTAAACTGACAGGTTTATTAAATTGGGGACAGACAGAAGGAGTATAGAATAAGGTGCGTTACGCCAAGATCCAATCCGGGCGGTTTATCCGCCGGCCCAACCGGTTTATCGCGCTGGTAGAACTGGATGGATGCGAGCAGGTTTGTCATGTTAAAAACACCGGCCAGTGTAAAGAGCTGTTGCTGCCCGGCGCGCGGGTGCTGGTGCAGCAGGCGGACAACCCGACTCGAAAGACGGCGTTTGATCTGGTTGCGGTATATAAGGGCAGCCGGCTGATCAATATCGATTCCCAGGCGCCCAATCGGGTCGCCGCCGAATATCTGCCCCGGTTGCTGCCGGAGCTGTCGCTGCTGCGGCCGGAAGTGTTTTATGGCGATTCCCGGTTGGATTTTTATTATGAACAGCCCGGGCAGCGCGGCTTTGTAGAGGTCAAGGGGGTTACGCTGGAGCAAAACGGCGTAGCGCTGTTTCCCGATGCGCCTACGGCCCGCGGGATCCGGCATCTGCAAACGCTGCGCGCCGCTGTAGGAGAGGGATTTGCCGCACATGTGCTGTTTGTGGTACAGCTGCAAGGGGTGGAATATTTTTCGCCCAATCCGGCTGATCCGGCGTTTTCTGCAGCGCTGCGGACGGCGGCGCAAAACGGCGTTTCGGTGCATGCAGTAGACTGCATGGTCCAGCCTGATGGAATCCGGGCGGGGCAGCCGGTAGAGATCCGGCTGTAAAACAGGTTGTGGCGGGCGCATTTTTATACAGCTTTTGCTGGATGCTGACAGCTGCCTGATAAAAATCTTCTTGAATAGTTAGCTAAAACTAACTACAACAGAGATTAAGAAGACCTTTTTCATTTGATCAACATTATCCGGGGCGAGGTAACGCAAAATAAGCTTCAGAGGTGTGTTTTATGCGGAAAAGGTTTATGCAAAACTGTAAAAGCGCGTTTTTTTACTGAATTTCCTGTTCGAGATGATTGAACTCGTCGGTATTAAAAAATTCGGCGAGTGTAATGCCTAATCCGTCGCACATCATTTTGATGGTCAGCAGTTTTGGGTTTTGACTTTTTCCATATAAAATATTTTTCACCGATGAGGGAGACAACGCAGACAGGTTGGCCAACATGTTGATGGAAAGATTGCGCTCTTCGCAAAGCTGAAGAATCCGATTTCTTACAGCGGCTACGGTACTCATATTTGATTTCTCCGATTCGTTTGTATATATGTTTATGATATACAAAAACGACGGAGATTATAGGCTATGCGTGCTACTATATAGTCTACACATAGCCTATCATGACATCCTGTGAGCAAAAGAGGTCTGCAAACAAAGCGGTTATTGGAAAATGGTTCGTCTACCTGTGACTGCAGATGCCCGGGTCCTACAGTTGTTTGATCCTGCCCCGCCTGTTGCGGGCAATGTCATATATGTATGAAGGTCGTTTATAAGTTTCCCCGCGGTTATGGCGGGTTTTTGCATTCGTGCCGGCCATAAAAAACGCCCGGGCCATGACCCGGGCGATCACAATTTATTCTTTGGGTTTCATTGTGGGGACGAAAGCAACCATCTTTTCAATCTCTCCTAAACCTCCTCATATCTCATAACAGGTCTAAAC
>CALWVA010000017.1 GCA_944384875.1 uncultured Clostridia bacterium
CGGTTTTCAATCACTACATACGGCGTATCGCATTCCTGCATTCCATTGAGAATATCTTCGATAATCGCCTCCGGCTTTTCCGAGCGCGGATTATCCGATGTCACAATTACAAAATCCGAAAGCTGCGCCGCTATTTCACCCATCAGCGGCCGCTTGGTTTTATCCCGGTCACCGCCGCATCCAAACAGCGTCACCATTCTGCCCTGTTTGATCATATTCAGCATACTGATGACATTTTTTAATTCATCCGGTGTATGCGCATAATCGATAATCATCGTATAATCCTGATCGCCGGGCACAACCTCTACCCGGCCTTTGACGCCCTGTACATTAGCCAGTTCCTGTACAACCTGATGAAAATCAAAGCCCAGCGCAATCGCCGCAATTCCTGCCGCCATGCTGTTATAAACTGAAAACATGCCGGGAATTCTTACTTTTACACGACCAATTAGACCGTTTGATACCAGCTCATAGCTGACGCCCGTGGGCAAATATCGAATTTCCTTGGCCGAAAAATCACAATTATTGCTTTTGGCCGAATAAGTATAGGTTTTGCCATTACAGACAGCCAAAATATCCTGCGCATAAAGATCGTCTTTGTTCACCACTGCACAACTGCTCATTTTAAACAGCTGCTTTTTCGCCTCCAGATAATTTTCCATCGTTTGATGATAGTCCAGATGATCCTGTGTAAGATTGGTAAAAATTCCGCAATCAAAGTGCAGACCCCATACACGTTTTTGATCCAGCGCGTGAGAAGAAACCTCCATTACCACATATTCACAGCCCGCCTTCAACATCAGCGCAAACAACGAATGCAGTTCATAGGCATCCGGCGTGGTATTTTTAGCAGGCAATGTATCCGAACCGATCATATTCTGGATCGTTCCGATCAAACCCACTTTACACCCATTCTGCTCCAACAGCGATTTCAGCATATATGAAACCGTCGTTTTTCCGCTGGTGCCGGTAACACCAATCAATTTCAGTTTGCTGGCAGGACTTCCAAAGTATGCTGCGCACATCTGCGCATACACCTGCCTGCTGTCCTCGACGATCAGCTGATTCGGTAACCCCAGATCCTTTTGGCAGACGATCACGCTCGCGCCGCTTTCATACGCCTGCTTGGCATATACATGCCCGTCCTGTGCGCTTCCCACAATACAGACAAACACCGTATTTTTCCGCACTTTACGCGAATCACAGGTCACGCCCTCTACCGGCATTTGTGCCAAACGCGCCGGCGCATCTGTATATATCTGAGCAAAATTCATTTCCCTGACCATCCTTTCCTGCGGACCAAAGGTCTGCCAAATGGATATACGCCGGCAGACCGAAAAACTTCCAGTTTTATTCTACTACAATATTTTCTCTGAATTCAACCGTTACGACCGTTCCTTTTTCAACTGTGGTGTCCGCGGCAATAGACTGATCATAAGCGACCGCGTCCGTCGTAGAGCCGCCAAACTGAATATTCAATCCCGCGTTCACCGCAGCCGCATTGGCCTGTGAAACGGTCATTCCTTCAAAATTGGGCACCGTCGTAGTCGTCTGTTCCGCGTTAACATCTGTGTAAACCACTACCGTGCCGCCCTTTGGAATAGATTCCGCCGCAGCCGGCACCTGTCTGACCACGGAATCGCCGTCGCCCACCACGCTGACCTTCAAACCTGCCTGTGAAATCTCAGATTTTGCATCGGATAACGATTTTCCCATCACATCCGGCGTTTTCGCAGCCAGCTCTTCTGCTTCTTCTTCCGAATACTCTGGCGTTACCTCCAGATAGGGCAGAATTTCCTGCAAAATTTTGCCCACCATCGGCGCACACAGCGTACCGCCGTAAGGATTTGGGACGCTGGGCTCATCCAGCAGCATCAGCACCGCAATTTTCACATCGTCGCTGGGCGCAATAGCGCCGAAAGACGCAATCCGTTTGTTATCTGAATTCAGTTTTTCAGACGTACCGGTCTTGCCACCGACCCTGTACCCGGCCACATATGCATTTTTGCCGGTTCCCTCACTGACAACGCCCTCTAAGAATTCACAGATTTGTTTAGACGTTTCTTCAGAAATCACCTGACGCTTGGCTTCACTCTCCATATTTTTAACGATATTTCCATTGCTGTCCAACACCTGCTTGACAACATGCGGTTGATATAAATAACCGCCGTTGACCGCCGCAGAAATCGCAGTAATAAATTGGATCGGCGTAATGGAAAAAGACTGGCCAAACGACTCAGACGCCAGCTCTACCGGCCCCATACTTTCATATTCGTGATAAATAGAGCTGCTTTCACCCGGCAGATCAATGCCGGTAAGATTTTCAAGGCCGAACGCCCGCCGGTATTCTGTAAATTTTTTAAGCCCCAGCTTTTGTCCGATTGTGATAAACGCCGGATTGCAGGAATTCATATAGGCCTGCGCCAGCGTCTGGGTGCCATGTCCGCTGGTTTTATGACAACTGATTCTGGTGTCTGCTATTTTAATATATCCCGGACAAACAAACGTGTCTTTTTCTGAAACTGCGTTTTCTTCCAGTGCCGCCGCACCGGTGATAATCTTAAAAACAGATCCCGGCTCATAGGTATCCGAAACGCATTTATTCCGCCATTGCGTCTGCTGCGCTTCAGTTACCGCCTTGGTCCGCTCCTCTCCGGTCAATGACTCAATCGCTTTGGCAGCTTCGGCATCATAAATGACAAACGGCTCATTTGGATCATAATCCGGCTTGGTCGCCATTGCCAGAATACCGCCGGTATTGACATCCATGACGATACAGCAGCCCCGCTGCTGTACACCGTTTTGCTCTACCGCCTGTTCCAGATATTTTTCTGCGACATGCTGAATATATTCGTCGATGGTAGTAACGATCGAATTACCGGTTTGCGCGTCTACTACTTTTTCATAGGAAAATGGCATATCTGCGCCCATCGCGTTTTTAGCGGCAACTACCCTGCCAGGCACCCCGCTCAGTTCCGTATTATACTGATATTCTAATCCGCCTAATCCCACATTATCTGTGCCGACAAAACCCAAAACAGTAGACGCCAGATGATCGTTGGGATAATACCGCTTGGTAGACTCCTCCAATCCGATCAGCGAACCATATTTATTCTCTGATACAAAACTGCGAATTTCATTGGCCTTGTCTACCGCCACCTTGTTTCCAACCGTTTCATAGGCGCTGTTTTTCTTAGTGATGGCCAACACTTTTTCATAATCCATCTCTAACAACGCAGCCAACCCTTTGGCAACCGTTTCGCGCTGTTCATCGCTGGAAAAATTGGTAGGCGCCACATAGGTCTGCCACACCGTCGCGCTGGCTGCCAGCACATTCATATTGGTATCATAAATGGTTCCCCGTTTTGCTGGAACAACAACGTCGCGTAGCTGCTGCTCCTCTGCCAGCGATTTATATTTATCCGCATTCACAATCATAATATTACAAAGAGATGCAAACGAAACGGTAAATCCGACGATTACAGCCAGCATCACCAGAAACGAGCGTTTCCACATTTGTTTGGTCGGACCCGTCTGCATATTGTCATCATCCTTTCTACACTGTGCGGTTTTAAATCGGGCAAAACGAGAGCTGAAAAAAAACAACCCTCGTCTTGTAATACAATACTATTTATAAAAACCGTCCGCTATGCCTAATCCGACAAGATCTGCACAGAATCTTCGCCGGAACTGTCAATATATTTGACCTGTGTCTTTGACTTTTTCTTCATTCCCAGCGCCTGCGCCTGTTCCTCCAGATTTTCATAGGAAACCTTGTTTTCCAGTTCCATCTCAATCCGGACGCTTTCGCTGTCCAGCATTTCCAGCTGCTCATTGCAATCTGCGATTGCGTTTTGCGTTTCGCTGATCTCCACCCTGCTGTAAATATTGAAGCACAATAAAAATAAGATTCCTACCGCAATCACGCCGCGTTTAAATAATGCAGCATTTCTAGACTGCGGCTTTTTGCGTTTCTGCCGAACCGGCAACCGGCGAACTACCGCACGACGCTGTGGTAACGCCTGCGGTACAGCAGCATCGTTCATATGCAATTTTCGAACCGCGTTTTTGCTGTACGCCATGTCGTTTCTCCTCTATAATTTTTCAATCACCCGCAGTTTTGCACTGCGACTGCGATTGTTTTCCAAAACTTCCTGCTCTCCCGCAGTCACCGGTTTTTTAAAAACCTGTTTTGCCTGCGGCTTGTTTTTGCAAACACATACCGGAAAGTCCGGCGGACAGGTGCAGCCCCGGCATAACGCTGCAAACTGCTGCTTGACCAGCCTGTCCTCGATCGAATGAAATGTAATCACCGCGATCCTGCCGCCCGATTTTAAAATCGGAAAAACCGACTCAATCGCCCGGGTAATTTCCCCCAGTTCATCATTAACTGCGATGCGCAGCGCCTGAAACACTTTCCGGGCCGGATGCCCGTCCCGTTTGAACCTTTGCGGATAACAATCTGCTACCAGCTCCGCCAACTGCGCGGTTGTCTGAATCGGCTGCTGCGCCCGGCGATGTACAATCGCCTGTGCGATTCGCGATGCAAAACGTTCATCTGCATATTTATAAAAAATATCTGTGAGCGCATCGGCAGACAACGTGTTGACCAATTCCGCCGCAGTCGATCCTGTATTTCCCATACGCATATCCAGCGGTGCATTGGTGTGATAAGAAAAACCCCGACGCGCAGTATCCAGCTGGTGAGAGGATACGCCCAAATCAAATAAAATGCCATCGATCTGTTTGATTTGCAGTTGTTGCAGCACCTGTGCCGTTTTTGAAAACTGAGAACAGATGACCTGACAGTTCTGAAACGCCCGTAAACGTTGTTCGGCGGCCTGCACCGCTTCCGGATCGCGGTCCAGACAAATCAGCCGGCCGGTTGTCAGCCTGGTTGCGATCTCATAAGAATGTCCGCCGCCGCCGGCAGTTGCATCGACATAAATGCCATCCTCCCGGATCTGCAACGCATCTATCGTTTCATGCAGCAAAACGCTGGTATGCGAGAACATCACGACGCTCCTTACAGCTCACATTCTTCCAGAATAGAAAGAATCTCATCCTGCGAAATATTTTGTGTCTCCCGCAGCCAGTTATCAGTATTCCAAATTTCAATTCGGTTTGCCGCGCCAACAATTGTAGCGGTTGTTTCTTCATTCAGTTCAGCAAACGCCCGCAAAACCGGCGGCAACAATATACGCCCCTGCGTATCACAAGATGCCTCTACCGCGCCGGCATATAAATATCGCTGCAACGTTCTGGCTTTGCTGAAGGGCAGTTCGCTGATTTTCTGCACCAGCTTGCGCCATTCTTCCGCCGGATAAATAAACAAACATTTAGAGGAATCCAGCGCCTTGGACAACACAAAGCCGTCGCCTAAATCCTCCCGCAGTTTCGCGGGAATAAAGATCCGGCCTTTTTTGTCAATATTATGTTGAAACTCGCTCATCAACATAAAATGATGTCCCTTCTGTCTTGCCCAACGCTAAAAATCCTGATTTTACTGCATGCAGTGTGCCGATGTTGTGGAAAACTGTGTGGAAAATGTGAAAAACTCACCACTTTGCTCCACTACACTCTACTTCACACCACTTTTATTCAAATTATATCGGGATCTCGCCCCATTTGCAAGATATTTTTCGCTTTTATTTACATAACCTGCTGCTAAATTGGTCTGAATTGTAGAATTCGGTTTTCAGAAATACAATATATAGTGCGCCTCCATCGAACAAATGTTCGATGGAGGTTAAAAAATATCCGGCTTTTATTTTATTTGCCGTTGCAACAAATGCGCCCCGGCCGATGCACTCAATATTTCATTTCTTGTTCGGTCAACACGCTTTCCGAACCAACAAAAAACACCGCGGATATTAAATCCGCGGTGTTTTTTACAACTTTTGTATCATCCATACGATCATGCTACTCAAAGCATGTTCTTATTTTCCGGCTGAATACTATTTAACCGGTTCATCGGTTTCGGGCATTGCCGGCATCTGCCGCTGCTGCCGCAGAGATGACCGGGTTTTGCGAAGCTCTGCGAGATTCTGTGTCAGGCCCTCGTCAGCACGTTTCATAACGTCATCTACAAAATCCTGTGCCGCCCGGCGCATATCTCTGGATTTATTTTGCGCCGCATTGATAATCTCGGTAGCCTTTGCCTGCGCTAACCGGGTAATTTCCTCCTGTGCGACCATCGCCCGGCCGCGCTCCTCTGCCGCACGGATAATAGACTCCGCCTCGCGCTTGGCATTACTGATAATGTCTGCCTTATCTGAAACGATTCCTCTGGCCTGTTTCAACTCCTGCGGCAAATTCAGGCGCACATCATCCAGCGCCACTCGGAGCTTTTCCGCGTCAACCACTGATTTCCCGCCGGGAAGCCCCCAGGCGCGATCCAGCAATTCGTCAATTTCGTCCAGCAAATCTTCAATGCTCATAACTCATTCACCTTTCTTACTCAACCGTTTTTTTATAACATCATGTATGCAGGCGGGAACAAAGTCCGAGATATCGCCGTTCATACTTGCTATGGATTTCACAATCGAAGAGCTTAAATACATATTTTCGGCGCTGGTCGTAAAAAACACTGTTTCAGCGTGTGGATTCAACTTTTTATTCGTCAGCGCCTGTTGAAATTCATATTCAAAATCTGAAACGGCCCGAAGCCCTTTAACAATGGCCGTTGCCCCTTTTTGTTTGACATACTCAGCCAGCAACCCATCATAAACATCGACCTCCAGATTATCGATGCCTTTGGTTGCCAGGCGCAACATCTCCACCCGCTCCTGAGCGGTGAAGCTGGGTGTTTTCGCTGTGTTGGTCATAACCGCCACAATTACTTTATCAAATGTTGCCGAAGCCCGCTTGATAATATCGATATGCCCCAATGTCACCGGATCAAAACTTCCGGGGCACACCGCCGTAATCTGTTTCATCTCAGCCCCGCTCCTTTGTCCGGCCGGTAAATACACACCGACACTTTTCCATATCGATATCGTTTATGGCAAATCAGCTGTTCAATTGCATCCGGCAAGCTTTCATCTACCGCAGTTTCACAAACGACGATGCCATATTCCGATAACCGCCGGCAAACCAACGGCATCGCAGCCCCGATCAACTGCTGATGATAAGGCGGATCCAAAAACACCAGATCAAACTGCTCCTGCGTTGTACGCAGATAATCGGCATAATCACCACTGATCACCGTTGCATGATCCATCAAAGCAGCAGCCTGTAAATTGCTTCTCACACAATCCAGCGCCTGTTTACTGTGATCTACAAAAACGGCCGACGCAGCCCCGCGGCTGAGCGCTTCAATACCCATCTGGCCGGAACCTGCAAACAGATCCAACACACGTCGGCCCTCAATATCAAATTGAATGGCGCTGAAAATACCTTCTTTCACCCGTTCAACGGTGGGACGGACATCCAGCCCCTGCGGCGCCGACAGTCTTCTGCCCCGCGCCGAACCTGTAATTACCCTCATGCGGTTCTCCTTACCATATACATATACATTATTGCACTAAACCTGTCGTTTTGTCAACATAAAATTAACATTTGCCGTAAAATCGTTGATTTTGCATAAAAGTTCAATGATAAAATGCATAAACCTTTCGAGCCGCCGCTTCATTCATCCCCGGCACCTGCCGCAGCTGCTCCACCGAAGCGCAGGCAATTTTATTGATATCCCGAAATGTCCGAAGCAGTGCTTTGGCCCGTTTTTCCCCGATACCTTCAATGGATGTTAGTTGCATTGTCAGCGCATTCGCCCGATGCTTTTGATGGTGATAGCCGATGGCAAACCGGTGCACCTCGTCCTGAATCGAAGAAATCAGTGTAAATACGCTGCGCGTCGCCTTGATGGCAATCTCCCCCTGGCGCCCAACCAGCGCCCGGGTTTTATGATGCGTATCCTTCACCATACCAAACACCGGCACATCGACGCCCATTTGCTGCAACACCGGCAGTACTGCGTGCAGCTGGCCCGCACCGCCATCAAGCAAAATCAGATCCGGTAATACGCCAAACCCTTCCGGTTCCCCGATATGCTTTTTATATTCATCCAGCCGGCGCGTCAACACCTGCGCCATCGACGCATAATCGTCCTGTGCGGCGTCGCCGTTAATCGCAAACCGCCGGTAAGCGCTTTTATACGGCCTTCCATCTTTAAACACCACCATCCCTGCTACCGCTTCGCTACCGGCAGTATGGGATATATCATAAGCTTCAATATACCGCGGCGCGGTTTTCAATCCCGTCAGGCCGCGCAGCTCATCCAGCACTGCTGTCTGGCGAATGCTTAAGCCCTCTTTCTGCGCTACCCGTTCCGCTGCATTGGTGCGGCATAATTCTAAAAGCTGCTTTTGTTCCCCACGTTGTGGATAAACAAAACGAACAGCATGCTTTGCGCGTTGCTGCAACCACTGCTGCAACACTTCCGGCGACTCTGGCGGCTCGGCCATCATCACAATTTTCGGAAGATCCGACCGCATCGAATAATACTGGGTCAGAAACTGCGACGCCGCAGCGGCGGTATGCTCCGACGGATCCACAAAAAAATGCTCTCGGTCTGAAAGTTGACCGCCCCGAAACCGAAACACCTCAAAACAGGCCGTTTTCTGCCCCTCTACAAACGCGATCACATCCCGGGCAATTCCGCTGTTGTCCACCATTTTCTGTTTCTGCTGTATATTACGGATCGCGGCAATACGGTCCCGCAATTTTGCTGCTTTTTCAAACTCCAGATTGTCTGAAGCCTGCTCCATCTGCTGCTGCAATGCGGCTACTGTATTCTCGGAACCTTTTTTTATAAATTCCAGTGCACCCTCTACAGCCTCTAAATATTCCGCTTTTTTCATTCGTCCAGAGCAGGGCGATTTACATAGTCCGATATAATAATTCAAACACGGCCTGGTTTTTTTCATATCGTCTGAAAAATGCTTGTTACACATTGGCAGCCCATACACTCTTTTAGCCTGTTCCACCGCCTGCCGAACCATATACCCTGAATTGTACGGGCCGATATTACGGCCGCCCGGTTTCTGAGATTTCTCCGCCGAGATCCGTTTCCAGTCTTCATCGCTGACATGGATATAATGATAGCCCTTATCATCCTTAAGCAGAATATTATATTTGGGCTGGTTCTGCTTAATCAGCGATGCCTCTAAAACCAGCGCTTCAAACTCACTGTCACACAAAATATAATCGAAGTCCGCCACATGCAGCACCATCTGACGCACTTTTTCCAAATGTTTGTCAATATTGGTAAAATACTGGCTTACCCGGTTTTTCAGCGCCTTGGCCTTGCCGATATAAATAATCTGCTTATGCGCATCCCGCATAATGTACACGCCCGGCAACAGCGGCAGCGCCAGCGCTTTTTTTCGCAGCGCCCGAATCCGATCCTCCATTATACGCCATCCTCTTCCAACACGTCTTTCACCAGCTTCCGCCACTGGTCATAAGTCAAAAACACATTTAAAATCTGCAACAGCGCACCCGACGACAGACGTTCCGGCAGCCCGGCGGCACGCAGCAGCTTTTTTCGGCGCGCCGCTGCATCCGGCCGGCCGCTGATACCGGCTTCATACAGATCCAGCCGCGTGATCCGCCGGGCGGGTCGCTCTACCTGGCTGGCGGTCACACCGGCTTTCGCAAATGCATCCAGCAATATCTGAACCGGCATGCCTTCAACGCCCAGCTTGCCTTCGGCCGACGGCGACGATTTCCGGCGCTCCTTTCCGAACAGATCCGGAATATACACATGGGTCACCTGCTCTTTGGGCAGCATACCCGCCAGCTTATTGCGAATGACAAAGCCCGCGCCGTCCGAATCGGTCAACAGGATCACGCCCCGCTGCTGCGCCAACCGCCGAATCAGCCCGAACTTTTCTGCATCGTGAAAAACACCGAATCCATCGGTCGTGATGATCGGCGCATCCAACAGCGTCGATAATTTGATCTTATCATATTTGCCCTCTACAATAACGGCCTGTTCCAGTCGAATCAATACTGTGCTCCTTTAATCAGATCAACCAATTTGATAATGGCGGTTTCCAACAACGTGCGTGTATCAGACGATGTTGATTTAATCGCCAGATCGGTATCATATAAAAGATCCAAGCTGTCGCGCAACGCCGTCTTCGGCAGCTTCTCTGCCACCCGCGCCGCATGATCCAGCTTAAACCGGACATTTTTGGCATATCCGAAATCTTCGGCAATCTGCGCCGGACGCAATTCTGCTTCCATAGCTGCTTTTGCCCGATAGAGATCAATATAATTTCCAGCTAGAATCGATAAAATCTGCACCGCATGTACTTTAAGATATAGCAAACCGTCCAAGGTCTGCAACGCCTGCCCGGCTTCACCCGCAAGCACCTGCCGGGCCAGCGCAAACACGCTGGCATCCACCGTTTTGGTGCAGATTTGATCAATATCCTCTCTGGTTACCCAACTCTCCGGCCCTTTATAAGCGCAGAGCTTTTCCAGCTCGCCGCGCAGCAAATTCAAATCATTGGAACAGACCGACAACATATACTTTGCCACACTGGTATCCAGCCGGACTTTCCGGCGGGCGGCATAACTTTTCATCCAGGCGCAAAGCGCTGCATCGGTCTTATGGCCCAAATCCAGCGTCGCGCCGGCCTGATTGACCGCTGTAATTAGTTTACGCCATTTTTCGGGTTTTTTATAGTTAATCGAGATTGTATCCTGCCATAACACCAACACCGTTGTCTCCGGCAGATCTGACAACAGCTGCAATACAGCCTTCTGTTCCTGTTCGCCTTTTGACGGCAAATCATAATCCACCACAACCACACAGCGATATGCCGCCATCACCGGCAACTGGGTTACATTATCATATAACGCCTGGGCGCTCAACCGTTTTCCTTCCAGCCGGACAGCATTTAACTCTTCCAGCACACCGCCTACTGCCTTTTGGCAGATCGTCTGCGCGTAATACTGTTTTAAATAACCGTCCTCTCCAATCAGCAAATAAACCTTTTCAAATTTTCCTGCCTGTAGCTGTTTTTTCAGCTGTTCCTCCTCCAGCAGCGGCATCGGCTTTCCTCCCTTATAAACGCTTAAACTGTAAATCCCCGTTGCCTCTGGTCTGCACCCGCAAGCTTCCGACGCCGCCGGTGACATAAGCGGCACCGGCAAACGTCCCGGCGCTGTCCAAAGCTTGCGTAGCATGCTTTTCATTGACACAGAAAACCGCAGTGTCGGCCCACACCTGATTGCTTTGCTGCGGCGGTAGCCCGCCGGTAACCATCAGATCAGCGTGCCAAAGCTGTTGGGGCAACACCGACAAATCAGTTTTTGCATAGCAAAACAATATGGACGTCTGACCGATCCACACCGCCAGCGCACCCGGGTATGCGGTCAACTTCACATTCTCCCACATGGTAGTGATACTGCCGGAAAACGGCTGAATCCGGGCACATACCGGTTCCAGCGTGTAATAGCCTCTGAATCCCGGGTCGGCTAATACCAGTTCCGGCTGATGATATTGTACCACAGCCGCAGCATTTTGAAAATAGGTATTCTGATAAGTCGGATACACCAGCAAATCCATCGTTCGAATCTGGCGTTCATACATATAATCTGCCAGCAGATCATCGGCGTTTCCTCCACCAGTTCCGACCACGATGGCATGGTCCCGACGCTGTATAACTGCACACGCACCGTTCCCGCTGTCGAGAAATACCACAGTTGTCGTATCTTTGGTAAAGGCAAAGCCTGTTCCCACGGTCAGCAGTAATACAATGACCGAAAGCCAGCTGGCGATACGCATTGCATACGCTTTGTTATGAAACGCATCCACCCCAAGTAACAGCGCTGCGGCAGCAAACAACAGTAATGCAGCGCCGATCCATAAACCGATATACGTTTCGTCTATTGATACCGATGTCACCGGCAAACCGCCGATCCATCGCGTGACTGTTGTTACATAACGGCACAGCCAATCCAACAGCCAGCCGCACAGCTGTGGTACCAATGGAATAAAAGAAAACACAATTGTCAGTATACCCAGCGATAAAATAGGCGAAATGGCCGGTAAAACCAACAAATTGGCCAACGGCGATACAATCGAAACCGTTTTAAAAAACACAAAAGTTACCGGTAGAATAAAAATCGTTGCCGCAAAAGTCTGCACAAACGGTGCCAACACAGCTACCACGACCCGTCGCAATCTGCCGGGCAGTCGCAGCTTCTGATAGAACCAGTTCTGGCAGGGCACAAACAACATAATCATACCCAGCGTAGCTAAAAACGACAGCAGAAAACTAACACTGATGGCCGCAAACGGATTGAGCAGCATCAATACCAACCCGGAAAAGCCGAGCGAGTTCAGAGAATCATGCTGCCGGCCCACCAGCTGACCGACCAACATGATCAACAGCATAATACCCGCCCGCAGCACCGAATATGTAAAACCTACTGCCGCCATATATAACAGCGACACGCCCATACTGATAAAAATCCGCGTTTTTCTCCCGACCCGCAGCACCGTTAACATCGACTGCAGCGCCGTCACCAGCATCACGACATTCATGCCGGACACCGCAGTAACATGCAACAACCCGCAATTCTTAAAGTCCGTATAAATCTGGTCTGATATGCCGGATTCATCTGAAAACACAATCCCGTTTGCAAGCCCCGCGCTATCGGCATCCATATAGCGATAGGATACTTCACAGGCATATGCGCGAAATTGCAAAATAGCGGCAAAAAGCGGCTTATCCGGCACTTTCGTAATCTGCATTTCATCCGTGTCCAAAGAGCCCTTCAGATAAACGCTCTGTCCATAACGATAATGTCTGGACTCTTCATCCAATGAGAAGGTCACCGTAGCCGTCAGTTGATCATAGGGCTGCGCGTCCAACAGTTCAGGAACCCAGACGGTAAACTTCACCTGCTGTTTTGCCTGCGGCAGATCTACAAACAACGTTCGCAATGTATAAGTGGCTCCTGTGCGATGCTGTGCCGGCAGATCCACGATCTCTGCAGTCACCCGCGCCTGCCTTCCATTCAGCTTTGCCGCAGGCTGATAATCCAGTTGCCAGTGCAGCAATCCGTTAGCAGCAGCCGCCAAAACGCATAGCGCCAAAGTCGGGATAAAAACCGTTTGGCGCAGCGGCCGGGCCAAAAGCGCCGCGAAACTTGCTGTCGCGCCGGTGATCAACAGGGCCAGACCAACCCCAAACCCCAACCATGTCACAAAAAAAGATACAAAAACAAAGGAAAATCCTATGACTGCAAACGGCCTGCGCATAGAATCCCCCCCTGCTCTTGATTGCTTCAGGCCGGCACGCATCCTATCAATGTGCATGCCACCGGACAGTTACTCCACTGGCAGCCTCACATATCCCCCGGCCCATCTGCTGCCAATTTTATTCGTTCTGCAGCAACGGCAATGGCTCGAGAAAAATAATATCCTCCCGCTTGGCGGCGTCACCTTCTGCCAATACTGCACAGCAGGCCACCACCTCGCCACCGGTATGCCGGGCAAGTTCCAATACTGCATCCAGCGACGCACCAGTACTGATGACGTCATCGACTACCAAAATACGCTTTCCCTGCATCTGATCCGCTTCGTTCTGGCCTAAAAACAGCTTTTGCTCCTTGGCGGTGGTAATGGAGTGCACATCAACTGAAAACGGATGATCCATATACAGCTTCGGGCCTTTACGGGCAACAATATATGACTTTCCACTCTGCCGCGCCATTTCATAAGCCAGCGGAATGCTTTTCGCCTCCGGCGTCAGCAATACATCAAAATCCGGTACTTTTTCAAGCAGTGCCTTGGCAGACGCGATGGTAACCTCTACATCCCCAAACAGAATAAATGCCGCAATCGAACATTTCTCGTTGATCGGAAATACAGGCAACTGCCGGCGGCAGCCCGCAATCGTCATTTCATAAGTTTTCATATACACATCCCCCTTTTACAATCAGCCCATCTGATCCTGCAGCTGTCTGCCGGACAACAAATGAAAATGCAGATGCAATACGCTCTGACAGCCAAGCGACCCACTGTTGGTCACGATCCGAAATCCGTCTTTCAAATCCAGCTGTTTCGCAAGCTCGGCCGCCACCTCAAAAATATGCGCCACCACACCGCTGTTTTCCGCCGTAATATCCGCGCTGGACGCAATATGCTGCTTCGGAATCAACAGCACATGTATCGGCGCCTGCGGATTGATATCCCGAAACGCATAAACCGTGTCATCTTCATATACCTTGTCAGACGGAACCTGTCCCGCCGCAATTTTACAAAACAAACAATCCTCCATATTCATTTTCCGCCTTTCATTTATAAAAATCTGAACCGTCTACTATTATTTTTTAAGCTGCGCCTGTAAAATATCGTCCACCTGCAACAACGCAGTATCCACTTTGGTCAGATCTTTACCACCTGCCATCGCGCTGTCTGGCCGGCCGCCGCCGCTTCCGCCGGCAATTTTCGCCACCTCGCGCACCAGATTCCCCGCATGCGCGCCTTTTTTTACCGCTTCACTGCCGCAGCAGGCTGCAAAGGTCACCGTTCCCTTACTCTCCTGCATGCCGGCCAGCACCGCCACCGCATCGGGCATATTGGCCTTGATGGTATCGCACATCGTACGCAGCGCATCCGGTGTGGTATTTGCCAATGCCGCTGCGATAATCTTCACGCCGCCAACCTGTTTGGCTCCCGTCAACAACGCCTCCACTTTCTGCGCCGCCAGTTTTCCCTGCAATTCACGCAGCTGCTGATCCCGAACCTTCATCTCCTGTACCGTCTGCCGGATCTTCTGCGCCAATTCAGCGGGATTTCCCAGCTTCAGCGCCGCCGCGGCTGTCGAAAGCATCTGCTGCTGCAGATGTAAGACTCCCAACACGCCGGTACCGGTAACTGCTTCAATCCGGCGCACACCAGAAGCAACAGAACCCTCGGAAACAATATGAAACAGCCCCAAACGCGCGGTATTATCAACATGTGTGCCGCCGCAAAACTCCATGGATTTGCCGGCAGTTACAACCCGCACCACATCGCCGTATTTCTCGCCAAACAACGCCATAGCGCCCAGCTGTTTCGCCTGCTCGATCGGCATTTCCTCCATCGTCACCGGCACAGCATCCAGAATCAGATCATTCACCTGTTTTTCCACCTGCGCCAATTCCTCAGGCGTCAGCGCCGAAAAATGGGTAAAATCAAACCGGACATGGCGTTCGTTAACCAACTGACCTGCCTGCTCCACATGATTGCCCAACACCTGCCGCAATGCATATTGCAGCAAATGCGCCGCTGTATGATTACGCATAATTGCCAGCCGCCGCGCACGATCGATCTGTGCATCCGCGGATTGCTGCGTCTCAATGACACCGCTCTGCACGGTGCCTTTATGTACAAACACACCTTCAGGCGTCTTAACTGTATCTGCAACCGCAAACACACCGGTGGGAGTGGTAATCAAGCCGGTATCTCCAACCTGTCCGCCGCTCTCCGCATAAAACGGCGTGGCATCCAACACCAGCATACCCTGTGCGCCTTCAGATAATGCAGAACAAAGTTCTCCGCCGCTGACCAGCGCCAGTATATTGCTCTGCCCTTGAAAATCGGTATACCCGGTAAAGACGGTAGGTGCAATATCAGCAAAAGGATTGGTATCGCCCTCCCACGCTTCAGCGCCTGCATTCTTCCGCGCGGCTCGGGCCCGCTGTTTTTGTTCCTTCATCAGCCGGTTAAATTCCTCTTCATTGACCGACAGACCTTTTTCCTCCAAAATATCTCTGGTCAGATCCAGCGGAAATCCATAAGTGTCATACAGCCGAAACGCCGCCTCGCCTGACAACGTCCTGCTCTCGATATGATCAATCAGTTCAGACAGCAAATTCAGACCCTGATCAATGGTTTTTTCAAACCCTTCCTCTTCGTTATGAATCAATTTTTTGATAAACGCCCGCTTTTCTGCCAGCTCCGGATAAGCGGCATGATTCTCATCAATCACTGTATCGCAGATTTCAGATAAAAACGGCCGGGTAATGCCCAGCAATCTGCCATGTCTGGCGGCCCGCCGAAGCAGCCGCCGCAGCACATACCCTCGTCCTTCGTTCGACGGCATCACCCCATCGCCTACCATAAACACGGTAGAACGGATATGGTCGGTAATGACCCGCAGCGACACGTCAGTTTTTTCAGAATCGCCGTAATGCACGCCCGCAATCCGGCTGACATGCTTCATAATATTCTGTACAGTATCAACCTCAAACAGATTGTTGACCCCCTGCATAATACATGCCAAACGCTCCAACCCCATACCTGTATCGATATTGGGATGATCCAGCGGCGTATAATGGCCATGTCCGTCATTATCAAACTGGGTAAACACCAGATTCCAAAACTCCATATAACGGTCACAATCGCAGCCTACTCCACAGGTTGGTCTACCGCAGCCGTATTCCTCGCCACGGTCATAATAGATCTCTGAACACGGGCCGCAGGGGCCGGAGCCGTGCTCCCAGAAATTGTCCGCCTTACCCAGCCGGACAATCCGCTCCGGCGCAACGCCGACCTCTTTGGTCCAGATATCAAACGCTTCGTCATCCTCTTCATAAATGGAAACCCACAGTCTGTCCACCGGCAGTTCCAAAACCTTCGTACAAAATTCCCAGGCCCAGGCAGTCGCCTCATGTTTAAAATAATCGCCAAACGAGAAATTGCCCAACATCTCAAAATAAGTGCCGTGACGGGCGGTTTTGCCCACCTGCTCAATATCCGGCGTGCGAATGCACTTCTGGCAAGTGGTCACCCGTTTACGGGGCGGCGTGATTTCGCCGGTAAAATATTTTTTCATCGGCGCCATACCGGAGTTGATCAGCAGCAGGCTATTGTCATTTTGCGGAATCAGCGAAAAGCTCTTCAGCCGCAGATGCCCTTTACTTTCAAAAAAGCTCAAATATTTCTCCCGCAATTCATTGAGACCGGTCCATTTCATTACTATAATACTCCTTTTATCTCCATTTTCATCATAAAAAATACGCCAAAACAAACAAAACGGGACGAAATCACTTCCGCGGTACCACCCGAATTGCGTTTTTGACGCCTCTTATCCGTCTTTAACGCAGACGATACGCCGCTGATTGGGCGGTGCAGCGAAGTGGCACGACACAAAGGATGCTTCCGCCGGCGATCGGATCTGTTTTCACCGTTTTCTGCTTCATCCCCACAAGTCTTAGCTTCGCTATTGCAATTGTTTTATTTCATATATGTAAAGTATAAAGCCTGGTTGCCGCTTTGTCAATGGATTTTTCGAAAAACGTTTTGATAAACAGGTCTCCCAAATCAATTGATCTTGTTTAAGCTGTCTTTCTGCCACCGGTATATGCTTGCAGACAGTCATTTGGCCGCAAATTGCTCACAAGGCACCAACAGGATAAAACGCGGCGCCAGGCCTGTCCCCTGTCGCGCCGCGTTTGTACCAAAAAACATATCGTCTCGCTCTGTTTTATGCCAACAGATCTTCTATATAATCTGAAAAGTGGATCAGCTCCAGTTTATATGTATTGAATTGATCCACCGCGTGTTCAATCTTTTCTTTACAGACCGAGATGTCCCGAATTACCTTTACACATTCTGTTCCATTGTATACGGCAATTCCATATGTTTTTACTGGTCCAAACTCTTCAAAAAAGATTGTCTCTTCTATACAAATATACCGTGTTTCTTCCATGATTCTCCTCCGATTACATACAAAAACTGACTCTTGCACAAAACCGCATAAAATCATGGCCAGGCCGCCGGTATGATATACGGCATATTAGATGGAATATACACATTTATCACCGCCCTTCTATTGTTGGTTTGGAATTTTATTCTAAAATATGTTGTATAAAATTGCAATGTTATATATAGTCTATTTTACATAAATTTGTATTTTTTTATTTTTTGTTATAGAATATATAAAACAATCTATCTAATTTTATGCATATTCGCCTGAAGTATAATTCCTTTTAATTGTAACATATGATCAGGGACATATTTTTCACATTACACAAACAGGCACCCAGCCTTTCAAAAGGCCGGGTGCCTGCAAATCCGACTGCAGAAATTGATCATTTATTTAGCGCTATTTGCCAATGCGGTGATTGCTTAATAAATATTTATCGAATCTGTCCTTGTCCATAAACCACATATTTTACCGAAGTCAGCTGCTTCAACCCCATTGGTCCTCTGGCATGCAACTTTTGCGTAGAAATCCCAATTTCTGCGCCAAACCCAAACTCGCCTCCGTCTGTAAAACGGGTAGACGCATTGACATACACCGCCGCCGCGTCCACATTAGCGGTAAACTTTTCAGCACTGCGCAGGTCTTTTGTCACGATACACTCACTATGCCCGCTGGTATAATGCATAATATGGTCGATCGCCTGCTCCAGATTATCCACGACTTTGACAGCAATAATATAATCTAAAAATTCGGTGGCATAATCCTTTTCAGTCGCCGGCACTACGCAGTCGCCTAAAATATTCTTCGTACGATCACAGCCACGAATCTCTACATGATGCTGCTCCAGCAGCGCCTGAATCTTCGGCAGCGCCTGCGCCGCCACAGCACTGTGTACCAACAGACTTTCACAGGCATTACACACCGACGGACGCTGTGTTTTCGCATTCTCCACGATCCGGGCTGCCATCTCCAAATCCGCACTTTCATCAATATAAATATGACAATTCCCGGTTCCGGTCTCAATCACCGGCACAGTTGCATTTTGAACCACAGCCTGAATCAGCCCTGCACCGCCGCGGGGGATCAGCACATCGAGATATCCGTTCAGCTGCATCAGCGCTGTAGCCGACGCACGACTGGTATCCTGCACCAGCTGTATGCAATCCGCCGGCAAACCGCTTTGCTCCAAAGCACCGCGCATAATCTCCGCCAACGCCTGGTTAGAATAAAACGCTTCCTTACCGCCCCGTAAAATCGTGGCGTTTCCAGATTTCAAACATAATGTTGCCGCATCTACCGTAACATTGGGGCGTGCCTCAAAAATAATCCCGATCACACCCAGCGGTACCGCAATTTTACGAATCTGCAATCCGTTCGGCCGGGTGAATCCCTCCAACACCTCCCCGATTGGATCCGGCTGCGCCGCTACCTGCAACACACCGTCCGCGATGCCCCGAATGCGCTTCTCATCTAACAACAGACGATCCTGCAAGCTTTGTTTCATACCACTGTTTTGCGCTGCCTCCAAGTCTCTGGCATTCGCCTGCAAAATCGTCTGCGTTTGCTGTATTAACGCTTGCGCAATTGCCTGCAACGCCTGATTTTTGACTGTCGCAGAGGCCACCGCCAACTGACGCGATGCAGATTTGGCCTTTTTGCCCATTGCGGTTAAATCCATCTTGATCCGCCCTTTCCATATGCATATGTCGCTTCCAAATCGCCAACCATCAAACAGGGTAGGTCCCTTTTATTGAACCGATCCCGGCGCCTGAAATACTGTCCCAATATGTTCGCCATCTAATAATCTGTAAATATCATCCAGATTCTGACCTGAAATAATTGCCATATCCACACCTGCCTGCATGGCGATCTGCGCAGCCTGCAGCTTAGTCACCATACCGCCCGTCCCGCGCCAGGTTCCGGCGCCGCCAGCCGTCTCAAACAATGCAGGCGTAACTTCCCGCACAATATTGATCTTTCGGGCATCTGCATGCTCTTTCGGATTTTTATCATATAACCCGTCGATATCCGTGATAATCACCAGCAAATCTGCCCGCACACAATCCGCTACAATCGCCGACAGCGTATCGTTATCACCAAAAATATCATTGGTCAGGATTTCATCTGTAGCAACTGTATCGTTTTCATTGACAATCGGAATCGCATCATATCGAAGCAGTTCCTCCAGTGTATTGACGACGTTCTGCTTGCCGTCAACCGTCTCCACCACATCCCGCGTGATCAACACCTGCGCCACCGTCTTGTTATACTCAGAAAAAAATTTATCATAAATAAACATCAGCTCGCACTGGCCAATTGCCGCTGCTGCCTGCTTGCCTGCCACTGTGTCAGGCTTTTGGTTTAAACCCATACGATCCACGCCCACGGCAATCGCACCGGATGAAACCAGCACCACCTGTCTTTCATCATTTTTCAGATCTGACAAAATCCGTGCCAACTGATCTATTGTTTTAAAATCCGGCTTTCCGTTCTGATGTGTCA
>CALWVA010000018.1 GCA_944384875.1 uncultured Clostridia bacterium
TGTGATTGCTGGTGAAAACGATAACCAATTCCAGCGGCGGCACAACAAAGATATATTGCCCGCCATGTCCCTGTGCAAAAAAAGCTGCATAACGCTGTGCGCCAAAGGTACGAACCCACCATTGATAGCCGTAATCGGCGCTCCCTGAAGACCGTTTAAATTGCAGGCTGGTGGATTCCTCCACCCATTCGGCGGGGATAATCTGCTGGCCTTCCCAGACACCGCTGTTCAGATATAACTGTCCAAACTTCGCCATGTCATAGACATTCATCGAAAAGCCGTTTCCACCGTCGGAAATGCCCTGCGGATCTGTTTCACATTGTACGCTATCCATCCCTACGGGGTCAAATAAACGTTCTTTCCCGAAATCATAGACGGTTTGGCCAGTTGCTTTTTGTAAAATAGCACAAAGTAAATGCGTACCGGCGGTAGAATAGCTGAAGACTGTGCCGGGTTCTGCTACTACGGGGCGATTCAGTGCAAAATCCACCCAGTTGTCAGAGCCGCGCCATGCATCCCAGATTGCGTCGTCGCTGATGCTGAGCCCCGATGTATGTGTGAGCAGATGCCAGATGGTAATCTGTTTTAAAGATTCATTATCAGAAGCTGCAATCTGCGGAAAATATTCTGAGATGGGAACGTCTACGCTTTCGATATATCCTTCGTGAATGGCAATACCGATCAACGCGCTTGTGATGCTTTTGGAACAGGATTGTAATGTAAAAATACTGGTTTCGTCATAACCGTCTTTATAATATTCATCGACAATAAATCCGTCTTTGACGATCACCGAGGTAAATACCTGGGTCGGATCCAATGTTTCATGCAGCGTTTCCAGCGCGGTGTTGTTTAAGCCGTGATTTTCAGGCAGATCATGTTGCCATTCCCATTGGGGGGCGGCAGTAATGGTTTCGGTGGATGAGGATGTATCACTGGAAATGGTGGATACAGTTGCAACTGTGTTTGCGGCAGAATTGCAGCCTGTCAGCGACCATATGAGCGCGAGCGCCATGATTAGAATACAAGCTCTTTTCATATTAGATCTCCTTGTGATCTTAATGACTGGCAATCGGCCTAAAAGCCGTCATTAAGCAGATTATATCGATTGTTGCCCTTATTGTAACATACAGCATACACCTTGTAAAATACCTATATCTAATGCTGCATTATGCTTTTTAGTTATAGGAATATGTGTTTTTCAAAGAAATCACGGTCGGCGCCTTTTACCGGTTTGTCGGTGACAGTTCAATGTGGAGGCTTGTTATAAAAACCCCGGATAATATGAAATTATATACCTGCCGTGACTTGCCGGATCTTTGTGCTTGTATTATGTCAGAGAACCCATTATAATAAAAATATAGAATCCGGCTATAAAAAATTTTGATTTTTTGAATGGATTGTTTTTCTCCAATCGTATTATAGATGAAGTCAGAAACGATGATTTGAAATTGGGAGGAAACAGATATGAAAAAAGTGTTGACAGGAATTTTAGTTGTAGCCTTGCTCTTTTCTGTTGGAGCAATAAGTGTTATTGCCGCTTCAGCGGGCCGCGGCAGTAATTTTGTCGATGCGGATCAGGATGGCGTTTGCGACAACAGCGATGTCACTAACAGCACCGGCGGCAACGGTTTCGGTTATCACAATCGTTTTGTCGATGCAGATCAGGATGGCGTTTGTGACAACAGAGATGTCACTAACAGCACCGGCGGCAACGGTTTCGGTTATAACAATCGTTTTGTCGATGCAGATCAGGATGGTGTTTGTGACAACAGAGATGTCACTAACAGCACCAGCGGCAACGGTTTCGGTTATCACAATCGTTTTATCGATGCCGATCAGGATGGGATTTGCGACTATGATCATACAAGGGCGTGTTCGCGTCACGGCAAAGGACGCAGTAGCAATAAATAGAAAACGGAGTTTTATGATGCGGAGCGAGGAATCGGTTAATAATGCCATTGCACAATATTCAGATATGATCAGGCGTTTGTGCATGCTGCATTTAAAAAATTATGCTGATACCGAGGACATTTTTCAAACCGTATTTTTGAAATATGTCCTTAGTTCCGTTTCGTTTGAAAATCAAGAGCACGAAAAAGCGTGGCTTATTCGCGTTACCATCAATGCCTGTAAGGATTTGCTGAAAAGTTTTTTTCGCAGTCGCACTGTATCGATTGATCAAATTGCAGAACAGCCTGCTGACCTTCCGCCGGATAACAGGGAGGTCCTGGAGGCTGTTCTGTCGTTGCCGGAAAAATATAAAGACGTCGTTTATTTGTATTATTATGAAGAATATACAGCGCCACAAATCGGTCGTATTCTTGGGAAAAATGTAAATACGATTTATACGATTTTAAATCGTTCCAAAAAAATACTCAGGGATAAGCTGGGAGGTGACGTATATGAAGCATAAGCTGCAGCAAACCTTTAATCTGATTCATGCTGAAGAAGAGCTAAAAGAACAAACAAAACTATTTCTTGCCAATAAAACACAGGGCTATTCAAAGTGTAAACAAACCAGATTCAAACCTTTGATTCCGATTGCGATATGTGTTCTGGCCGTACTCATGATTGTAGGTGGTTTTCAGATTTATTTTACGCCTGTATCGGTCATCAGTGTAGATGTGAATCCATCTGTTGAATTGGCCGTTAATTGTTTTGATACTGTTGTTTCTGTGGAAGAATATAATGAAGATGGTCAGAAACTGAAAGATGCTTTGAATTTGCAGTTTTTAAACTATATTGATGCGGTGGAAAAAATTATAAAAGATCAGACCATTCAAGATTATCTATTGCAGGATGAAGTTTTATCCATTGTTGTTACCGGATCTGATGCACAAAAAGATGAGGAAATGCTTGCGGCGATTCGAAATTGCACCGCCGGGCAAAAAAACACCTATTGTTATCGAGCGGATGCCGATCAAGTGGAGGCAGCGCATGCAGAAGGCCTTTCCTATGGAAAATACAGAGCGTTTTTAGAGGTACAGGCGTTTGACCCTGATATTACGCCGGAAGAAATACAGAAAATGTCAATGCGGGAAATTCGAGAATTGCTTGCACATTTGTCAAATGAAACCGCTAATGAAGTCATAGACGATGGGCATTCTGAAAACAAAGGCGCGGGAGATAATGGTGCCGGGCACAGATGGCAGAAAGGGCAAAGTGCAGACTGAACATTTTAAATTATTATGGTGCGATTGTTTGAGGCTCTCTTTTCTATTGTAAGAGGTGTGCCTTTGGTTTTGATGATCCGGTTTGAGAGTTGAAAAATATAAGAAAAATATCCCGCTCTGGTAATCAATTTTTTTCTGTGGCAGTTTGCTGTTCAAGTTGGTTCCTGGCAAGGCAGAAATGCTGTCGAGTGCCTGCTTTGCTTTTTCATAGTCTTCATCTGCAAGCTTATAGATTCGTTCGCCTTGATCTATACAGATACCGAAAATGCCGCGATCTATAATGCGCTCCAGTTCCTGTTGCTCGGCGTCAAAAAATAAGAGGCGGAGAGGAAGAACCTTCGATATTCTTAATATATTGATTATAATATTCGGATTCAGTCATCGTAAAATAAACCTCCATGCCATTAAACACGGCTAAAAGCGATTTGATTTGTTGTTGATCGGTTACTAAATATTGGTGTTGATTATGCACTGGAAATATGAGACTGATCCTTAAAGAAGCTACAGCGGCAGGGTCAAGCTGAAATGTGAGACTGTCAGGGCCGACAGATTTCTTTTGACACCCACAGCAAAAGAGTGATATGGCGATTAAAAGTCGGAAAGTAATGGAAGAAAATATCTTTTCAACATGATTGATCCTATCCTTGCGTGATGATTGGGTATGCAGCAACGGGGAAGGCTTGCTTTGTGCCGGTCTTCCCCGTTTTGTGAGCGTGGATATTATTTTGTTAATTAGGCGTAAGATTGACAATTATAGTACAGAATATAGAAATTATATATCACAACCGTGTTGATCATGCCTGTGTTGTTGACGTGATGAAATGTATAAAGAAATTTACATATTTTGCACTGCTTGCGGTATTTGATATTTTTAATAGGTGAGCAGGCAATAACGATCTGTGGGATCTGTGCGATCGCGGATTACAAGCTTGTCACCGCTGAAATGCGGCGTAATGGTATCTATATTTGTAAAAGTGTTGGTGTCTTCAAATAAAATCTGCTGTTTTGAATCGTATTTATAAAGTTGCGTCTGAGGAGAAAATGGTTCTAATCCTGCTGCAAAAAACAAACAATCGCCGCCAACGTAGAATGTTATGTGCGTTCTTTCATCTGTATTTGGGCGCAGATATACAGTCTCTTTTATTCCCGAATCTAATTGGACCTTTACATAATATTTACGGCCGTCTTTATATATTTCACCAGAATCTGAACAGACTACATGGTTGTTATCATAGGGATCAACAATTCCCCAATAAGGCAGATCCAATGAGATCTCCGTGTTTTTGTTGGTTAAAAAATCATAGATCATCAACTTGTTTCCCTGTTCGTTGGTGTTATCTATTTGTATTAATTTATTACTGTCCGGCGTCCAGATCGTTTCATAGCTTGTGGGAAAAACCTCGATCTTTTCTGATAGGTTGTCAAGCGCCGATACGACCATACCACCGGTGGATGTGTCAGTATATGCGACACGCTGTCCATCAGGCGATACAGTAACCCAGACTCTTTGATCAGTATTTGTTTTCGGCACCATCTGTAACCATTGAGGCGCAGTGCCTGGTTCTATGACGATTACATCACGTTCACTACAGATATAGGTTTTTCCGTTGGAGCATGTCTGATATTGAAATGTAACGGGAATATCGAGTACTGCGCCGCTGTATACTTCTGTCAGGTCGTTTTGTTCAAAATCATAGAGACATATTTTGATTTCATTCAAATTGGCGCTGGAAATCGGGTCGCTGTTTTCATCTTTGTCGAGATCAAATATAAAATAGAAGTCATCGCCCGCCCAACCCATATCGGTATACGAATACCCTTCCGGCATATGTTCAAGGTTCAATTCGGTCAGTGCTGCAGAAGATTTCTGTGCAGTGGTACTGATTTCAACAGGGGCCGTGGTCTGCGCCGCGTCTGTTGAATCAATTTTCCCAGGAGATTGTCTACAGCCGGTTACAGCGCAAAACAGCAGGGCGGCTGCCAGAATCACCAGACATGATTTAAGAATATGTTGTTTCATATAATGTTCCACCTTTCCTGCACTTTTTGTTAGGGGAGAGCTATATCATCATTATATAGTGGCTTCAGATCAATGTAAATCAGATTATTGGAAATATATTTATTGCATTTTTGGAAATTCCTTGTTATAAGTTGTGCGGGGCGCGGCGCATGTACATATTGCTTGTGACAGCCTGGCTTACATATAGCAGTATGTAGTTTGTTTTTAAGAAGAACATACAGCCATCAAAAGCGGTGAAAACACTTTTGATGGCTGTATACTGCCTGGGTGAATTTTATCAAAAAGGCTATAGATATATTCTTTGTTTGAAGTGATTTTATTTCGACTGTTGCATCATGTATTTACGGTTTCTGACACATTGCCTGCGGTATTCGGTCGGCGTCATTTTCATTTTTGCGGTGAATTGACGAATAAAGTAACTGGGTTGTTTGAAGCCGCATACCTTTGCCAGCTCTTTAACGGTTATTTCTGTCGTTGCCAAAGAGAAACAGGCGCATTTTAAGCGATAGTTTATAATATAGTCGGTAACAGAACTCCCGGTTATGATTTTGAAATATTTCGACACTGTAGTCTTGTTAATATGAATATAGCGTGACAATGTGATCAGAGAGAGATCCTGCGCGTAATCGCTGTGGATTTTTTCAAGCAGCAGTGATACCCAGGTGTTTGGATCTTTGATATTATATAGTTCTGTTTTGCGGTTTAAATACTCCTGATAAAGTTGATGCAGCAATTCTAAAATTATATTTAGACAGAGTCTGGCCTGGCAGGTCCATCGCCGGTTTGATTGTTGCACAATCACATCGCGAAACTTATAAAATTGTTCTTGCAGTTGTGAGAAACTTTCAGCCAACGGCAAAACATTAAAATATTTGCTGTTGTTTTCATAAAATATATTTAAAGGGATAAAGCCAAAATTTTCACTGATCCGTTCATATTCGCCGGAATTGATCATATCATAGGTGATGTTGAGATTTAAAAAGGCAACGTCAAATGCAATCAACTTGGCTTGTAGCATATGACAGGATATGATTTGCACATCGGTATTTTCCCGAAGGGTAATGATACATGGAGCGGTAGCGCTGAGATGCTCACGATTGAGCATGATGTTTAAAACTCCTTTTTCAACCAAAATCAAATGATATTGATCGGATGCAGGAATGCTGGTCAGTCGGTCCAGATTTTTAAAATCAATATTGACGATCCGGCCTGGTACATATTTGTATTTAACCGCCATGTCACTCGATCCTTTTTAAAATTGTTATTATATGTTACATATAGCAGTATAGCAGATCCGGGAGCGACTATCAATAGCGCATTGCTGTTTTTGCGGATATTATACAACGTAGCAGACTGCCTGGCAGGATGCTCTGCTTTGAGCGGCAGATGTGCTGTGTTTATATCATCGATTTTGAAAATGAACATATAAAACCCAGTGTCATTTCGGCACAGGGTTTTATATGTTCAGATAGCATGATACTATCCATTCATTTGGAGCTGTCATATAGTGAACATAGAGCAGCGCTGCTCATGTTTGCACATATCATAGAATATAATCGGTAATGCAATCGTACCAGTGCACATAATTTTTACTGTTTACCGTCAATTGTTCGTTGTTTGGCAATTGTTCGCTCCACGTTTTTTGATAGCGGTCAAAGGCCCAATCGTCACGGTTGAAGCGTCTCCAGAGAATTGTGCGGCCGTTTTGATCCAGATATTGTTCGCTGACAATCCCCGGATTATAGGTTTCGATATCCATAACACATACGGTATCGTAAGTTTTATCGTTAATTGTTACATCATAACGCCCGACTATATCAAGCAAAAACGGCTTTTCAACGCTTTTTATCTGCTGCCCGGTTCGCAAAATTTCACCCTTCTTTTTCAAATTGGTTTCATTTCCGCAGTTATGTTCTCCAAAGCCCCAGTTTGGCATGAAAGCGTCTCCATCAAGAAATGTAACGTATTTTTTAATGCCATTTTCGGTTTGCATTGCTGCCAGATAACGACAGTGGGTATCGGTCAGCTGTGCTACAAATGTGCGATCAACAATTTCGCTTTTTTTAGTATAATCCGATTCTTTTGCCGTCAGTTCTACACCTTCGATTCCATGGATTTCGGCGCGGCCTGTTACCCGCATATCGTAGATGCGATCACATTTCCGGGAGGGAAGATCATAAATTCCCCAGGTTAATTTCTCGCCGCATTTTGGAATCAGAAACCATCCCATCAATTCCTCCCATTTGACTGCGAAAGGCTGTTTGTCAGATGGCTTGATGCTGTATACAGGCAAATATTCAGGCAATTTATTCATAATCATTTCTCCTTTGTGTTCAGGTGCATATGGATATTTGTCTTTAAAGCGCTGTTTGGCGGTATGCAAGCGGCTTTTGACTGTGCCAATCGGAATCTGCAGCCGGTTTGCAATTTCCGATTGCGGCAGTGAGCGAAAATAATATAAATATAAAATCTGTCGGTCCCGGCCGCCCAGCAGCTCAAGCGTTTCATAAACGGTTGATGTTTCTGTGACACCCTGTCTACCATAGGACAGAACTTTTTCGGATATAGCGTCCAGCGGAATTTCAAGCATTTTAGC
The DNA here is from genome assembly GCA_944384875.1 of uncultured Clostridia bacterium. Lineage (GTDB taxonomy): Bacteria > Bacillota > Clostridia > Oscillospirales > Acutalibacteraceae > RUG14109. Next base: position 7,790 of record CALWVA010000018.1, read on the forward strand.
CTGCTTTCTGAAATAATCGTTGCATTTGTTGCGTGCAATGCTGATGATCCATGCTTTGAAAGCGGATTGCTCTTTTAACATGCTGAAATTTTGATATGCAGTCAAGTAGATGTCCTGTATAAGATCCTCCGCGTCCGTGGTTGACGGCAGACGGAAATATACAAACCGTTCGACCGCGTTTTTGTATGCGTGCAGAAGCGCTTCAAACGGTTCCATATCTTCACCTCCTTTTTATGATGAAAACCGGTTTTCACTTTTATAGACGGGATTTAAGACAAAAAGGTTCACAATGTTTTTCTATATGGATCCAATTAGCAGCTCAAAAGCCGTTATATTGCCTGGTTTGAATGATGCGTATCCATTGCAACTCGTTTTAATCTATGGTATAATTCAAAATCATTGAAAGGCGTTTTTCAAGCCTGTGTTTTGTTCGGAATATGAAGAAACAGCTTTTCTGAATCGAGGGCAGCTTGCGGACAGGAGGAGAACATACCCTGCTATGGATATTTTAAATTTTGGTTCATTGAATCTGGATCTGGTCTATGCAGTAGATCATTTTGTGCAGGCGGGAGAAACACTGTCTTCTGACAGCCTTACTTATTTTTGCGGCGGTAAAGGGCTGAATCAGTCGCTGGCGCTGGCTCGGGCAGGACTGATGGTCAGCCACGCGGGCTGTATCGGGGCGGACGGCGGGCGGCTGACTGCGTTGTTACAGCAGGCAGGCGTGGATACGGCATTTGTTCAGACTGTGCAGCAGCCGACCGGCCATGCGATTATTCAGGTGGATAAGACCGGTCAGAATTGCATCTTGCTGTTTGGTGGCGCGAACCGGTGTATAGATGAGAATTGGGCACGGCAGGTCATCTGTGATTTTGACGGCGGCTGGTTGTTGCTGCAAAATGAGATCAATGGCTTGAATATTATGATGGAAACGGCACATCAACAGGGGATGCATATTGCATTTAATCCTTCGCCGGTGACACCGGAGATACGGAATTTGCCGTTAGAGTGGATTGACTGTTTTCTGGTGAATGAAATTGAAGGTGAAGCGTTGACCGGGCAGTCTCGGCCGAAAGCGATTCTGGATGCTTTTCAAACGATATATCCGGCTACTGCGGTTGTGCTGACCTGTGGCAGCGGTGGCGCGTATTTTGCCGATGCGCAGACCAGGGTATACCAGCCGGTTTTTGAGACGCGGGTGGTGGATACTACCGGAGCAGGAGATACCTTTACCGGCTATTTTTTGGCAGGTTACAGCAGAGGCGTTTCACCGGCTGTCTGTATGCGTACTGCGGCAATGGCGGCGTCCATCGCCGTTTCTCGACCGGGCGCGGGGGATTCGATCCCGCAGCGGGCGCAGGTCGAACAGGCGCTGGAGGCGATATATAATAAATAATATGTAATCACTGAAACCGGGCTATTTCGGTGAATCAGTCCATGAAATAAAAACCGTGGAGTGTTGAAAATGAACCGCTTATGGTGTATATGAGCCGGTATCCTTTAGATGAACACGGTGCACAGGCGCTTAACGCTGTACAGACGATAGCGCTGACAGAATTTGAAAATGTTCCAGCTCCTAACAGGTATGGTTGGCTGCTATTGCAGATAGATGGTTTCGGAGAGAATATCTCAGTCTCAGAACGCAAATTATACGCCATTGATACAACAGATTTAAGAATCAGGGCATTGTGTGCTTTTTACTGTGATGACAGCAAAACAAATACCCGCCGGAAAGGACATATATTCCTTTCCAGCGGGTGTTATTGCAACAGCAATGTGACATTCCAGGCAGCGATTCAGGCTGCTATTGGATCACTGTGTGAACGGGCGATTAATACATGCCGCCCATTCCGCCGCCTGCTGCGGCAGCCGCAGCGTTAGCTGCTGCTGTATCTTCCTTCTTGTCGGCGATCAAAGATTCTGTGGTCAGAACCATAGCGGCGACAGACGCAGCATTCTGCAACGCCGACCGGGTCACTTTGGTCGGGTCTACGATACCGGCTTTGAGCATATCCACATACTCTTCTTTTGCAGCATCGAAACCATAGTTTACGGTGTTGTCAGCCAGGATCTTATCGATAATAACCGAACCTTCCAAACCGGCGTTGTAAGCGATCTGGCGCACCGGCTCCTCCAGTGCTTTCAATACGATCTTCGCACCGGTTTTCTCGTCGCCCTCCAGCGAGTCAACCAACTTCTGTACTGCAGGGATCGCATTGAGCAGCGCAGTACCACCGCCGGCAACGATGCCTTCTTCCACAGCGGCGCGGGTTGCAGACAGCGCGTCTTCGATCCGCAGTTTCTTTTCTTTCATTTCAACTTCGGTAGCAGCGCCAACTTTGATGACCGCTACACCGCCGGCTAACTTCGCCAACCGTTCCTGCAGTTTCTCTTTATCAAAGTCAGAGGTGGTCGTTTCGATCTGGGCGCGAATCTGAGAAACACGCGATTTAATCGCGTCAGAGTTGCCTGCTCCGTCTACGATGATGGTATTTTCTTTGGTAACCTTCACCTGACGGGCGCGGCCCAACTGATCCATCGTGGTATCTTTCAGATCCAGGCCCAGCTCTTCTGTGATGACCTGGCCGCCGGTCAGAATCGCGATATCCTGCAACATTTCCTTTCTGCGGTCGCCAAAGCCAGGCGCTTTAACAGCAACACAGGTGAAGGTGCCGCGCAGCCGGTTAACGATCAGGGTTGACAGTGCTTCACCCTCAACGTCTTCTGCAATGATCAGCAACTTCTTGCCTGATTGAACAATCTGCTCCAGCAACGGCAGAATTTCCTGAATGTTGGAGATCTTTTTATCGGTAATCAGGATATAAGCGTCATCCAGAACAGCTTCCATCTTGTCGGTGTCAGTGACCATATACGGCGTGATATAGCCACGGTCAAACTGCATGCCTTCGACGACTTCGGAATAGGTTTCGGCGGTCTTGGATTCTTCAATGGTGATTACGCCGTCGTTTGAAACCTTTTCCATTGCTTCGGCGATCAATGTGCCTACGAAATTGTCAGAAGCGGAAATTGCGGCAACACGTTTGATCTCATCTGAACCGGTTACCTTTTTGGAGTTGGCTTTCACGGCTTCTACAGCGGTGTTCACCGCGCTCTGAATGCCTTTTTTAACAACCATCGGATTCGCACCGGAAGTCACGTTTTTCATGCCTTCGCGGATCAGCGCCTGCGCCAGCAGGGTCGCGGTGGTGGTGCCATCACCGGCTACGTCGTTTGTCTTGGTCGCAACTTCTTTGACCAGCTGCGCGCCCATGTTTTCAAACGCATTTTCCAACTCGACTTCTTTTGCAATGGTAACGCCGTCATTGGTGATCAGCGGCGCGCCGAATTTCTTATCTAAAACAACGTTTCTGCCTTTGGGGCCCAATGTAACCTTTACGGCGTTTGCCAGTTTATCAACGCCGGCCTGTAATGCTTTTCTGGCCTCTTCGCCAAAAATAATTTCCTTTGCCATGATGGATAACCTCCTTATTCAACGATCGCTAAAATATCAGACTGACGCACAATGGTGTATTCTTCGCCGTCCAGTTTGACGTCTGTGCCCGAATATTTGCTGGTCAAAACCTTATCGCCGACTTTTACATACATCTTTACTTCATTGCCGTCTACAACGCCACCAGGTCCTACGGCTACAATTTCGGCGACCTGGGGTTTTTCCTTGGCGTTGCCTGCCAGGATAATGCCGCTTTTGGTGGTTTCTTCTGCTTCGACCATCTTGACAACAACACGGTCGGTAAGCGGTTTGATGTTCATTAGAATTACCTCCTAAAAGAATATGCAGTATAATATTTGGCACTCTGTGCCTCTGAGTGCTAAATACTATTTTAACCATTCCTGACCAAAAATCAAGGCTTTTTTTGGATTTTTATAAAAATTCAAAGTTTGTTCACAATCGGTGTTAAAAGATTAAGTAGTAACAAAACATGACAAATTAATAAAATTTGTTCATATAATTTGACAAAGCCGTTCATATCAAATAGACTATAATAGAATTAGCTTTTGGAAAGATGCGTGAATAGATGGTATTTTCAAGCCTGTTATTTGTGTTTTTGTTTTTACCGCTCAATTTGCTATTTTATGTATTTGCAAAGGATATCCGGACCAAAAACCGGGTGATGCTGATTTTTTCGCTGGTTTTCTATGCCTGGGGAGAACCGGTTTATTTGCTGTTACTGCTGGGGATGACGCTGGCTGATTGGCTGTTGGCCCGGTATATTGGGAAACAGGCGCCGAAATCCGGCGCGGCCAAACTCGGGGTGTTTGCCGCCTGTGCGGTTAATCTGGGGTTGTTGGGCGTTTTTAAATATGGAACATTCTTTATGGAAAATACCCATGCGTTGTTTGGCTTTCCCAAAGAAGTTATACAGATTGCGCTGCCTATCGGTATTTCGTTTTATACTTTTCAGCTGTTGTCTTATGTAGTGGATGTTTACCGGTGCGAAGTGCCGGCGCAGCGCCGGTTTTCCACGCTGTTATTATATGTGAGTTTGTTCCATCAGTGTATCGCCGGCCCAATTGTGCGGTATCAGGATGTGGAAAATGAGCTGATGCACCGCAGCGTCAATTTCCGCGAGTTGGCACAGGGGATTACCCGGTTTACAGTGGGGTTGGGAAAAAAGGCGCTGCTGGCCAATGCCTGCGGCAGTCTGGCCGACAGCTTTATCATGTCGGACGCCACGGCGGCCGGCGCAGACGCGATGTCTATATTGGTGAACCGGCCGGCGCTGGCTTTGTGGATCGGGATGCTGGCGTATATGCTGCAGATTTATCTGGATTTTTCCGCCTATTCAGATATGGCGATCGGTATGGGCTTGATGATCGGGTTTCATTATAAAGAAAATTTCGATTATCCGTATATGTCCCGGTCTGTTACCGAATTCTGGCGCCGGTGGCACATATCGTTAAGTAGCTTTTTTCGGGATTATGTATATATCCCATTAGGTGGCAGCCGTTGTTCAAAAGCGCGCAATGTCTGGAATCTGCTGGTTGTCTGGCTATTGACCGGTTTCTGGCATGGCGCCAGTTGGAACTTTGTGTTGTGGGGGCTGTATTTCTTTGTATTCTTGTTGATTGAGCGGTTTGGTTTGCTTGATTGTCTGAAGCGGGGGCCGTCGATTTTATCAAGATTCTATCTGTTGCTGGTGGTTTTTTTCGGTTGGGTGCTGTTTAAATTTCGCAATCTTTCCCTGGTGGGCGCGACGTTGGCGGGCATGTTTGGCCTGAACGGCAACGGGTTTACCAATTTTGAAGTGACAACTGTTTTAAAGAGCAATGTATTTATTTTGCTGGTGGCGATTGTTGCCTGTACGCCGCTGGTAAAAAAGGTTGGCGCGAAGCTGGCTGCCGGGTCGTTGGGCGGTGTGGGCACCGCGGTTTATAAAGGCGCTGTGGTTGTGGTGCCGGTGGCGATGCTGCTGCTATCTACGATGGCGCTGGTGGGAGACAGCTATAATCCGTTTTTATATTTTCAGTTTTAACAGGCGGGAGGTGTGTATATGGACCGTAGATCCTATGAGGAACAGGCGCGGCTGGAACAGCTTCGCAGAGAGCGGGAACGCCGGCTGCAGCGCGCCCGACAGCAGAACCGCGATAATCCGATTCAGCGCCGGCGCCGTCCGTTGAAATATATGCTGGTGCAGATTATGGCGTTTTTTGTCACGATGTATTTCATGACCTTTTTAGCCGTAATGCTGCCGCTGCGTCCCAGTTATTCCGACGTGGAAAAACGGGAGCTGACGAAGTTTCCGACGTTTTCTTTTTCTTCGCTGCTAGACGGAACATTTTTTGACGGGATCAATACCTGGTTTGCGGATACATTTCCGCTGCGGGACTGGTTTATCAGCGGCAACACGGCGCTGCACTCTTTATATGGCTTTGGGTCAGAGTCGATTATCGGCGATCCGGTGCAGGGGGACGAGATTCCGGATGTGCCGGCAACACAGCCGGCTACCCAGGAGACAACGCAGGCGGTTGAATCCCAGGCGGCGCAGGAGTCGACCACCGAAGAGCCCTATGAAGATCTGCCGACGCAGTCGCTCAACGGGATTCTGATTCGCGGAGATGCGGCATACGAATATTATAATTTTGTTCAGAGCACGGCGGATCAATATGTATCCATCGTCAATCGCTGTGCATCTGCATTGCAGGGGCAGGCGACCGTATATGATATGATCGTGCCGACCAGTATGGATATTATGGTGCCGCAGGGTGTGCGTGACGAGCTGAATACTTCCGATCAGAAAAAAGCGATTGCTTATATGTATGGATCGATGAACAGCGCTGTCCATACGCTGGATGTTTTCGACACGCTCAAAGCGAAAAATAAGGAGTATATCTATTTTCGGACCGACCATCACTGGACGGCGCTGGGCGCATATTACGCTTATGAAGTGTTCGCACAGCAAAAAGGGTTAACGCCGGTTTCACTGACAGAAGATTTTTATAAACGGGAATATACAGGTTATTTGGGCTCATTTTATTCAGACTCCAACAAAGATTCCCGTCTGGGTAATAATCCGGATACGGTAGAGGCTTATGAACCGAAAGATACCAATAAAATCACTATTACAGATTCCAAGGGTAACGAAAACGATTATACAATTATTTCGGATGTTTCCACATGGGTTGCATCCTCAAAATATAATGCGTTTATCGGTGGCGATAACCCTTATTCAGTGATTCACAACGATAAAGTCACTGATGGATCTGCCTGTCTGGTTGTAAAAGAATCCTTCGGCAACGCGTTTGTACCGTTTTTAGTACCGCATTATCAGGATATTTATATTGTGGATTACCGGTATTTCCGGCAGGTCAAAGATACAACTGTGGTGTCGTTGGTTCGCCAGCTGGGAGTACAGGATGTGCTGTTTCTTAACAACACGTCCGCAACGCGAAATGAAAGCCTGATGAATTATCTGGATCGTTGTATTGGCGGATAATTACAGGAGTTGTTAAACAGTCGGCTTCTTTAAAAGACAAGAGGCCGGCTGTATTTTATTTCCTGAATTATCGTTGATATTGTTGAATTTTTAAAAAAATTTTTTAGCATGTCTACAAACTTAAAAAAACGCATTGACTTTTTGTTATATGAATGCTAATTTTATCTTATCTATTCAGTTGGAGGTATGTTACTTTATGCAAATAATCAAAAGAACAGGCGGCCTGTTTTTGTCGGTTGTGCTGTTGGCAATGGCTGTATTAGCAGCTGTTCCGGCAGTCAGCGCACAAACGACGGGCACGGCTTATTTTGTAGATGCGGTAGCGGGCGACGACAGTAACGCAGGCACCAGCGAATCCGCAGCGTGGCAGACGCTTTCCAAGGTGAATGCGACCACATTTTCGGCCGGCGATACCATTTATTTGAAGGCTGGAAGCACCTGGAATGAGGTGCTTTATCCGAAAGGCAGCGGAACTGCCGGTGCACCGATTACAGTGACGACGTATGGCGCGGGCAGTCAACCGATGATTAACGGCCGGCAGGATGCATCCGCCTGTCCGGTAAATACGGCGGTTTATCTTTCCAATCAGGATTATATCACGATTCAGGGGCTGGAATTGACCAACAACTCCAATACCACCGAGACGAAATATATTGTAAAAATCGATCCCCGGGACGGTTACACCATGCGAGGCATCGTAATCGCCGACAATTATATCCATGGGGTGTCCGGCGGCTGGAATCGCGATACACATGCGGGGCTGAAGGGGATCAATGCCTGGAGTGAAAGTTGGTGGGGCTATTTCGACGGGCTGACCGTTGAAGGCAACACCGTAGAAGACGTCAAGAGTGTAGGCATTGAAATTAACGGCTCTTATCAGGGCGGCGACAGCAACGGCAACGCCAATGAAAATGCTGCGAAGAATGTAGTCGTTCGCAACAATTATTTGTCGAATATCGGCGCAGATGGTATTCTGGTGAACAACTGCAATGAACCGCTGGTAGAGTATAATACCTGCAATAAAGCACATTCTTATTCCGATGCTTATAATGTGGCAATTTGGCCATTTGCCTGCCGGAATGCACTGCTGCAATACAACGAAGCTTTTAATACCCAGACTACCAAAGACGGCCACGGCTTTGACAGCGATTATCAGTGCACAGGGACGACGTTTCAATATAATTATTCCCACGATAATCAGGGCGGCTTTATGCTAATCTGTACCGAGCCCCAGACCTGGGATGGACATCCGGCGTTTAACCGGAATACGGTTGTGCGGTATAATATCTCGCAAAACGATCATACCGTGATTTTTGCACTGACCGGGCATATTGACAATACCAAAGTTTATAATAACACCATCTATATTGCTGATGGTCTGGATACGGATATTGTGACCACCTATGTGCGCGATGGTTGGACCGGTCAGCAATATGCGCCGAACAACACGCAGTTTTATAATAATATTATTTATAATCTGGGCAGTGGCGAATACAGTTTCAGCTATAAAAATCTGACCTGCCGCAACACGGTTTGGAGTAACAACCTGTTCTATGGCAACCATCCGGACAGTGAACCCGAAGATGCTCATAAAATTACAGCTGATCCGCTGTTCATCAACGCAGGCGGCGCAGCACAGGGCAGAAATACCTGCGTTGCTTATCAGCTGCAGGATGGCTCTCCGGCGCTGCAGGCCGGTATGGTCATTGCCGATAACGGCGGGCAGGACTTCTTTGGAAATCCCGTTCCCGCACAGGCGGCGCCGGATCTGGGCGCCTGCCAGAGAACCGGCGTGCCGGAACCGGAATATATGCAGGGTGATGTAACCGGCGACGGTGTAATCAATAATAAAGATCTGGCCCGCCTGAAAGCCTATTTGGCGGATGATGCAGTAGAAATGGTGGTTGAAGCCGCTGATGTGGCAGGAACAGACGGCGTGCTGGACGGCCATATCAGCAATAAGGATTATGCCAGAATCAAGGCATATCTGGCCGATGATACCGTTGCGTTTGATCAATAAAAACCATAACCTTGATCGCGCTTCTAATAAAAGTTAACAGTTTGCAACAGCCGCCGCTCTTCAGAGCGACGGCTGTTGGCGTTTAATACTGTTTATAAACGATTTCGTTTTTTAAAGGCGTTTGCTGTTCGTAGTTGTGCAGGTTTTCTACCGTTACGATAGCGATCGCCTGCATTGCTTCCCGGGTAAAGAACCCCTGGTGAGAGCTGACAATCACATTGGGAAACCCCAGCAGGCGGGCCAGCTCGTCGTCCTCGACAATGTCATTGGAAAAGTCTTCGAAGAAATATTCGCCTTCTTCTTCATAAACGTCCAGCCCGGCACCGGAAATTTTTTTGGATTTCAGCCCCTCAATTAACGCGGTTGTATCAATCAGCGCACCGCGTGATGTGTTGATAATAAAGCAATGGTCTTTCATCTGCTGAATGCTGTCAGCATTGATGATATGCCGGGTTTGGGGCGTTAATGGGCAATGCAGTGAAATGATATCCGAGCGGGCGAACAAATCTTGCAGCGATACATATTCATACGGAAATTGATCTGACGGGTAGATATCATAGCCCAACACCCGCATCTTAAAACCGTTGCAGATATCCGCGAACAGACTGCCGATTTGCCCGGTGCCGATGACGCCGGCAGTTTTTCCGGCCAGATCCATGCCCAGCAGACCGTTGATATTGAAGTTGTTGTCCCGGGTACGCACGTAGGCGCGATGGGTTTTGCGGTTGACCGTCAACAGCAATGCCATGGCATATTCGGCTACGGCATCCGGTGAATATCTTGGCACTCGCACAACCCGGATTTTATCCCGTGCGGCGGCCAAATCGACGTTATTATAGCCGGAGCAGCGCAGCGCGATCAGCCCAACACCGTTTGAACATAATGCATCGATCACCGCCGCATCCACTTCGTCATTCACAAATACGCATACAGCGTCACAGCCCTTGGCTAAAACCGCCGTATCTGCAGTCAGCTTATAGTCGAAAAATTTTGCCTGATATCCGTATTCAGACAGCAGCGGATCAAACCAGATCCGGTCATATGGTTTGGTATCATAAAATGCAACCTTCATATACACACCCTATTCATCAGAATACTTATTTTATTTTAACCACTTTTTATACATACATGAAATCATGCGCGGTTGATTTTAAAAATTGAAACGCAGAAAACAAAAGAAAATAAGAGAAATTTAATAAATTTAAAAGATTAAAAACTCTAAATAAAAAAATAAATTTTTTTGTGTTGACAAGACCTGAGAAATATGCTATGATAACAAGCACGTGAGAAATTTAAAAAAATTATAGCCTGTTCTTGGGCTCTACGGAGGGAAAGATTATGTCAACCTATATGGCAAAAGCCGGCGAGGTTGCACGTAAATGGTATGTAATCAATGCCGAGGGAAAAGTACTCGGCCGGGTTGCGACTGTTGCGGCAAACCTGTTGCGCGGTAAGACAGATCCGACATTTACACCACATGTTGACTGCGGCCATCATGTGATTATCGTCAATGCGGATAAAGTCGTATTGACTGGCAAAAAGTTGGAACAAAAATATTATCGCCGTCATACCGGTTACATCGGCGGGCTTAAGGAAGTGCGTTATGATACGTTGATGCGGACACGCCCTGAACTGGCGGTAGAACTGGCCGTCAAGGGCATGGTGCCGGATAACACCATCGGTCGTAAAGCGCTGACCCGGCTGCGTGTTTATAAGGGCAGCGAGCATAAGCATGAGGCGCAGAAGCCCGTCGCTTACGAATTATAAAGAAGGGAGACAGAATCGCTATGTATGAGACCAAACCTTATTTTTACGGTACTGGCAGAAGAAAAAGCTCTGTCGCCCGGGTGCGCGTCTATAACGGCACCGGCAAGATTACGATCAACGGCAGAGATATTGACGATTATTTCGGCCTTGAAACACTGAAATTGCTGGTTCGGCAGCCTGTAGTGTTGACAAATACGGCTGAAAAGTTTGATATTGTCTGTAATGTGACCGGCGGCGGTGTTACCGGTCAGGCTGGCGCGATCCGTCACGGGCTGTCCCGCGCATTGCTCCAGTATGATGAAGAGTTGCGCCCGGCGCTGAAAAAAGCAGGCTTTTTGACCCGCGATCCCAGAATGAAGGAACGCAAGAAGTATGGCCTGAAAGGTGCAAGACGTGCGCCGCAGTTCTCCAAGAGATAATCGGTTCTATTTGTTTTGCAATACGGGATCCGGCCGGTTATGGCTGGATCCCGCAGCGTAAAAATATTTTTGCAATTATAAAAACATATTGCATTTTTAAAACAGATATGATATAATTGCAAAGCAGCCTGAAGTGGCTGCTGCTTTATTTGCGCCAGTAGCTCAGCTGGATAGAGTGTTTGGCTACGAACCAAAAGGTCGGGGGTTCGAGTCCCTTCTGGCGCGCCACGCCAGAGCAAAGTTCGCTTTGCTCTGGCTTATTTTTTGCCTTCGGCAGAAAATAAGCCATCCGCCCGCTTTCTTGCTCCTCCTTCCCGCAAAAAGTCACGCTGCACCTTCGCTGCTCGCTTGAAAACGCGCTCGTAACGCTTCGGCTTACTATCAACTTTTTGCGGGGCCCAAGGCTTTATCAAAATTTTAAACCGGCATCTCTTTCGCAATCTGTATTTATGGAGGGCGCAATATGAAAATAATGGGGTCAGAACATTTAACTTTGCGCACATGGCAGCTTGATGATTTATATGATTTGTATGAATATGCGAAAGATCCTCAAGTTGGTCCCATGGCAGGCTGGAAACCGCATTCCAGTAAATATGTATGCAGAACAATCAGCGGCATATACCGGAGATAGTTCGATACTGCCGGGCTTGGTGTGACCATGGGTATGTTAAAATGTATGAAAAAACATAACGTAAACATCATAACGGTTTCTGATGTGCATTGTCCCGAAGATGCCGGTTCAAAGATTTCAGAACTGAACAGGCTGATTGTTGAAGCGTAGATAAATTGCAGATATTATCGAATTCCCTTATCTAAATCAATCACGGTGCTTATAGGATATTTCTGTCTGGAGGTAAAAAATGAACGTCATTCAACCCCAAAAACTACAATGTGGCGATACCATCGGGATAATAGCGCCTTCTATTGCTTTGAAGCCGGCGCATATTCAACATTCGACGCAAAGATTGTGTTCCTTGGGATTCCATATTCAATTGGCTGATCATA
>CALWVA010000019.1 GCA_944384875.1 uncultured Clostridia bacterium
AGCAGTCGTTGCGCATATCTTTCGGGAACAACGGACGAATCGGCCGGTCAATGCAGCGGGAGGTTAGAATCGCCTTCTCGCTGGGGCGGGCCTCACGGCGCTGAAACGAGCCGGGAATTTTGCCCACAGAGTATAGTTTTTCCTCATAGTCTACCGAAAGCGGGAAAAAGTCAATACCTTCACGGGGCTTGGCCGACATTGTTACGTTGCACAACACGGCCGTTTCGCCATAATACACCATGACCGACGCCGAAGATAGCTGCGCCAGTTTGCCGGTTTCCAGCCGAAGCGGCCGACCGGCCAATGTGGTTTCAAAAACCTTGTAGTTTTCAAACATTTGAACAACCCTTTCTTATCATAAAATTATATACAGGGCGTTCGCTGTGTGCCGCTCCGAAACGGCAGCCGGTTTAGCAATAAACACACGGTTGGCAACCCATGGCCACAAACCGTCTGTTCACTGCTAAAACCCGACCGGAAACAATCGGATCGCACCATTAAACGCCTCTGATATGCAATTGTTGAACATCACCGGGCGACTCGTCAACAGCGGCCACTATCCTCTGACAATTATAAAAAACCGCAGCCGGCCGCCCATCACAACCAGTAAAAAAACGACTAAAAGCAGGAGAGGATAACCCCCGCCTGCTTTTGTTGCCGAATTACTTCCGGATCCCCAGTTTTGCGATAACCGAACGATAGCGCTCAATATCAACTCTTTGCAGATACGCCAGCAGATTGCGCCGGTGGCCGACCATTTTCAGCAGGCCGCGCCGGGAATGATGATCCTTCTTATGAATCTTCAGATGCTCCGTCAGCTCATTGATCCGGAAGGTCAGAACCGCGATCTGCACCTCGGGTGAACCGGTGTCGCCTTCGTGCGTCGCATATTCTTTGATAATCTGATTTTTCTGTTCTTTGGTCATGATTTTTCCGCCTTTCTGTTCATGATAAAATCGTCCACCGTTATTCCGAGCAGCGGGTCACGGAAACTCCCACAGGGCAGTCGCCCGCAGCACAGAATAAGGTACTATGATAGTTTACCACAAACTTCGTGAATTGTAAAGAATAATTTTATAATAAATCCAATCGCCATATCAACCACACACATATCGCTAATTTTATTTTAAAAAATGCCGTCTTATTCATCAACCGTATTTTTGAATTGTTCGATATGATCCTCAAAGAACTGATGAATGGCTTCCTTTTGTCGCTGAAATCCTAAATGACCGACAAAAACATCCTCTGCAATATAGATTCCAAGCATGTTATTCATGCAATATTCGCAGATTTGACGCTCTTCTATCCCCATAGCCAAATCCATATCAACAACAAACGCACCCATATCGCGCCACAGATCTCTTTTAAACAAGATCGCACCAATACTGAAACGATGTGGGCAAACAGAGATTTTATCTGCATTTTTATCAGCTATATCTGCAGCGATCTGATCAAACGGCACAGACTGTTCCCAAATCCATCGCCCAACCTCTTCACTCAAATGAATAGGTTTTTGCAGCCCCACAACCAACGGTCCGAACTGTTCTACAAATGCGTCATATTTACCAATCGTCTTTAAAAACGGCGTCGCCCCATAAGCATTCACATTGATTAAAGGCGCAACAAATCCAACTTCCAAATTACTGAAATCCGGGGCAGACAAATAAGCTTTTTTCATTTTTTCAAAATAAAAATCGCTTAATATAATATCCTCATCAATTTTATAGATCCATTCTGCATCACCATGCAATTTTATGGCTATATTTTGCGCCAGCGATAAACGATCCTCTTTTATTTTAAGATAGGACCATTCATAGTATGCACACATTTCTTTAAGGACTGTCCCATCCGCCCCCGGAACGCAAACGCAAACATCCAAGGGTTCGGTAAATTGCTGCTGATTCCTTTTAACACGTTCTAAAACGATATCCCAGTAATATGGTTGATAACCTGCAACAATAAGAAGCAAATTTTTTCTTTTACAGCTTCTGTCAATAAATTCATATTTATTTGTAAATAGCCTCTTCATCCTATACCTTTCATAAAGACGCTTAGATATAAGATAACAGATATCCATAAACGAATAGTTCTTCAACTTCTTAAGTAGCTTCATAGTTGTTCCTCCGACTTTCAATCAAATTTGTGCCCATCATTTTCTTTTTAACTTCACTTTCATTTCATTGAAAATAGTGATAACACCCGGCTCTTTGACGATATAAAGCATCAGAATATAAACACAAGCAAATAGAGTGGCCGAAACAGCTAACGTGACAAAGCTGTTTTGAAACAATAACTTTACCCAAAAAGAGCAAGCACACGCAACAAACATGGCAAAACATATTTTTATCCATTTAATATTTGACAGAAATGCAGTATTTACACGCTTTTTAAAAGATAGATATAATAAAAGCGTAACACAGACTTCAGCAATCACAGTGCTGATAGCCGCACCCGCAGATGCCAACCGCGGAATCAAGATCAAATTTAAGATAAAATCTACAACCGCACCGACGATCTCGGCCCGCAAAACCGATGTCTCACCGCCCATTGGAACTAACATCTGTATTCCAATAATATTTCCCAAAGCTATGGGGAAAAGTGTCAACATAATAATCTGCATTGGTATGATCGCGTCGGTATAAGCGTCTCCAGCCAACAGTAAAACGCCCTCCCGTGCAAAAACCATAAAATAAATTGTCAGCGGTATAGATGTTACAGCAACAAAATTAACCGCCCGCACACCCATACTGAAAAATTTGTCTTTCAGGTTTTTCGCCCAATAATTTGAAGCACGTGGTAAAATAACATTGCCTAAAGAAGCGATAGCTGAGGTGAGAATTACCTTTACTTTAATCGCAGTGCTATAATAAGCAACTTCGACCTCATCTTTTATAAAACCAATCATAACCGTATCAAGATTGGTATAAACCGTCACAGAGCAAGACATCAGAAAATAAATCAAAATTGGTCGGAAATGCCTTCTAAAATCATAGCTTTTCAACTTTCTCAGACTGATATAATGTCTGATATTAATCAGGTTTAATATGTTAGCGGCAGAGGCTGCAAAAATTGAAATTCCGCCATATATCACGTAATCATCCCGTTGATGCACCAATAGCAACATCGCTACCACAGCGATTGCCTTGAATATCATTGACCGCGTTGTAATATAAACATATTTTTCAAGCGCTTTATATAACCATTCGCAACCGATAGAATTAAACAAAATAGAGCTTCCGATCACCATGAACAGCGCCTTATTTTCATAGATTTTCGGCACAAATAAAATAGTCAGCGCCAAAACACAATATGAAATCGCACAAACCACCAAGTTAATAATTAAAAGTTCATGAACTGTTTTCGATAGTTTTTCCCGATCGTCTCTCACCTGGGCGCACGCTTTGACACCATATATCGGAATTCCCAATTGTGCAAACATCGAAAAATAAGTAATAATCGAGGTTGCGAAGTTGACACTGCCAAGCCCCTCTGGCTGCAACACTCTTGAAACATAAGGATAAGTAATAAGCGGAAAAATAAACGATGATATGGAAAGAAGCGCATTCATTAAAAAATTCAGTTTTATTGATTTTTCTTTTTCCACTTGTAAGTTCCTTTCTTCTGGAAAATAGCCATCCTCAATAACATAATCTACACTTTTCTACAGGGTTCCATAGTTTCCTACACCGATAAAAGCATTCTCACGCGGCAGAACACGCTAGAACCGCTTCTTTTCAGTAATTCATTACAGCGCTAAAAAATAAATTTTCCCGCCGTTTATAAAGACTGTGATACAGTATAAATTGTTGATCACACACTGCAAAGATCTATTCAGGTTTTTACCCCATTTATTTTAAAGCATCTGCTGTTTCACTGCTGCTCTGCTTGCTTTTCTATATAATATCTGCCCATATGAAACAGCTTATAAAGACCCGCTTTTTCCGCAGCAATATGAATATAATATGATAGATTTTTAGGTACGTCCGTGCGATGTAATCTGTAATATTTCACACGAAGCCGATGATGTTCCACCCATATGTTTAACAACCGCTCGCCCAAAAAACCCATTACCCGGATCTGCTGCGCATCCCGGTGTTCAAACGAAATTCTGCCCTCCAGCTCAAACAACACAGAAAAAAGCCATTCCGCATATTGGTCAAAAACATCTTTGCGGGCAACCAGCGCATTACATAAAGAAGCCCAGTCCCTCTTCATCACCGTATCAAACGCCGGCATATATGCAGGATACATCTCCCCCACAATTTCTCTGGCCAAATCCAGATCTGCCTGAAGGCCTTTGCCGCTGCGGCTGTATGCATCGTAGACTGAAATTCCTTTATGAATATAAGGAACCGGCAAAATAATATCATATTCACGCAGACTGTCAATAATAGACTGACGGTCTAAAATATATTTACCGGCTATGCTGGTATCGGACGTATAAAAAAATCGTCTATAATGGCATAAGCCTTTGATATCCGCGTCAGAATTTTTCCACGCCCAATACAAAACAGACAATTCATTATACCACTCCTTTTTTTCAGAAATATTTTCGCCCACATTATCTTTCTGGTAACCGAAATCGAGGTCAGGATAAAGAGAAGCGCCACCAAGCACCGGACAGTATATCGTGCTTTGCGTCGGCATTTCAAACTGTTTATGCGTCGCCACATAAATTTTGACTACAGGATTTGCGCTCATTTCTGTTCCTCCTAACCCGGTTTCTCATGTCACTATATCTACAAAACGGCAGGCGAATTCTTTTTTGCCTGCCGGGCCGACAAAATATTGATACCGTGTCTGTGCAGCTTCAGCAACCTGTCTGTAATGTATCCAGTCACCGATTACCTGGTCAATCTTTTGTTCGAGATCTGACAGATCCCACGCAACCGAAATATAAGTTTCATCTTTGATATACCAATCCGGCCAGGTACGCATATGGCCCATATCAGGCTTGATTAATACACTGCCCGCAATAAACGCCTCAAAATCTCTGTAACAGATCTCTCCGAATGAAAACAGCCCCAACGTACATTTTGACTGTGTAAGCTCCCGGAAATACGCTTTATAAGAGCCTCTCTTTTCCATAGACGGCATGCGTAGATCACTTCGTTTCGACAGCATGGTGCTGGCGGTATTTCTCTGCCACCCAACCCCCGGCGACGTAAAGCTACCCTGAAACTCCACGTCGATAACACGTTCGCCCATTAAAGGAGAGATAAAATGATATAAATTTGTTTTTACCGGTATATATGGAAATAAAAAACGATTAAAGATATTATAGACGAGTCCATGAGATTCTATATTACCAATTCCGACGTTCCACGAAAGGCCGATTTTATCAATATACCGATCGTCCAACGGCGCCATAATATCTTTTTCAACATCCGGATCCAGAACCCCAAACTTTCTGTGAAAATAGTCACTGTGTAGCCTGCCGCCGTATAGCGGCTGTTTATAAACCGAAAGATCATTTGCCAGCTGTTTTTTCAGATATTTATCAACATAGGGCAAAACCTCAAAATTACATGTTCCTGTACTGTCTGAGGTATCCAACCATATCAGATTACGACAATATTGTTTCACATACTTTAAAAACTTGCTTTTTTGTTGGATCGGCAACTTTCTAAACCCTGCATGCTGCGCAATCAGAACGGTTTCAAACGTTCCGTTTTCGAGCCGGCGCGCATCCCGATCCGATAGCTTCTGTGAAAACACAACAAATTCGATTTTATAGCCCAGCTTTTTAATCTCATCTTTGGCCCATAGCAGCGTCCACAGCCATCTTCTGGTATAAACGCTTCCATCATAAAATATCCCAACAGTCCTCATATTTGCTCCTTTGATGCAGCATCAACCGATAATTGTCCCCTTGAATTGTTTAAAACAATATTACAATCATGCATGTTTTTCATTTAATACCGGTTGACTGATCTTAACAGGCTCAATCTGTCTGCCAAACCGCTCATAACCAATGACAATCGCGGCTATGACCAATTGTGCGCTAATATTATAATAAGTGATTTGACCATATTCCATAATCAATAAACAAATAAAAATGCTCATTACAAGAACCGCCGGCGACGTATGACTTTTATGCATATAATCCAAAGTCGACGATAACAATTCTTTTATATAAATCCAGTAATATATACAAAATCCAATAATACCGCCGTCTGCTAACAGTTCCAGAAAATTGTTATGTGCATATAGTGTTTGACTATAATTGATTTGTTCCATTACCGTTGAAAAATTATTGATTCCAACGCCTAAAATCGGATGGTCGAAAAAGATTTCCCAAGCCTTTTTCCTGAAAAACGCCCGGCTAATCAAACTGGGATCTGTCACCGAACTGTTATCTCCCGATAGCGAATCAAACATCTGCTGCATAATGTCGCCAACCGCGTTGTAAAGAACCGGAATATACATCAACGACATATAAACCGCCACGACAACGCCGGTAATAATCAGTATTTTTTTCAAAGTACTCCCGTTTCTTTTATAAAGCAAGGAAACAAAAATCAGTCCTAATATCGCAACAACAATCGCTTTTCTTGATCCGCTGATAATAAGGGTCAAGGTAATAACTCCATAAGCAATTGCATATCGTTTCTTACTCTTTTTATAAACAAGGTAGACAGCAATAATACAAATTAACGCCATTGGCGTCGTAAACGCGTTATAAGATAATCCTGCCGACAGAAGCTCTTTTGCAAACATATTGCGGTTATAGTAAGAAAGCAAACTGAATAAATCTGTATATAACAAACAGCGAACAGAAGTAACAACCCCCGCCACTATTAAAAAATTCAAAACCTTATTCCATCGTTCAGCGGTAATGATATATTCTCCCAAAACAACTGCCGTAAATAAAATAATCGGAACAGAAGCAAACACATTCAAAACCTTTGTTTCGTCCAACGCCCACAACATTGTCAAACACGCAAAAAAACAAAACAGGATATACCAGATCAGATAAAGCGATGAATGTACAGCCCGTCGATTGCAGATGTTCAAGAGCGTACAAGCGCCCACCAAAACAGCGCTGCACAAAAAAATCAGCGTATCGGTCGACCGATAGGTTATATACGCTATAACCCCGCAAAAATAAATCAATATTGAACTGTCATAGAATAAATCTTTCTTTATTTTTAATACCATTTTCATTCTCCGTTTTTTAACTGTACGCCTATCCCACATATTTAAAGACCTTTACAGCCTTAAAACCTCATGGAGCAGTTTTTGCGCAATCATTTGCGGACTATAATGAGCCCTGATGCTCTCTCGTGCACATATACCAACCCGATGCGCCAGATCATCATCTGACAAAACCATCCTGATCGCTTCAGCCATCGCGACCTCGTCATTCATTCCCACCAGAAAACCATTGTCACCATTTGTAATCAGCTCTGCCGGCCCGGTAGGGCAGTCGGTGGATACACAGGGCAGCCCAGCGGCCATCGCCTCCATCAGCGCATTGGGCATCCCCTCGTAATTGGACGTCATCGCAAAAACATCCGCACTGCTATATACGCGTGTCATATTGTGGCTGCGACCGCACAGTCTGCAGCAACCTGCGACGTCATAATCTGTAATAAGTTGCTGCAGTTCTTTTTCAAGTGGTCCTTCGCCGTAAATCTCCATCTTAAAGGATAACCCCTGTTTTTGCAGCAACGCGGCCACTCTAATAAGCATAGCAAAATTTTTCTGCGTCTGCAATCGTCCGGCGGCAATAATCTTAGGGATGTTTCCACCCGCATGCTGAACAGCAAAGAACTCTTCAGACACCGGATTTGGCAATATACACATTTTTTTTCGAATAAATTTGGGGAAATAATCCAACTGCCGCTGATTCTGTGCAAAACCGCGCCACATCACTGCAAACAAACTATTTCTTAAATATCTACGCACCCTGGATTTATATGAAGATCTTGGATCGTTACGAACAGTCTGCACGATTTTACACTTAAGCCCTATACCGGCAAGTTGCGTCTGCATTCCTACAAAATACAAAAATGGCAAAATAAAATCGGGCTGCACGCTTTTAAAAACCCTTCGGATCGCTCTTAATTTATGAAAAATAAAAAGCTGATCATATTGCTGCCGGCTATTCGTCAAATAAATTTTATGAACATCCTGTCCAACCGGATATTCGTTATCTGTAGGAAAATAAATCAAAATATTCACCGAAACATCCATAGACGCCAGGCAGTTCGCCAACACTGACACAACACGTTCTGCGCCGCCATCGGATAATCTCTGAACTACAAACAACAGCTTCTTTTTCATATCTGACCTCGAATCTATTGAATTTTATCCTTTCAAAAACCGCCTGATCCTGGCCTTGACTGTCTTTGGGATCATCCGTTTCAGCCGCGTTTTCAGTTGTGGACCGACGGATAGCTTTTGTCGGACATAACGATCAAAATCCTCATCGTATCCATCATATATCGTATCGCGGCACGCAGGCCGTGTAGTCGGAGCGATCAGATTATGGTTCATTGCCGCAGCTTTTTCCAGTGTAGACGGAATATAGTCCGTTTTTGAAGATACCGCATCCCAAAGCCGCCGGCCCCGATCTGTATTAACCAACACCAACGACACGCCGTTTGGATCGTAAAATGCTGGATGCGCCTGTTCAATTCCCCAATAATCGCCCAACGTAATATCGCCGCAACGTGCAGAACCGGCCCATTTGCAGCTATAACAGCTTTCACGGTAGGTCTGTCCTTGAAGAAACGCATGATAATACGGGTCAAAAAAAGCATATTTATAGGACGCATGTGTGCCGGTATCTGCTTTGCGGACCAGATCCCAACCACTCTTTTCCTTATTTCGAAATGAATAAGACCGCACCGGCGCACCCATTTTTTTGCCCAACCAATCAATATAATTGGCAAACAACTTCGGACTTGGCACACCATGGCAGATGATATCCACCGTATACAGCAGCTCATATTCTTTGCCTAAAAAGGTTTTCAGCCCTCCGACCTGACAGCCGGTTCCGCTGAATAACACCGGGCGCCCTTGTAAAACGGCGTCTTTGACCTGTTTATATACACCCAGCGTATTGCTTTGCACATATTTGGAGTCTTGCAGCTTATACAGCTCGTCCCGATGTTCAATACAAATATGTGTTGCCACCAACTGCTCATCATAAGCACATCCAAATACCAGCCCGCCCAAATGCAGCACATATTCAGCAAGCAGGACAAATAGTCCACCGGAGGTACTGGCAAACGACTGATCGCGATTTTTAGATTTGGCCGCATAAACCTGCGAACCGCTATCGGAGACTGCCGGCTGTAAAACCGGACAATGCCGGACACAGGCGCCGCAGTCCACGCAGCGTGTCTCGTCCACCTGCGGATACAGAAAACCCTCGGCATCTTCGGAAAACGTAATACAGTGTGTGGGGCAAATATCTGCACAACCACCGCAACCACAGCATAAACGGCCTAATTGATCTATATTATCCATCTGTTCCTTCAATCATTCCTTTCAATATATGCAGGCAGCGCGACCGTTCTTCACGGATTATACGATTAACCCGTTCAAAATCAATGTCCTGATCTGCAATCGAAAAATCCTCATAACTTTGTAGAATACGATCTTTCAAACCGGTCAACTCCAAAACGCTTTGATTGCGTTCGCTGTATTTCGACGGAAGAATATCCACAAACTGTGTATTCAAGCCAATAGCCAACGCCGTTCCGTGAAAAGAATCAGTCAACAAAAACCGCGCATGCCGGATATACCATAAAAAGTCCTGCACCGGCGGACAACACACAAATTTGCCCGGTTTTACAATATGGTGAAAATACGGATGTACCCGATAGAGCTTCAGCCCCCTGCGCTGCGCGAACTGTGCCGCATACCGCTCAAAACTTTTATTTGGATGCAGCTGATAGACCAGCACATAATCCCCCGCCGGCCGTCTGTTTGGCAACATGCTTTCCCAATCGGTCCGGTCAAGCAGAAGCGTCGGATCTAACACCTGTACAGCACGGATACCGAGCCCGGCGGCAATCTGCACGCCGCTGTTTTCCCGCACACAAACGGCAGAATATCTTTGCAACAGCGCCGCAACAACCTCACGGTCTGCCGGCGCAACGCTTTTTCCGCCAAAGCTGGCGGCATAAGCGATCTTGCGTGCATCATCGGGCACAAAATCCAAAAAATATGCCGGGTCGATCTGCCCGTTCGCAATCACATTCCACACCTGGTCGCTACCAGTCATATAAACGTCCGCTCGCGGACAGTCCGCTCGCAATTCCCGATCAGAGTTATATAGTCGTTCGGTGGTTCGCAAAAAATCAGCGCGATAACGGTTGAAACGTTTTACCGCATAGTCAAGCACCGGCTTCTGCGTCACACGATACAGCGCGCGTGTGCAGCCGTTTTTGTTCCATCTGGACATCTGCAGCAATGTTCTGGCTAAATGTGGAGGCTGTTCATCCTCACGCCAATAATTGATACATACCGGTTCAAATCCAAGTTTTTCAAGTGCAGTTTGTGTCGCGTAAGCCTGCAACAGCGAACCATAATTGGAGACCGTGTGACGGGTGATATATGCCACTTTCAATTTGCTCAAACTTACACTTCCTTTTGATCAGGTGTCTTGCGTAATTTTTCACCCAAAAACAGCAATCGCAACACACCGATTTTACGCAAAAAATATTTTGCTAACAAAATCGGTATAAAAATACCAGCTACAATGCCAACCAGACAGGCAACAAAACTCGGAACAGCTGTGAACGCCAGCAATACAGCGATCAGACCGTTAACCAGATACGGCGCGTGCATCAGATAAATCTCGTAAGAATGCCTACCCGGATAAGAGGTAACTCTGGTTACGGCAGCGTTGAAAAATCGGCACAGATTACAAATAGAGATGCAACCGAGCACCGCAATTACTGCTGATAAACAATAAAACCCAAACGAGACCGCTGCATTGATTTTATTAACCCCAAAAGTAATACCCAAAGCCAATAACACATTGGTTATTAAAAATAACAATATACTGTAATACGCGGCTGTTCTTTTCATTTTCATGAATGTTGTATCAGATATAAGACGAGCAAGCTGAAAATACAACATGTTCCTGGCAAGATAATATAAAATCTCAGGCAGAAAACCCAGAAACATCAGGCAGCACTTGATAATGAAAAAAATGATAATCGATACCGGATGTTTCAACGCTTTCGGGCACAGAATGTTCAGTGTAAATGCAATAAACAACGCTGCAACAAACCAAATATGCGTATCCATATTTCCTTCGCCGGTCAGAATCTGAAACACCGCCCGGCCGAAAGAAACTTGTTCATAACCACCGCTGCTTTGAGAAAAAACCTTTTCCATTGCGGGAATTTGCAATGCAATCAAAATCACAATATAATTGAAAACAGAATAGGCCAGATAGGGGATCAAAAGGTAGCGCGCTTTATTTTTAATAAACTGTATTTTGCTTTTATATCTGGGAAGCGATAATTCAAATAAATATCCCAACGCAAAGAAAAACAACGGCATAATAATTGTCGCCAAAAACTGATAGATGGTCATATAGACATGTCCACAAACAGAATCCGCGTTGCGTAACGAAGGGATCATCGCATGATAAAGAACCACCATGATAATCCCTAAACCTTTTGCGCAATCAATCCACGCAATTCGTTTTCTAGCCGGTGTGATTTTTGTCGCAACATCATGATTCATTTCAAAATTCCTTTCATTGCCTGTTTGGTTCTTTCCAGATAAAATTCCTGCAGCCAGTCGGCGGTAGATTGTATATCGAAACCTGCATCGATAACCTGTTTGGCGCAGTCAACCCGCCGATAGTCTTCCACCAGTTCCAGCGCCGTACGCGCCCACCGTGCCGGACTGTCTTTCACTGACAGCGTACGAAGCTGCGGCACAATATGCACCTCCGGTGTAATTACATCACTCATCAAAACCGGAAGACCCGCTGCCTGCGCCTCTACCCCGGTCAGCGGCAGGCCCTCCCATAAAGATGGAAACAAAAACAGATCAAACGCCTGCAACAGCCGATCCACATCGCTTCGTACACCTAAAAACAGCACAGCGTCCTGCAGCCCCAGTCGGCATACCTTTTGCTCGCAGTCTGCACGCAGCTGTCCATCTCCCACCATGACCAGCCGAGCCTTGGGATTTTGCAGGTAAATCTCCCTAAAAATATCTATTAAAAACAAATGGTTTTTCTGGTACATAAACCGACCGACATGCCCGATTACCAAATGATCCTCAAACCCCAGCTCCTGCCGTACCGCAGCGCGCACCTGCTCATTAAACCGGAACCGGTCAACCTCCACCCCGTTTTTTATAAATCGAACTCTGCCTGACCGCACAGCCGCCTTTCCAAAGCTCCATTCACCGGCAGGGGTGGAACACATAAACATATCCGTACAATAATTTTTAATAAGCAGTTTTTCATATAAAAAGAAAAAATATTTTAAATTGATCGTGGTTTTTGCGTTATGGCTGTGCGCGATTCTGGTGGGAACACCTAATTTTTTGGCATATTGAAGCGGCCATAAATTCAGCTCCGCGTGACAATGAAACACTTTATATTCGGGATGCGTCTTCAGGATTTCAACCACCGATGATTTATAGGCCTGATAATGAAACGGATCAAACGGTGGTGTTCGATAAATCCGGCCGCCAAGATCTGTAACCAGATCCTCATAAAAGCCCTTTTGCGGACGATGAACCATAAAATCAAATTGCAGCCGTTCCCGGTCAATATGCCGGTATAAATTCATTAGAAGCGCCTCGATTCCCCCCGGATCGAGTATCACGTCTTCATGCAAAACCCTGACCGGCTCCATATCAACGCTCCTCCATTGATTCCTGTTGTAACTGTGCAATATGTTTTACAACCGTATTTGCCGAAATATCCTTAACAATCAAACAACCGGCGCCGATTACACAATGATCCCCGATATGCACGCCCTTCAAAATAGTGACGTTACTGCAGATCCAGCAATCGTTTCCAATTACAACCGGTGCGCTGGAAAATCCCTGCTCTTTAATCGGCAAATCTCGCCGTGAAAATTTATGGTTATGATCATATATTTTTACATTTTCTCCAAAAATACAATTTTTCCCGATCGAAATATTCTCCAGCGCATTCAAAGAACAGAAATGGTTGAAAAAGCAGCCGTCGCCGATGGTAATGCTGCCGCCATCATCCAGGTACAGGCTAAAGCCTTTTCTGAATGTGGTTTTCCTGCCAAAGCGTACATGCGTTCCAAATAATAGTTTATAAAACACTTTCTGAATCGCTGCTTTTATATGAAATAGTGCTTTTAAAATGTTGATACCCATAAACATCCCCGCTTTTATTTTTGAATTCTGTGCTTCAGCGGAATGATCGTCGCGTGTATAAAACCGATCACCGCACAAACAAACCCTTGCGGCAAAATACGAAATAAACCATACATTATACGCTTGAGCACACCACGCGGATCCTTCCACAGCGGTTCATCCCGCCATGGAGAAGCCTGTTTATATGCCTGATAATCAGACAGCAGCGGATGCCGGTTATTTTCAATCCAGGGGCGGGATCCATCCATGAAACAGGTGGTGAAATGTACAATAGCCGGATCCCGTATTGCATCTGCCACCTGCTGCTCGCTGTAATAGCTGGTGACCTTCTTGGCCCTTTTCAGATTTTTATATTGTAAATAGTACACAATTGAATAACAGTTATAACGCAATGGTACAACCATTTTCTGCTCATTGGGTACGCAAGCATTGAGCACCGCCTGATCTACAAAAGAAAGCTGTCTGTGTGTACGGATAAACCGGATAAACCGCTGTTCTAGATTCATTTTACGGATCTGCGCCAGATTCAGCATAATATTGCCCGCGTTGATGTAGATATCCTGTGGACTCAGCCCAAGCTCTTTCTTATAGTTATCGCCGATACATTCCAACACACCCGCCACTACCTGTGTTCCCATATCCATATTCCACAATGGCAAAAGCGAATCAGTCACAATGGTATCACAATCTATATGGATTACCTTTTCCACATCTTCAGGCAACAGGCTCGCTAAAAACAGTCTGCCAAACGTACTGATATTCCAGCGCCCGATATCAATGGATTTTCCCACCAGCCGTTCAATGTCGGCAATAGGAATAAAATCTACAGGCCGGTCAAACTGTGCGCATAAAGTCTCCAGCCTGTGCTTATTATGCAGCGAAATCTGGTTATCGATAATATACAGATGCAGCTTATCGCAGTCCTCATGATTGCAAAGCAGCGAATAAATCGACACGCCCGCAATGGACGCGTAGCTGTCTGAGCTGGAATATACAATATTCATAGAAACGTCCCTTAGTTCTTTAACAGTAATGCTGCCTATATTCCCGCAGACTCATCAGGTTCCGATCTTTATCCGAGATGATCAGATGTTCCTCGCCGCCAATCTGATCCATGGGCCAGTCAATCCCGATATCCGGATCATTATACATAATACCGGAATCTCCTTCGCCGTAAAACACCTCGGCGCATTTATAGCTGACGATAGAATCTTCGATCACCAAATAGCCATGTCCAAAATACTCCGGAACCAGCAACATATTGGTGTTTTCCCCTGTCAGATCAAATCCCTGCCATTTTCCAAAGGTCGGCGAGCCGGGTCGCAAATCTACAATGACATCATACACATGCCCGCTGATACAGCGCACCAACTTGGCCTGCTGCTTGTGCAATTGAAAGTGCGTCGCTCTGATCACGCCGCGTTTGGAAATGGTATAAAACACTTCTTTTAAATCATGATTGATGCCATGCGACTGAAACATATCCACATTATAATCCTTAATCAGGCCGCCCCGATCGTCAGTCGCATAAAAAGGCTTGATCAACCAGGCACCCTCTAATTTCAGCGGTTGAAATTCAAACTTCTGAATCATTGATTTCCTCCATCTATAAACACGCTCAAAGCGCAAAATCACTGTTACTGATTTGTTCAAATACCGACAGTGTATGATTAACGACCATATCCATATTATAATATCTAAAATCTGCCAGTCTTCCGCACAGCACCAGATTGCTAAACTGATCTGCATATTGTTTATAAATCTCATACATACGTTTGCTATCTTCTGTTAAAACAGGATAGTACGGCTCGTTTCCTCTCTGATTATGAGGATCGTATAGAACAGAATATTCCCGGGCAATGACCGTCTGCTCTCCGACCTCTTGATAAGGCAGCTTGGTATACTCGGTTATTCTTGTAAACGCCGCATCCGCAGGGTGCGCAACAATCGCAACATTTTGAAAACTCTTTTGTGGCAGTCTTTCATATTCAAAATAGAGCGATCTGTAGGGAAGATGACCATACCGATAGCCGAACAACTCGTCAATCGCACCAGTATAGATAATCGGAACACTCTGTCCATCGAAGAGCATCACACGATCCTGCTCTTGAACCTGCAGATGCTCTAACGCGTTAATCCCCCGTTGCACAGTGATATTCGGGTGATGCAGCAGATTTTCAAATAAAGCTGTAAAACCATTTTGAGGAATTCCCTCATATTTATCATAAAAATAGGTATCCTTATAATTAAACACAATGGGAACACGGCGCAACACCAAAGGATCAATCTCCTCCGGAGCCAGCCCCCATTGCTTGGCCGTATATAGTTTATAATCCTTATCAAATAAAAATTGTGCATACGCTCTGATATCGCAGTCTTCGCTATTCAGCATTTCCAAAACCGTGGCAGACTCTCTTTTGTAATATTCCACCAGCCTGCTCTTGAGCTTTTGAGCCTCCTGTGCGGGATAAAACTGATCAATCGTCTTAAAATTGAAAGGAGATGGAGTCGCCACGCCATCTATTATGGCTTCGCATTTCAGATGGTATTCATCAAATACACAATATTGACGTAAAAACGCATAAACCCTGTCAATATTGGTATGAAACGTATGCGGCCCGTATTTTTGTATTCTGATACCGTTGTCATCGGTATAATCATACATATTACCGGCTATATGATTTCGACGTTCTAATAATCGAACCCGTTTTCCCGCTTCGGCAAATAACCGCGCCATCACGCTGCCCGCAAAACCTGACCCAACAATAATGATTTCGTTATACATATTTCTGCTTTACCTCTAAATATTTAAACTGTTTTCAGCCATTCCATAGTCATGCGCGTACCCTCGGCAAAGCCAATTTCAGCATGATAGCCGCAGTCTCGCTCGGTCTGGCTCGTATCAAAGGTGTCCAGCGGCATATTCGTCCCGGTAAACGGAACATCGCCGAAATGCGGAACAACGTCAGGCGCCAGCTCCTTCTGCATTTCCAAAATAAATTCCTTCAGAGGACGGGCATGGCCGCTGCCGATCATATATTCACAAAACGGCCGGCCGTTTTGTGTAATTAAATAAAACGCCTTAGCCACATCGGTTACATATACAAAATCATAATTCTGTGTCGCTGCTGTAAACTGCAGCGGCTCACGGTTAATGATCTTTCGAAGCGTGGTATTGACGAATCGAGGAGACAGTTCTCCCACACCATAGGCGTTTGTAATCATCGGCCACACCAGCTCAATGCCGATATCCGCCGCGACCGATTTACACATGCAGTGGGCAATGTGTTTACCCATGCCGTAGATATAACCCATGCCGGGCTTACTTCCCTGTGTATGCACAGCAGCCTCTACCTCATATTCCATGATACTGCCCGCACCTACGAAGCGGTTGCACCCTAATTCTTTGGCAGTTTTCAGGCATGCCACTGTATGCAATGCATTCTGCATTTGCAGCGTGTAATCTACCCGCGCCGGGCCAGCGGAGCCCGCCCACGCGAAATGAATCAGCGCATCATAATCTCCCTGTGGAATGGCAGCCTGCATCGCCTTCGGATCAGAGCAATCGCACCCGATATATTTTAACCCGTCGCTGGGCTGCAGCCGGCGCGGACTGTCCGCCATATCCAGCGCCAACACCTGCACGCCATGCTCCAAAAAACAGCGAACAGTATAACTGCCTACAAAGCCGTCTGCACCGGTGATAATTACACTGTTCATTCCACATCCCCCTCATTTAAAAACTCATGGATTTGTTGATCCATACAAGCTCGAACATCCTCTCCATTTAGCCAACACTTAGACCACTCTACCGTTTTCGCAACGGCAGTATCCAGATTCCAGTGTGGCCGCCAGCCAAAAACCGATTTCAGTTTGGAACAGTCAAGCTTTAAAAAATTGGCCTCATGCGGGCCGCCATCGCAGGCATTGATCCATCGCAATCCGCCCCCCCAGTGACGTACAAACAGATCTACCAACGCACCAGTCTGAAAACAGTCAGTTTCATCAGGGCCGACATTATACCAGCCAGCAAAACTACGGTCTTCATATTGCTTCGCTGCAATCATCAGATAAGCATATAAAGGCTCTAATACATGCTGATAAGGACGTGTCGAAAATGGATTACGAACCACAATATCCTGATTGTGTGACGCAGCACGAACACAGTCGGGAAGAATACGGTCATTTGCAAAGTCACCGCCGCCAATCACATTACCTGCCCGGGCAGTGGATATTGCTGTTTTTCCATTAGAAAAAAACGATTTCTGATAGCTGTGCGTTACCAGTTCAGAGCAGGATTTTGAATTGGAGTAGGGATCATATCCATCTAATGGCTCGTTTTCACGATAGCCCCATTCCCATTCCTTGTTTTCATAAACCTTATCTGTAGTCACATTTAAAAAAGATCGTACACAGTTTGACTGACGCACACATTCCAGAATATAAACCGTCCCCATTACGTTGGTTTCATAGGTATATACCGGTTCTTTATAACTGTCGCGCACGATCGGCTGTGCCGCCAGATGCAGCACAATCTCCGGCCGGGCTGCGTCAAAGGCAGCTTTCAACGCATTATAATCACGAATATCGCCGGTCACCGAATGAATTGTCTCGCTGATAGATGCGATTTCAAACAGCGAGGGCGATGTAGGAGGTTGCAAAGCGTATCCCGTAACCTGCGCACCCACGCCAGTCAATATCCGACAAAGCCAAGCGCCTTTAAAACCGGTGTGCCCGGTTATAAACACCCGTTTATTCTTGTAAAAAGATAAATCCATAGTTCCCTCCATATTACTCCCATACCTTCCACGGCGCTTCACCACATGACCAAAGCTTCTCCAGCGATTGCTTCTCCCGCAACGTATCCATACACTGCCAATATCCTCTGTGCACATGGGCGACCAACTGCTGCTGCTGAACCAGCCTGTTCATCGGCTCCTTCTCGAAAACAGTATCATCACCGTCAATATAATCAAACAATTCGGGCTCAAAAACCATAAAACCGATATTGATCAGATCTCCGTCTAAATCAGATTTTTCCCGGAACGAGCCTACTGTGCCATCAGGGCAAATATCCAGCACCCCTTTATTCTGACTGAAATTGTAAACAGACACCGTGCCGATTTTGCCGTGTTGTGTATGAAACGCCAGCAACGCTTTCATATCAATATCCCCAACGGCATCGCCATAGGTCAACATAAACGTCTCATTACCAATATAATCTTTGATTTTCTTTACCCGACCGCCGGTCTGCGTGTTCAGACCCGTATCAACAACCGTAATTTTCCAGGGCTCCGCACGCTTATTGTGTATAATCAGTTCATTTCCATTTGTAAAATCAAATGTAACGTCTGACGTATATAAGAAATAATCCGAAAACCACTGCTTGATTACCTGTTGTTTATAGCCTGCACAAATGATAAATTCATTAAAACCATAGTGCGCATATACTTTCATAATATGCCATAAAATCGGCATTCCTCCAATTTCAATCATAGGCTTCGGTTTAAACTGAGATTCTTCCGAAATGCGGGTTCCAAAGCCTCCAGCCAGTAAAACAACCTTCATGGATTAACCAAACCTTTCGAATTTAATGTAACTTTAAAATCTAATCTCGCCGAAACAAATCCCGTGTATAAACTTTCTCTTTCACATCATCCAATATTGAATCATAACGATTCGCCACGATTACATCACACATCGATTTAAACACGCTTAGATCATTAACAATCCGGCTTCCAAAAAACGTAGCCCCATCTTCCAGCGAAGGTTCATAAACCACTACGTCAGCGCCCTTAGCCTTGATGCGTTTCATAACGCCCTGAATAGAACTCTGGCGAAAATTATCGCTATCGCTTTTCATCGTCAACCTGTAAACGCCAATAACAACTTTTTTTTCTTTTCCTCTATTCCAGCTTTCATTCGCCCCATAATATCCAGCCATATGCAACACACGGTCGGCAATAAAATCCTTTCTGGTCCGGTTGCTTTCCACAATCGCTTCAATCAGATTCTCCGGCACATCCGCATAATTGGCCAACAGCTGTTTGGTATCTTTCGGTAGACAGTACCCGCCATATCCAAAGCTCGGATTATTATAATGAGAACCAATACGCGGATCGAGACACACGCCGTCAATAATCTGCCGGGTGTTCAACCCTTTCATCTCAGCGTATGTATCCAGCTCGTTAAAATAAGAAACACGGAGAGCAAGATACGTATTTGCAAACAATTTTACCGCTTCTGCCTCCGTAAATCCCATAAACAATGTATCAATATCTTTCTTAATAGCCCCTTCCTGCAAGAGTGCCGCAAAGGTATGCGCCGCCTGAACCA
>CALWVA010000020.1 GCA_944384875.1 uncultured Clostridia bacterium
TTTCAAAACTTTCAACCATCCTTCTGCATTTATAAAGATGAAACTGCGGAGAACCCCGCAGTTTATATAGCTACCACCGTCTGGCTACGGCTATACCAGCCAGACGGGAACATACCTGTTTTAGCATCTGCCTTTATTCATCTGCCGACGGCTGCTCTTTTCTGCCCAGCGCCGCCAGTGATGTTGCCAAACCGGCCAATCCCTGAATCTCAGAGGGAATAATAATTTTCGTCGCTTTTCCGTCTGCCGCTTTCTCAAAAGCCTCCAGGCTCTTCATCGTCAAAACGCTCTGGCGGGGATTGGCTTCATTGAGCAACTTGATGCTGTCAGCCAACGCGGTCTGCACCTGCATAATCGCCCGCGCTTCACCCTCAGCCTCGCGAATTTTGGCCTCCTTGACCGCTTCAGCTTTTAAAATTGCCGCCTGCTTATCTGCCTCAGCCTCCAGAATCTGCGATTCTTTGCGCCCTTCGGCTACTAAAATCTGGCTGCGCTTTTCGCCCTCGGCCCGCAAAATCGCCTCCCGACGTTCCCGCTCTGCTTTCATCTGCTTTTCCATGGCATCCTGAATTTCCCTGGGCGGTAAAATATTTTTTAACTCAACCCGGTTGACCTTGATGCCCCACGGATCGGTTGCCTCATCCAAAATCAGGCGGATTTTAGAGTTGATCACATCTCTGGAGGTCAACGTATTATCCAGTTCCAGCTCGCCGATAATATTTCGCAGCGTAGTCGCGGTCAGATTTTCAATCGCCTGCATCGGCCGTTCTACTCCATAAGTATACAACTTCGGGTCGGTGATCTGAAAAAATACGACCGTGTCTATCTGAATGGTGACATTATCCTTGGTGATCACCGGCTGCGGCGGAAAATCCGCCACCTGCTCCTTGCGTAAAACTACACGTGAAATCCGATCGATAAACGGAATTTTAACATGCAGACCGGTTTCCCAGGTAACATAATAAGCGCCGAGACGCTCGATCACATATGATTTTGCCTGCGGAACGATTTTCACATTGCTGATAATAATGATTAAAATCACCAACAGTAAAATTCCAACGATAATCAACGCAACAGATGGCATAAAAATCTCCTCCGGTTTTTATAATTGCTGTTCAGGAACAGCGCTGACAATCAGTTTAACGCCCTCGATCCGTTCAACCCGCACCTTCATTCCCGGCTCTATCACCGCATCGTCCACAGATCGCGCGGTCCACAACATACCAGCGAGATTAACCTGGCCAATTCCTTTTACATTGTCAATCTGCTCTGTCACTAATCCGGTTTTCCCAATATTAGAATCCGAGTTGGTGGCGTGCGTTTTCAGCTTGAGCACCTTTTTCACAAACGGGCGGGTCGCCAGCAGCAAAATCGCCGAAACACCGACAAATACCAGCGTCTGCAAATACAGCGGCACCCCACACAACGCACAGATACAACCTGCGATTGCACCACCTGCAAACCAGATCGACACCAGCTGCGGATTCGCGCCTTCAATGACAACGAACACTACAACCAAACCCAACCAAACCAGCGTCATTGTCAGATCCATACACGATCCCCCCGTTATCAGTATATCAAAATTATAGCATATCTATGAACGGTCCGCAACAATCAAATATCGTTCCGAATCAGGTCCTCATAACTCTCACGGCGGATAATCTCTCTGGCCTGCCCATCTTTCACCATGACCATGGCGGGCCGTGGAATCCTGTTATAATTCGACGCCATCGAATAATTATAGGCGCCTGTAGCCAACACCGCGAGAATATCGCCTTTTTCCGGTTTGGCCATCTGTGCCCCTTCCTGAATCAAATCGCCGCTTTCACAGCATTTTCCAGCCACTGTAGCGGTATAATCCGCCGGTTGATCTGCTTTGTTTGCGATCATGATCGTATAAGCAGACTTATACAGCGCATAGCGGGGATTATCTGTCATCCCGCCGTCGATAGTCACATAATTGCGAACATCTTTGATTTCCTTGACCGCGCCTACTGTATACAGGGTCAATCCTGCAGGACCAACAATCGACCGGCCCGGTTCAATCAGCATTCTCGGAATATCCATATCGTTTTTGCTGCAAAAATCATGCACCACATCTGAGACACTGCCCATAAATTGATCATAACCTACCGGATCGTCCTGTTCAACATACTTGATCCCAAAACCGCCGCCCAGATTCAGATCTTCCAACGTCAGCCCCAGTTCTTTTTTGATCTTTAAATAAAAGTTCAACATGACCTCCGCCGCCTCCACAAACGGCCGGTTGTCAAAAATCTGTGAACCAATATGACAGTGCAGCCCCATCAGCTTGACATTCTGTAACGCCGCAGCGCGCCGCACCGCATCGAAGGCCTCGCCGTTTTCCAGTGCAAAACCAAATTTCGAGTCGATCTGTCCGGTTCGGATAAAATCATGGGTATGCGCGTCAATGCCCGGCTTGATACGAAACATGATCTTTGCGGTTTTATTCATCTTCCGCGCCAGTTCGTCAAGTTCCTCCAACTCAAAAATATTATCAACGATTATGCGGCCTACATTTTCCTCTAGCGCCATTTCCAGTTCGTCGGTGGTTTTATTATTTCCATGAAAAAAGATATGCTCCGACGGGAATCCGGCCTTGATCGCCGTATACAGTTCGCCGCCGGATACAACGTCCAATCCCAATCCTTCCTGTTTGACAATCCGGCACATCTCCAGGCAGTTCAACGCCTTGCTGGCGAATACGACCATTCCTTTTTTATAATTTTTTTCAATGGAATCTTTAAATAACCGGCAATTTTCCCGAACCTGCTGCTCATCAATCACATACAGCGGTGTGCCAAATTTTTTTGCCAATTCCACCGTATCACAACCGCCAATCATTAAGTGACCGTTTTGATTTACAGTCAGATGTGGATTGATCATTTTACATTCCTCCGTTTTCTACAAAAAAAGATATCTGCTCCTGCAACTGTATAATCCCCTCGCCCTTTACAGCGGACACTGGGATACATACTGGCATCTGCGGCAACAAATCCAACTCATTTTCCAATGCCTGCAGCCGCTGCCGGGTTTGCGTCTGATTCAGTTTATCGCATTTTGTCAGCGCTATAATAAAATTATACCCGCAGCTACATAAAAATTCAAGCATTTGATTGTCCAGTCTGGTGGGCGGATGCCGCATATCGATCAACTGCACTACCAGACAGATCCGCCGGTTTCCGGCGAAATATCCATCCATCAAATCAGCCCATCGTTTTTGCTCACTGCCGGACACTTTTGCATAGCCATAACCCGGCAAATCCACGATCCGAACATCACCGGCTCGATAGAAATTGACAGTAGCGGTTTTTCCCGGTGTAGAACTGACTTTGGCCAGTGCTTTCCGGTTAAACAGCTTATTGATCAGCGACGATTTTCCGACGTTAGAGCGACCGGAAAACACGATCTCCGGCAGATCGGAAACTGGCAGCTGCGCCGCCGTGCCATATGCCGCTTCAAATACTACATTGTTAAACCGCATAATTTTAAACATCCTCCCGACGCAGTCTTTATAAAACAAACAAACACGGACGGAAACCCGTCCGTGTTTCATTTACTGCGCTCTTTTTTCAATCTGCGCCTGTCCGTCGGAATTGGGTTTTTTACTGCGCTTTAAAAACAGCGGCTGCGCACCGGACGTCACACAATCCTTTGTGATTGTAATTTTTTCAATCGCCGGATCAGACGGCGCTGAAAACATGACATCCTGCAATACCCGCTCGAAAATGCTGCGCAACCCCCGGGCGCCGATCTTTCGTTCGATGGTGCTGTCGGCGATCTGCCGCAGCGCATCTTCCGTAAATTCCAGTGTGATACCGTCCATTCTGAACAGTTCGGTATACTGCCGGACAATCGAATTTTTCGGTTCGGTCATAATCCGCATCATATCGTCGGCATTCAGACTCTTCAACCCGGTTACCACCGGCAACCGTCCTACCAGTTCGGGAATCAGCCCAAATTTAACCAGATCATGATTGGTAATACTTTCCAGAATCTTTCCATCATCCTGCTGATCGTTTTTCAGTTCTGATCCGAACCCCAGCGCCGCGCTTTTTCCAATTCGCTTGGAAATAATCTTTTCGATTCCATCAAACGCGCCACCGCATATAAACAGAATATTCGAAGTATCAATTTTAATAAATTCCTGCTGCGGATGCTTTCTGCCACCCTGCGGCGGAACATTTGAAACCGTTCCCTCAATAATCTTCAGCAACGCCTGTTGTACACCCTCGCCGCTGACGTCCCGCGTAATAGAAGTATTTTCGGATTTCCGGGCAATCTTATCAATCTCGTCGATATAAATAATGCCCTTTTCCGCACGCTCTACGTCATAGTCAGCATTCTGGATCAACCGCAGCAGAATATTTTCCACATCTTCGCCCACATAACCGGCCTCGGTCAATGTTGTTGCATCTGTGATCGCAAAGGGTACATCCAGCGCTCTGGCAAGGCTCTGCGCCAGCAGCGTTTTGCCAACACCGGTCGGCCCAACCAGCAGCACATTGCTCTTACCAAGTTCCACACCATTGTCCGTATCCATGCTGCGAATCCGTTTATAATGATTATAAACCGCCACGCAGAGCGCCTTTTTTGCTTCTTCCTGCCCGATGACATACTCGTCCAGATAAGCTTTTAATTCTTTCGGCGTTTTCAACGGCTCCGACATCGTCTCAGCCGGCCTTTTCCTGCGCCGGACGATCGGTCCTTCAAACCCGATGACCTCGCAGCATAACCGGATACAGTCGTCGCAGATAAACAGCCCATTCGGCGCGGCGACCATATTGTCTACCTGATTTTCAGTTTTACCGCAAAAGGAACAAACAATCCGTTTTTCCATGTTGTTTTCATTTTTCGGCATAACAACCTCCGAATAATCAGCGCTTCGCTATGACCTTATCAATCAATCCATATGCAACAGCCTGCTCGGCGCTCATGAAATTATCGCGTTCGGTATCTTTCTGAATAACCTCCAGCGGCTGCCCGCTGTTTTCTGCAAGAATCTTGTTCAAACGCTCACGGGTATGACTGATGTGGTCGGCATGAATCAAAATATCCGTTGCCTGTCCCTGTGCCTGACCCAACGGCTGATGAATCATAATCTCTGCATTCGGCAACGCAAACCGTTTGCCCTTCGCCCCGCTGGACAACAAAAACGCGCCCATCGAAGCCGCCATGCCCATACAGATCGTAGAAACGTCGCACTTAATATACTGCATCGTATCATAAATCGCGAATCCCGCTGAAACCGATCCGCCGGGGCTGTTGATATACAGACTGATATCTTTGGTGGAATCCTGTCCCTCCAGATACAGCAGCTGGGCAATCACCAGACTGGCGGTAGTATCATTAACCTCGTCGGACAATACGATGATCCGGTCGTTTAGCAGTCGCGAAAAAATATCATAAGAACGTTCGCCTCTGCTGGTCTGCTCGATAACATAAGGTACTAAACTCATAAGTCTGCCTTCCTTTCTAAGCGGTTAAAACAGTTTTAGTATCAGCCACTAAAACTGTTTTAATCCAATAATTATAAAGTCGCTTTATTCGTCTTTCTTTGCAACTTCAGCTTTTTTTACCACAGGCTTTTTAGCCACCGGTTTTTTCGCCGCAGGCTTTTTAGCCGTTGTTTTTTTAGCCGCAGGCTTCTTTTCCGCTGCCTTCGTGCCGGATGCAGCTTTTTTCGCTGCCGGT
Source organism: uncultured Clostridia bacterium (assembly GCA_944384875.1). Lineage (GTDB taxonomy): Bacteria > Bacillota > Clostridia > Oscillospirales > Acutalibacteraceae > RUG14109. The sequence continues at coordinate 5,716 of CALWVA010000020.1, forward strand.
TTCTTTGCCGGCTCTTTCTGTTCTGTCGCCGCATACGTGATCTGCGCATGATCTTTTACAAACTCGGAAGCCTTTTTCACCTTCAGGTCTTTCACCAGATCCTTTTCAGGAATCGCAGCCTTAACCGCCTCCAGCTTCATTTTGTAATTTTCCGCATACTCGTTATACTGCGCTTCAATTTCTTCCGCTGTAGGCGCCAGATTCTCAACTTGCGCAACCTTTTCCAACGCAAGGCGCATTTTCACCTGTTTTTCTGCCTGCGGCTTATAATTTTCCCGCAGCGTGGCAAGATCTATCTGCATATATTTCATATACTGCTGTAAATTCAGTCCCTGCATCTGCAGCGTATAATCAAAATCCCGGATATTATCGTCGATTTTGGTTTCGATCATCGCCTCAGGAATTTCCGCCTTCAGCCCGTCCACCAATTCGTCAATAATCTGGCTTTCCACGGCGGTATCGGCTTCCCTTTCCTTACGCTCGGTAATCTTCTTTTTCAAATCGTCTTTCAACTCGGCCACTGTGTCAAACTCGCTGACGTCTTTGGCAAATTCGTCGTCGACTTTCGGCAGCTCCCGCACCTTGATCTCATGCAACTTACACTTAAACACCGCTGCCTTACCTTTCAAATCTTCTGCGTGATAATCCTCCGGGAAAGTGACGTTCACATCAAATTCGTCATCGGTATGATGCCCGATGATCTGCTCTTCAAAGCCGGGAATAAACTGGCCGGATCCCAGCTTCAACGAATAAGATTCGGCCTTGCCGCCCTCAAACGGCTGATCATCTACAAAACCTTCAAAATCAAATACGACGATATCCCCATCCTGCGCAGCCCGATCCTGCACCGTTACCATTCTGGAAGCGCGCTCCCGCAGATGTCCTATCTCATGTTCGATATCTTCTTCAGTAGCTTCTGTCGCCGGCTTTTCAGCCTGCAGGCCTTTATATGCGCCCAGTTCAACTTCCGGCTTTACGGTAACTTTCACCGTAAATTCCACACCGTTTTTATCCATAGATTTTAAATCAAAATCTACATTTTTAAAATCTACAATTTCCACACCGGCTTCTTCCGCTGCGTTATCAATCGCCTCAGGATATAGAGAATTAAACGCATCTTCATAAAAGATGTTTTCGCCATATAATTTTTCTATGATGCCTCTGGGCGCCTTGCCTCTTCGGAACCCAGGCACATTCATCTTTTTGACATTCTGCCGATACGCCTTGTTGATTGCCGCCTCAAATGCATCCGCATCAATTGTAATTTGCAGCTCATATCTGTTGGTATCCACTTTGTTTGACGATTTTAAACTCATGCATGTACATCCTTTCCTGTACATAAGCCTTACAGCTTATGTCTGCGCAACAGCGCCATAATATTAAGATTATAACACAGTCTTTTCTAATATGCTATATAAATTTTTCATAATTTTCAACCGCCGGATTCTGCACCCTTCAGGCAGTTACGCTATATCCGGATCTGCAACGGTGAAAAGCCCAACATATCGCAGCTCACACAGCGAAATTCCACACCCTGCACCATACCGTTGACCGCCTTATAGCTGCCCGCTTTATGGATATGTCCATAATAGCAACGGGTCACATGATGGCGATGGATCACTTCCATCATTTCCGAACAGACCGCCTCGGTCGTTACCGGTGGATAATGTAAGAACAATACTACCGGCAGCCCGGTCTTTTCTGCCTCTTTTAATGAAGCGTCTACCCGTCCGGCTTCCCGCAACAGTACCTTTTTGTCCACACCCGCTGCATCATCGAAGAACCAGCCTCGACTGCCGGCCAGCGCCATTCCCTCTGCTACATGACAGTTGTTATGCAGAATGCGGATATCAAAACCGTGTTCATCGAAAAACCGTTGCATCTTGGCCGCCGATTCCCACCACAAATCATGATTTCCCTTGAGAATGATCTTTCGTCCCGGCAGCCGATTGATAAATTCAAAGTCTGTTACCGTGTTTTGCAGCTTCATTTCCCAGGAAATATCTCCCGGAATTACTACTGTATCCGACGGACGCACCAGCCGATTCCAGTTGGTTTCCAGCTTGTTCACATAATTTTCCCAGCCTCTGAATATGTCCATCGGCTTATTACCGGACAACGATAAATGCAGATCGGAAATGGCAAACAGCGCCACGTCATCACCTCGGTTAAACTTCAATTACAACCCCAACGATTGCTGGATAAACGCAGCCATCTGCGTTTTATCACAACAAGCCGTATGCAACACCGGCCGGGACTTCAGATCGCTCAAAGCTGCAGGAACCGTCGTTTTTGTTACTGCTGCCAGCCGGTCTGTCATCTCAAATTCCGTCTGCGGCTTTGCATCATCGTCGATCGCCATAAGCACGCTTTTTGCAAATTTATAGGGCGACGCAGTAGACACAATCACCGCCGGCGTCATATCTCCGGTTTGTGCCCGATAATCTTCAAACACTTTAGCAGCCACCGCCGTATGCGTATCACACAGATATCCATCGTTGTTAAACAATTTCCGAATGGTTGCCGCCGTTTGATCATCATTGCAGAAACCGCCGAAAAACAGCTTCTGCAGCCGCTGCCGTGCAGAATCGCTGATTTCATATCTGCCTGTCTCTGCCAACTGCTGCATCAACGCCGACACCGCCGATGTATCTCCATCATACAGATGATACAACAGCCGCTCCAGATTGCTGGAAATCAGAATATCCATCGACGGCGAGGTCGTCGTATAAAACGCCCGTTTCCGATTATATACACCGGTCTGTATAAAATCGGTCAACACATTATTTTGATTCGACGCACAAACAAACCGACGAATCGGAATGCCCATTTGCTTCGCATAAAATCCTGCTAAGATGTTGCCGAAATTTCCTGTAGGCACCACAATATTAAAGCCTTCTCCTTTTTGGAGCGTTCCATTTTTTAAAAGGTCGCAGTATGCCGAAACATAATACACGATCTGCGGCACCAGACGGCCAAAGTTAATGGAATTGGCCGAAGAAAATTCCATGTTGTGTTCATCCAACAGCTTATGCATGGCAGGATCGGCGAAAATCCGTTTTACCCCGGTCTGTGCATCGTCAAAATTCCCCTTAATGGCACATACCGCCACATTGTTCCCAGCCTGCGTTGTCATTTGCAGCTTTTGCATCGGGCTGACCCCGTCCTGCGGATAAAACACAATAATATCGGTATCCGGCACATCTGCAAACCCATCCAGCGCAGCTTTGCCCGTGTCGCCGGAAGTCGCCACCAAGATCACCATTGTCTTGCCGTCTGCAACCTTTTTGGCTGATCTAGTCAACAACTGCGGCAACAACTGCAGCGCCATATCTTTAAACGCGCAGGTTGGACCATGCCATAATTCGAGCATGAACACTCCGTCCCGCAGCGGATGCAATGGCGCAGGCTGTTCATTTTCAAACTTACCCGTATAAGCGGCTGCTACACTGTCTCGGATCTCTTGGTCGGTAAAATCAGTCAAATACAACCGAAGGATCTCAAACGCCCGGCCCTGATAATCCATATCGCATAACCGGTCGATGAGATCGTCTGTCAACACCGGAAATGCCTTCGGGACAAACAAACCGCCGTCTGCGGAAATACCCTGTGTGATCGCATGCGCAGATTCAATATCCGCCTGCGCTCTTGTGCTTGTAAATCGCATGATTTGACCATCCTCTTTTCTACCGCTATGCGGCGACAATACCAATCTTTATATTAACTTATTTTGTTGATTTTGTCAAAAAAATCTTTTGCATTTTTATAAAATATTTTTTGTGCAATCTGCTCACTATATCGCATAACAATTGCTTGATACAAATCCGCCATATCCTGCACGCCTGCAAACCGGTCATCCAACTCGGCGCCGTCAAAATCTGTCCCCAGTGCCAACCGGTTTTCTCCGCCTAATTTCAGAAACCGGTCGATATGCAAAAACAGGTCCTCATACCCTGACAGACGTTTCCCGATAAACGGTGGATACAGGTTTAGTCCCACAATCCCGCCGCGGTCAAAAATCTGACCGATCTGCCAATCATCCAGATTGCGCCTGTGATCGCACACCTGCCGCGCGTTGGAATGGGTAGCGATAAACGGCCGTCGCGCAATCTCACACAGCCGTGCAAATCCCCGGTCATTCAGATGAGAAACATCCACCACCACGCCCAAACGTTCACAATGACGAACCACCTGCTCGCCAAAAGCCGTCAGAGGCTGGTCCGTATCCGCGCCGCCGCCCAGATGGTTTTCTCCGTTCCAGGTCAGCGTCAACAGACGTACACCCATTTGATACAATGTGTCCAAAACCGTCAGATTTCCCTGTAACACCGCAGCATTTTCCACGGCTAATATGGGCAAAACCTTCCCGAAATCGGCGGCCCGATAAATCCGATACTGCTCCAAAAACCGATCATATGCCGCCGCGCCTGTATAACGGTCATGTATAAATGCGGCAAACACCTGTACCGGCTGTTCATAATATTCCAGCCGGCGGATATCCACCGCGCCGCTGTTTTGTGCAAGCTTCTCGCCGATATCCACACACCGACTCAGCGTATCACAATGCAGATCAAAATAACGCAAATCCTCCGTCACCCACCTCAAACGCATTTTCAAGATGTTCGAGGCGCAACACAGCGCAATCGGTTTTTGATCGCATATATACTTCAATCACATCAAACCGGGGCTGCAGCTCCAGCTCACAATATTGCAGATACAGCGCCGCAGTTTTAATAATTTTATGCTGCTTAGCCGTCGTTACCCAGGCTGCAGGACGGTCCAGCATCTTGCCGCTGCGCGTTTTAACCTCGACAAACAATATATATTGTTTGTTTGCCGCGATAATGTCGATTTCTCCAAACCTCGAGCGGTAATTACGCTCCAAAATCCGCCAGCCCTTATGCCGCAGATATTTTGCAGCCGTCTGCTCTCCCACAGCGCCTGTGTTCACGACGTATAAACCCCGGGCAAAATGTTTTTTAAAAAGCTGCGTCGATGAATCGAACACGGTCCATATGTATGAAGCATCTCGACATGCAGCTTTGTTCCATATCCTTTATGTTTCGCAAACTGATATTGTGGGTATTGCCGATCCATCTGCGACATCAGACGATCTCTGGTAACCTTGGCCAACACTGAAGCCGCCGCCACTGACATCGATTTTGCGTCACCTTTGACCACCGCTCTTGCGAGGGCACACAAGTGTTCCGGCAGCCTGTTGCCGTCTATCAAAATATAATCCGGCGCAACATGCATCGATACTACCGCCTGTTCCATTGCTTCAAAGGTTGCATTTAAAATGTTTATCGTATCAATCCGCCGATTGTCCACCAGCGCGACGCCATACGCTATCGCCTGCTCACAGATTTTGTCAAACAACAGCGCCCGCTTTTTTTCGGACAATTTTTTAGAATCATCCAATCCGTCAAACACCGCATCCGGCTTCAAAATCACAGCGGCAGCGCAAACCGGCCCCGCCAAAGGGCCCCGACCCGCTTCATCCACACCGCATACCAGCGAATATCCTGCCGCCTGCAGCGCATGTTCCAACTCATAATCCGGCATTTATTGCAGCCTCCTCCGGCCGTTCCAGCGTAATTCGGCCGATTTTGACGTTGCGAAATTCCTCCAACAGCATCGCGGCAGCCCGCTCGGTATCCACATCACCGCCGGAAATCTTCATGCCCCGTCTGCGTCCGATCTCGCACAGCAATGCATAACCCTCCATCTGTTCAAAGCCCGGCTCCAGTTTATACCGGGCTGCAAGCAACTGTCCATATCGCGGCAGCAGACACTCAAGCAGCCGCACCGCCAGCGTTTCAATATCCAAAATACTGTCTTTGATCGCGCCAGTAAACGCCAAATGCTCTCCTACACGCTGATCTTCAAACTTCGGCCATAATACCCCCGGCGTATCCATTAATTCTACGCCCTTGCCAATCAAAAACCACTGGTTACCACGTGTCACACCAGGTCGGTTCGCTACTTTCGCCCGGGAAGCGCCTGCCAGCCGGTTGATAAACGAGGATTTCCCCACATTGGGAATCCCGACCACCATAATCCGCAGTGTGCGGCCGGCCATGCCCTTCGCCTGCAGCTGCGCAAGCCGTGGCGTCAGAACAGTCTTCACCTGCGGAATAAATTGTGAAAACCCCTTACCGCTCTTACTGTCCAAACACAATACAGATTGCTGGTGCGCGTCAAAATAAGCGGACCACTGCGCCGTCACGTCAGCATCCGCCATATCACATTTGTTCAGCAACACCATATGCGGCTTGTTCCCGATCAACGCAGGTAATTCCGGGTTCCGACTGCTGACCGGTACTCTGGCGTCAATCAATTCCGCCACCAGATCAATCAACGGCAGATTCTGTTGAATCTGCCGCCGGGTCTTCGCCATATGCCCGGGAAACCAGTTAATATTATTTTCCACTTTCTCACTTCTTTTTTGATTATGCAAATTAAAACAGTTTAAATGTTTGCCATCTGCTTTTAATCAATTTGATTGTATTGTCCGCTCTAAATTCCATATAATATTAAAATAAACCAATCTGATCAAACGGATAAATGCGCAAAATCACCTTGCCCATAATATACCGTGTGTCAACCATCCCGATATCTGACATCCTGCTGTCGTGCGAATCCTGCCGGTTGTCCCCTAATACAAACACATGTCCATCCGGTACGACCTGCGCTGTAAAATCAAATGCCTCAGTCGGCGAAGTTGTGTAATCTTCCTGCAATTCCTCATTATCAATATACACCTTGCCGTTTTTAATCTCTACCCGCTGGCCGGCCACGGCAACGATCCGTTTGACAATCGGCTCCTGCGCGGTACCGTTGACGGCGTCCTCCTGGCTGTTGTTATAATTGCGGGAGACAATCACAATATCTCCCTGCTCTGGCGTATAGTTGAAATGTGTGATAATCAGTTTATCGCCCTCAAACAGCGTATTCTGCATAGATTCACCCTGCACGCCAACGATCCCAAAGAAAAATGTAAACAGCAGAATAACCACAAACATTGAAAAAACAGCGGAGTCAAGCCATTCAAAGATATATGCAACCGCCTTTTTCGCCGGCGGTTCCTGGGTATTGATTTCGGGCATAGTCTGCAATTTCATCACCAATCCAAATAAAATTGATCGACCGCCGGCAAATAAATCCCGGCGCACCGATTCATGATTTTTTCAAATTCAACGCTGGCATAACAGCCGAAACAGAAATAACAAAAACTGCATTAGTTTCATCCACCTTTTGCACACCACTGAATAAATAGCAGTTGAAACACCATAGCAAAAAGCTTTTCAGATGCTTTTATTATAACACACCTTTTTTGAAATGAAAAGATAAAAGGGGCGAAAAACCGCCCCTTTTGCAAAAATTTACGTTTACAGCTTTTGTTTGAGCTTCGCAGCCTTACCAACACGATCACGCAGATAATACAATTTACTTCTGCGAGCTTTACCATAGCTGACAATCTCAATCTTATCTACATTCGGAGAATGCAGCGGAAATACCCGTTCTACCCCAACGCCATAAGCAACTCGTCTTACGGTAATCGTTTCGGCAATACCGCTGTTATTACGCGCAATCACAATGCCTTCAAACATTTGAATGCGCTGTTTGTCGCCCTCACGAATCCGCACATACACCTTAACAGTTGCACCGATCTTGATATCAGGCAGATTGTCTTTCAGTTGGCTGGCAACCAAATCTCTTAATACATCCATTATTCTTCCTCCTATTAATATACCAGACATTCATACCATCGACGATGCAGAGGACTGTCCGCTTCAATGTGTTGGCTCTTGCCATCGCATTGACCCCACCCGAATAGGCTCGGTGAAATCAAAAGCCTATATACTATAGCATATCTGTTTCAAAAAAGCAAGTATTAATTTAATTTTTTTAGGAAAATCCAGCCTTTTTTTCAAATTAGCCCTTGACCTTTCAAAGTGCGTATGTTAAAATACTATTCGTCGCAAATGCGGGTGTAGTTCAATGGTAGAATTCCAGCCTTCCAAGCTGGTTACGTGGGTTCGATTCCCATCACCCGCTCCATACACATTGAACAAGTTCATTAGAACTTGTTCTTATTATATCTTAAAAAACATTTTTGTCAATCTGCGCTTGTAGCTCAGCTGGATAGAGCATCTGCCTTCTAAGCAGAGGGTCGGGGGTTCGAGTCCCTCCAAGCGCGCCACGCCGAGCAAGGTGAACTTTGCTCGGCCTTTTTAGTCTTAAACAAAAAAGGTGCCAGCCGTTTGCTTTGTTTGCTCCTCCTCTCCGCAAGCGATTTTTCATATGAAAATACAGGCCGGGAAACAACTGTTTCCCGGCCTGTAAACCTTTTATCAGGTTTAAATAAACTGCAGATCGTCGATATAAATCGCCGTATTGTTATAAGACGTAAATACACCGCTTTGCGTCCATCCCAACGTAATATAGATTTCCTGCAGCCCAGCCAAAATAGATGAAGCATCTACCGTTCTCGCAGCACTGCCTGTCAGCCGGCCATTTGTATAGTTCATCTTCGCAAGCTGACGGTCTGTCCAATAGAACGTATACCAGGTGCCGGTAGGCGTAATGTCCGCCGCACACTGACCCCAGTTGGTATCGCTGTAATATTGGTTGCCGGATTTAAAGCCAAAGGAAATACCGCCATACTGGCTGCTGAGCAATGCCGCATTTGTATCGCCAGCGACCCAGACTTTAATACCGACGCTGTCTTGCGCAACTGTCGCAAAATTACCGCTGAATTTCAACGTGATATTATCATATGGCGAAGTACGCAGAACCTTTAAAGCCGTTCCGGACGGTGATTTACCATCGACTTTAGACAAAGTCGCACTACCACCCACTGCTGGATTTGCATTTGCAGCCGCATCATAGATCATGACACCGCCCGCGGGCTGAGAAGGCTCGATAGGTTCTGGTTCGGTAGGATCTGTAGGCTCCGGATCTGTTGGATCCGTAGGCGCAGTGGGCTGTGTAGGCGTAACTGTACCGTCTGTTACAAACTGCAGATCGTCGATATAAATCGCCGTATTGTTATAAGACGTAAATACACCGCTTTGCGTCCATCCCAACGTAATATAGATTTCCTGCAGCCCAGCCAAAATAGATGAAGCATCTACCGTTCTCGCAGCACTGCCTGTCAGCCGGCCATTTGTATAGTTCATCTTCGCAAGCTGACGGTCTGTCCAATAGAACGTATACCAGGTGCCGGTAGGCGTAATGTCCGCCGCACACTGACCCCAGTTGGTATCGCTGTAATATTGGTTGCCGGATTTAAAGCCAAAGGAAATACCGCCATACTGGCTGCTGAGCAATGCCGCATTTGTATCGCCAGCGACCCAGACTTTAATACCGACGCTGTCTTGCGCAACTGTCGCAAAATTACCGCTGAATTTCAACGTGATATTATCATATGGCGAAGTACGCAGAACCTTTAAAGCCGTTCCGGACGGTGATTTACCATCGACTTTAGACAAAGTCGCACTGCCACCCACTGCTGGATTTGCATTTGCAGCCGCATCATAGATCATGACACCGCCCGCGGGCTGTGAAGGCTCGATAGGTTCTGGTTCGGTAGGATCTGTAGGCTCCGGATCTGTTGGATCCGTAGGCGCAGTAGGTTCGGTTGTTTCTTCTGGTGTAGTTGTAGTTGTCGTCGTAGTCGTAGTTGTTGTTGTAGTTGTTGTCGTAGTTGTGGTGGTAGTAGTTGTAGAAGTAGAAGACGATTCACTAGGCGTTACCGAGCCCGTACCATATCCGTAGATATTACTAATGGACATATCCACCGTTTTAGACTGTAAAGACTCTGTCCACATACCGAAGAACAAACAAATCGCCGAAGAAGAAATCAGCGGAATCTGGCTCTCCTGTAATTTTACTCCCTCCAATGTTTCCAGTTCCGTAAACGGAATCTGCACTGTTTTAATTTGCCCATTGGTCAGAGGCAGTGTATAACCGTAAACGTCATTTCCGATAGATACTCGAATAACCGGTTCACGGAAGCTGTAATCCGGCCCAGTGCTGTATGAGAACTCCATCCCCTCATACCAGTCTACGCCGCTGTGATTGGTGATACCGACCTGCCGGTCAACCCAACCGTTAAAGGTCATCGTTCCGGTGATCTTCAAGCCACCGTTCTCTGTAAACGAAGGCGCTTTCTCTACGGTCAAACCGTCATTATGCCAGTAATCGCTCCCAGCATATAATGCAGAAAAATCAACGATTACCCGATCAGCAGGAACGGTTGTTTCCGTTGGAACATTCGGATTAGTAGGCCTGGTGGTTCCAGTGGGCGTAGGCTGATGACTGCCGTTGCCGTAGCCGCCGGCGCCATATGCACCGATATTCGGCGCGTAATTTGCCTTTACTTCAAATCCGAAAAAGTCTTTGCCGCCATTATTAGCAACAATCGTACCGGCACCGATGGCAGGCGAACCGGCTTTCAGATAATAAGCCGAGCAGGTCGCTCTGCCAACGCCGGCGCCGCCGGGATTCACAAACTGCGGATCTTCCGTAAGTTTACCTGTATCTGCAGGCTCGCTGGCCGGATGATTTCCATAAAACAGGTTATTCTGCCAGACTGTATTCCGGCAGGAAACGCCATTATACGCCAACGTATAGCCGCCGTTGCCTAGATTATAGAAAATATTGTTATAGAATTGTGTATAATTCGGTGCATAGATGGACGTTGCATTGCGTAGATAGGTGTTTACCATCTTGGTGTTCAAACCAGCTTTGACATAAATGGTATTGTTATAAATTTTTGTATTTTCAATTTGGCCATTTATGAAAAACACCGAGTTTCTATCGTTTTGCGAGATATTATAACGCACAACAGTGTTTTTATTAAACGCTGTGCCACCGTTATAAGTCTTAGGCTCGGTACAGATCAGCATAAAGCCGCCCTGATTATCATGAGAATAATTGTATTGGAACGTCGTTCCGGTACATTGATAATCGCTGTCGAAACCTTGGCCATCATAAGTAGTCTGTGTATTATACGCTTCGTTGTATTGGAACAACGCATTCCGACAGGCAAATGGCCATAACGCCACATGATAACTGGTTGTTGCATAAGAATGCGCCTTATTCACCACATTATACTCTACCAGCGGCTCATTACAGTTATTGGTCAGAATCCCGTCACGGCCGATATTGGTCAGATAATTGTTGCGAATAACGACGTTTTGTGCAGATTGCGAAAACGCTACGCCATTGATATTACCGCCCTGGTAAGAGCCATCGATCGTAATACCATTGTCTTTTACATTTTCAATGGTATTGCCTTCGATCAAAACGCCGTCAAAGTAGCCATAATAATTCTCACTGAAAGCTTCTATACCATGCAGTTTTCCATGAGAAGTACCCGACCAGTCTGACGCCGTCCCGTGTATGTAGCAGTTCTTAATAGTAATACCTTTCATGGTATAACCATCCTGCGGGTTGGCTTTGACGCAGTATTTCGGATCTGTAGAATTGGTGGAGTTGGTAATTTCCAGCCCGTCAATTGTAATATAGCTTTGGTTATACAGATAAACCGACGCATTCAACGCACCGGACGCAACCGTCTGCGCGTTGATGACCGGCTTGTTGCCGCTGCCATAGCTGCTAACTACAATTGGATTGGACGCAGAACCAGACCCCTTGAGCCATAGAGGTTCCGTCCATGTGCTTCCGCATTTTAACAAAATGCGGTCGCCTGCTGAAAAGGTTGTGTTGTTCACTTTGGACAGTGTCTTCCATGCGCTTGTGGAGCTTTGCCCGCTGTTGCTGTCATTGCCGCCGCTGGCGTCTACATAGTAGGTGTTACCAGCTGCCTGCACTGCGGGTATCGCCATTGCAACAACAGACACCAATAGCAGTAAGCTCACAAACACGTGTACAATTTTTTTGCGCATTTTCATCTTTTCCTCCCTTTGCATTTAATAATTTGTTCATATAGGGTTCTGACCATTTGTAATATTATCACATAATTTTTAATACGTCAATATATTTTTTTATATACATTTTATAACAAATATATTTATATCTCCTACAAATATGATATATACGCACAGAATATAGAGTTGCTTTATCAGTATAGGTTTGATTCTATATCTTATATAAATATAAAAAGTTCATTGCGAAATAATTGTAAAATTTTTCAAATTATTGAAATGATCAATTGTTTACTGTCTGACCATAAAACATCTCATATCTTTACAACCACATTGCAAAAAAGACCGTCACAGGGGAAAGTATCCTCCCCTGTGTCGGTCTATTATTTGATGGCCCAAACGGTCCTCTATACCTGTCATCGAAGAAACATCGCGACATCTCACTGTATAATAACGCGCATATCTCCAATTTAATGCGCTTTACCCCAGGAATCCTTCAGCGCAACCACCCGGTTGATCACCGGACACGCCGGCGTAGAATCAGCATCGATGCAAAAATATCCCTGCCGCATAAACTGAAACGTATCGCCCGGATGCGCCTGCTGAATATCCGCGCCTATTTTGCATCCCTGCAGCACGATCATCGAATCTGGATTCAGATGCTCGGTAAAATCGGTTACACCAGTCTCATCCGACGGATTCTCCACCTTAAACAACCGGTCATATAGCCGTACTGTTGCATCTGAACAATGCGCTGCAGAAATCCAATGCAATGTTCCTTTGACCTTGCGGCCATCCGGCGTTTCGCCGCCGAACGATGCTGGATCATATGTCACATGAATCACGCGCACCTTGCCGTCTGCATCCTTTTCACAGGATACAAACTTTACATAATACGCCCCTTTCAAACGCACCTCCCGATCCGGAGAAAGACGAAAATATCCTTTCGGAGGCTGCTCGCAAAAATCCTCCCGCTCAATATACAGTTCCCGCGTGAAATAGACCGTCTTATTGCCCAGCTCAGGTTTATTCGGATGAACCGGCACCTGAATCTTTTCAACTTTATCCGCCGGATAATTATCAACAATGACCTTGACCGGACGCAGCACCGCCATTGCACGATCGGCATTTTCATTCAAATTATCCCGTACACAGGCCTCCAGCATCGAATAGTCAATGACGCTGTTTGCTTTGGAAACACCGATTTTATCGACAAAATCCCGCAGTGCCGCCGCCGGATATCCCCGTCGGCGCATACCGCACAGCGTTGCCATTCGCGGATCGTCCCAACCGTCTACCAGCCCATCCTTCACCAGGCGCAAACAACGACGTTTACTGGTAACGGTATAACTCAGATTCATGCGGGCAAACTCAATCTGCCGCGGCGCCTCCGGCCAGTTCAGCTCCTTTAACGGCCAGTCATACAGCGGCCGGTGATCCTCAAACTCCAGCGTACACAGCGAAAAGGTCACCTTTTCGGCCGCGTCTGAAATCGGATGTGCAAAATCATACATCGGATATACGCACCATTTATCGCCGGTACGGTGATGCGGCGCTTTCAAAATCCGATAAA
>CALWVA010000021.1 GCA_944384875.1 uncultured Clostridia bacterium
ATCGGTCAAAATCGCTTTTATCTCATCATAAGGCATGCTGTATCGCTGGCTGAGATAGCGCATTGACGCACCAAGTTCGCCATGCGGACCGCCAAGTTGACTAACGATCACTTTTGCCAGCGCGGGATTTGGATTCGCGATCTTTACCGGATATTCCAGCTTTTTAGAATAACTCCACATTATGCATCAACCTCCCACGGCCAGGGACCTTTGACCCATTCCCACGTTTTAGCAGATGCGTCCACACCAGAAGTAGTCAATGGCCCATATTTTTCGGTATATTCCCGAACAGCCTTTTCATGCATTTTTTTCATACGCTGAAAATACTCCAACGCCTGTTGATCTTTCGGATGAGAATCCAAAAACAGATTTGCCTCAATCATTGCGAAGTTATACATTCTGACCAGATTTAATGCCTTCTCCTTGTTACTCATTTCTGAATCGCCCGCTTTCCCAGGAACGGAAGATCCAGTTCAGAAAAGACTGTTCCTCTGGACAATCCTACATCTACATCGTAAAGATCCCGCCATTTCTGCATCGGGACATACGCCATTGCCAACGGCAGTTTATCTACACAACGCAGATCCTGCTGTTCATCAGGCATATGCATGCACAAATCTTCTATATAGAATTTATTGTCCATTCTAATGCTCCTTTTATTTTATAAATATATTGATTTCCAACGCTTGCACGACAGTATATGCTGATCAGCCCTTGTCCGTGCACGATAAAAGCGGCGCAGAACCGCTCTGCGCCGCTTAATATAATCTGGCTAAATGAACATGTAATTAACCAAAGGTTACGTCGTTGTCTGCCAAATACGCTTTCAGTCTGGACAGATCCTTATTACTGATCAAGCCATCCCCTGTCAATTCGATGGCCGACTGTACAATCAACGTCTCATCATCCGCCAGATAAGACTTCAGTCTGGAAAAATCCTTGTTGTTGATGTAGCCGTCTCCGTTAATATCGCCGCGCTCCACCGTTTCCTCGTAAGCCGCAGCATAAGCCTGCACATCAGCAATAAATTGATCATAATCACCTAAGGTATTAAAATAGGAAATAAAATCGCCAGAAAGCTTATCATTGAGATATCGGATTTCTGCCAACGCCGCATATTGCGTTGCCGTAATATTTTCAAAATCTACATAATATTCCAATTGATATGTGAACAGCTGACTGTCATCAACTTCCGGCAACGAGTTAAGGTAATCCTCGCTCAAATCCTGTGCACATGTTGCCAACAGCACATCAATCCGATTGCTGTTCCCCATATCCTGCAGCAATTGTTCCTGATCATTGTCTGCCATTTGCACGACCGGACGTAAAACGGCCTCCCACAAATAGATATTGTATTCCAGCGCTTGCTGTTCAGACGCCTTTATTTCTTCCACTGTCAATTGTTCTCCGGTCGTCTGTTCATACAAAATGGCCAGCACTTCAAAATCACTGTCTGTCAACTGTTCAAAAACCTGCTGCATCGGCGGCAGATTCTGTTCATAAAACTGATCGATCTGCCGAAGCAGTGCAAGCTGATCTTCTGGCGTAACAGCATCCGGAAGCTGCAGGATAATTTCCTGTAATTGCTCGGCAATTACAAGAGAATAATTCAAATATTCTGCCAGCGTTTCCGATACCTCCTGATCGAATAATTCATCTGTATAATTATCCCCACCGGAACCGCCGGTTTCCGCAGAAACGCCAACCATTGCCAAAGAACAAAACAACAACACCGCAAGCAATAAAGACCATACTTTTTTCATATTATAATCCCCCTTTAATAAAATAAAACCCAATATTTTGTAAAAATATGAACACACCCTAGATTTCACGGTATCCGGTCAAATCCATCTTAATTTTAGACACGCCGATTCCATTCTTGTCACAAAAATAAACCCACTCGCCGTTACAGCCCATCAACTGCAAACCGGAATCCGGAATCTGAACCTGCAACAACACATTGGACCCTGACAAATCGGTCATATACAGCGTCTGCCCCGCCAACATGAACAGCCGATTGCCATGAACCGTCCAATTTCTATCTACCGGAGCACCCATATCCGCTGCAGAAAACACCGTCTGTTGTGCACCCGTATCAAACCGGATCCTGCAGATTTCATATGCATATCGTTGATCCGGGCCGGGATCGTTTTTACGAATTTTTGCGGTTATACCCTCACGGCTGTAATACACCCAGCCATTATGGTAAATAATCTTTGATGATGCATCTGCCTGCAGCGTTTCTCCGCCTGCCGGATCCCGGTCATATATGTCATATGTACTAATACACCGTTCAGTATAACTCAAATCCGTCATAGAAAGCCGACCAAGATATAAATGTCCGTCTCCAAAGGTTTCCGGGTCACAAGTCAACAGATAAATATATGTTCCGTCAATCATTGCCGGACTGACGCACCATCGACGCTTTAGATCAAAGACCACTGAACACCAACCAGATTCCTTATTGATCTGCCAAACTTTCAACGTACCGTGTGCATCTGTAATCGTATAAAGCACATTCCCGTCAAAGAAGTAGCCACACAATGAATCGGCATCTTGAAACCGGGTTATACTACCGTCTGAGAGCTGTCTATACAACCACTCCTCTCCTGCATTGTCCAACTGAAGATAATATAGTTGACTTCGATAAAGCTGCATCTGCCGCCCACCGGAAATCATCAACGGAGTCGAGCCCGACAAAATCCGTCCACCTAATGACATATTGCCTGTCGTCATACCATTATAAATCGTATTTTCAATAACAGCATCTGATAAAACAGATACATCCGGTATCGCGGCTCCAGATGTTTGTTGTCCTTGTTGTGTAGCCGGCTGCTGTTGGTCTGCATCTACTGCCGGCGATGCGCTGGTTGTCGTCTCAGTCTGTGACGGCTGCAACTCGGTTTCCGGCTGCCGTACAACCGGTTGTTCCGCGGAAACATCCGGTATAATTGCCCGTATCGGATCCACACCATTTGCCTTGGCCGCCACCGGAACAATTTCTGTCATACACAGTGCCGCTACACAGGCCGTCAACACAATCGTAGTAACGATCTGACGAGCGGTTGGCTTTTTATAATGTAAAATATGCAAAACTCTGTCTTTGACATTGCCCTTTCCAAAAAACAACGACGCCACAGGCGGCCATTGCCGTTCAGGAATCGTTACTGCCAAGGTTACTAACGATTGACTATATGCCGCACGGCCGGTGCGCTGAATCTGACGGATGACCCCCTCATCACAGGCCAGCTCCATGTCTTTACCAAGCATGTAAAATGCGACCCAAGCCAGCGGATTAAACCAATGTATGCAGGTCAAACAAAACGCTAGCGGCTTTATGATATAGTCCCGCCGTTTAATGTGCATGTATTCATGAGCCAATACATGTTCCCGATTCTCCTGCGGCAATACCGGCGGCAGATAAATTTTCGGTTTAAAAACGCCCGAAACAAACGGAACTGCAACCGCATCGCAGCTATACACACCATCTGCAACTCGAATCGCAAACCGCAGTTTTCTCTGTAGCCTGCAATAAGCGATCAAACTGTAAGAAAGCAAACCTGCAGCGCCCAACGCCCATAAAACTGCAAAAAGCCATAACAGTGAAAACCCATTGCGAGCAGTGTCCACCGGTGCATCTTTTACAGCTTCCGGTTGCTCTGTAGCAGCATCACCAGCAGAAGTTTCAGAAAAGATCTTCTGCGTTTCTGACGCATCATTTATAGCTGCACCTTGTTCGTCTTCTAGGCGCTGAATAACTGCTGCACCCGGCATATCTTCAGAAACTTCCACCGGAATCAGCCCATAAGGACAAAGCAACCGTACAAATACCAGCCCCCATAACAGACAGATCACCCATCGGGGCGATTTCCGAATCAGCACACGCGCGCCCAAAACCAGCAAAACCAAAGGCGCCGCCATGAGACTCATGCATAAGATCTGTGCGAACAGTTGTAGCAGCATCGTTTACGACTCCTTATAGCGATCAATCAACGCTTTCAGCTGTTCCGCTTCTTCCTGTGTCAATTTAGTGCGATCTAAAAAAGCAGTAAGAAAGCTGGGCAACGACCCGCCAAACCGTTGTTTCAACACCAACCGGCTCTCCTGACGCTGCACTTCCTCCTGTGACACCAACGATGTAATACAAGCGTTTTCATTTTGCAGCACTTGTTTTTTTTCCAGATGTTTAATTACGGTATACGTAGTGGATTTTTTCCATCCGAGCTGCTCAGCACAATATTTTACCAACTGCCCTGAACCCAGCGGCTCCCGCTCCCATACAATGAGCATCAGCCGCAGTTCCCCGTCTGATAACCTGGCAAGCATATACTTCTCCCCTCTATCACCACTTATTTATAAAAATCCACGTTCAGTTTAACATAATAGATCTCCATAGTCAATAGGCATATTTACCCTAAAATTTCAATAATTTGTATGTAATATCACAAAAAACATTTCATTTTGCGTTTATATCGCATATCGGATCAATAGGCCAGCGATCAACTGGAATCCCATAAATTCCCTTGACAAATGTAAATTAGCGCGTATAATAATAACACTTTAAGCAGAATATTTGATTTGAACGATCTGAAAATGGCAATGGTCCGCCGCGAATCCGGCGTTGGGTTATTTGATAATACCTGTATCTCACAAACCAAAGGAGCGTTTCATCATGAAGATTTATAAACAATTTACAGACCTAATCGGCCATACACCCTTGTTTGAGTTGGCTCGGCTGGAACAAAAAAACCGCGTCCAGGCAACCATTCTCGCTAAATTGGAATATTTCAATCCGGCAGGCAGCGTCAAAGACCGGGTCGCTGACGCCATGATTGACAACGCTGAAAAACAGGGCGTCTTAAAACCGGGTGCAACCATTATTGAGCCAACCAGCGGCAATACCGGAATCGGATTGGCCGCAATAGCCGCCGCCAAAGGTTATAAAATTATTTTAACAATGCCCGAAACCATGAGCGTTGAACGCCGGAATTTGCTTAAAGCCTACGGCGCACAGATCGTGCTGACCGACGGCGCCAAAGGCATGGCCGGCGCAATCGAAAAAGCTGATGAATTGGCTGCTCAAACGCCGAACGCCTTTATTCCGGGGCAGTTTTCCAATCCTGCCAACCCTGCAATGCATTTCAAAACCACCGGTCCTGAAATCTGGCAGGATACAGACGGAACCGTAGATGTTTTCGTGGCTGGCGTCGGAACCGGCGGTACGCTAAGCGGCGTCGGCAAATATCTGAAAATACAAAAACCGGACGTAAAAATCATAGCCGTCGAACCAGCTGGATCTCCGGTGCTTTCCAAAGGCACACCTGGGGCGCACAGCATTCAGGGAATCGGCGCAGGATTTGTCCCCGATACGCTGGATATTCATATTTATGATGAAATTATCCCGGTGAAAGACGATGACGCTTTCGCTACCGGTCGCGCAATTGCCCGCACCGAGGGTCTTTTGGTTGGCATTTCTTCGGGCGCGGCCGTCTGGGCTGCTCTGGAGTTGGCCAAACGTCCGGAAAATAAAGATAAAACCATCGTGGCGCTGCTGCCGGACACCGGAGAACGGTATCTATCTACACCAATGTTTTCGGAATAAACCAGCAAATCTTACTCGGCCGCGATTTTCCATGGCGATATAGCGTTTATCACAACAGCGAAGATAAGGTCTGCATGTATCATCACGGTTTATATTTGCTATTTTCTGAAATAAAGCTTAAATACATTTTTAAAAATGTATTTAAAAACAAAAAACTGCGTCATCAATTGATGATGCAGCTTTTTGCATTCCTCCCGCAGTATGAAAACCAGTTTATTACTGACGAGAATCTGATTCTTCTGTGACTGCATTCTCCCGGAACAGCAAGGAGATGCACCAGATCGCCGCCAACGCGACCAGCGTATAAATAATACGGCTGACCGTTGCCGACTGTCCGCCGAAAATCCAGGACACAATATCGAACTGAAACAGACCGATACTGCCCCAGTTGATGCCCCCGATAATCAGGATCACCAGCGCGATTTTATCTAACATATACTCAACTCCTTATCTTCGTGTTCGCTTATAGCATTGACAGATTCTGTCCGCAATATGCAAAAACTTTCTGGATTAGAAAAACAGTCGCCGGAAACAATAAAAACAGTTCACAAAAAGGGGTTGTTTTCCGGATGCAAAAACGCTGCATTTTGCTGTTTGTCATATTGAATCTGCTGTTTTCTCTGGCAGCGATTCGGATTTGCAGCGTTATTCTGGGCGTATCTACCGATGCAGCGGATACACAAAGTGGCGTAACCATAGAAATCGGCCAAAATCGCGGAACGATTTATGATTGCAACGGCGAACCTCTGACCGATACCACCTATATTTATAAAGCGGCCGTACCGCCCAGCGCAGATGCGATTGCGGCCGTCAGCGGCTACCTGAACGATGCACAACGCCAGCGCCTGCAAGAGGGGTATCCGATCTGTGTAACAGTAGACGAGCATTTTTATCATGAGAATATCCGGGTCTTTAAGATCGCACAGCGATATGACGCCCTGCCGCCGGCGCCACATTTAATTGGTTATACAGACGGTGATGGCGTCGGTGTCTGCGGTATTGAAAAGTCATATGAAGAACTGTTGCAGGGCGGCAATCTGTCGGTGCGCTTCCAGCAGGACGCCCACGGCAATATTTTAAGCGGCATTGAACCCGAACTGATCCAGGAAGGGCAAGCACCCGGTAGCGTTACGCTGACAATTGACAAGAACATTCAACGCGCCGCGCAGCAGGCTGCAGAAAAATATCTGCCCAAGGGCGCTGTTGTAGTTTTAGAAAACAGCACCGGCAAAATTCGGGCAATGGCCAGCACGCCGACCTTTGACCCCAACAATGTGCAGGCAGACCTGGACAGCGCGCAGTCGCCTTTTATCAACCGGGCGCTGTCCGCCTATAATACCGGTTCGGTTTTCAAACTTTGCACCGCTGCATGTGCGCTGGAAAATAATCTGCAACCACGACACACCTGCACTGGAAATATTGATATACAAGGCGTATTATTCCACTGTCTGCAGCGGGACGGACACGGGCTGATGGACATGCGCACAGCGCTGGCCGTAAGCTGCAACACCTATTTTATTGCTCTGGGGCAGCAATTACCCGCACACGCGCTGTACAAGCTGGCAAAAGCCTTTTGCTTCGGACAATCCACAACACTGTGCGAAGGGCTGGAAAGCGCTGCCGGAACGCTGCCAAATCCAGATACATTGCAATCCCCCGCCGCCACTGCGAACTTCTCCTTTGGGCAGGGCGATCTGATGACGACGCCGCTGCAAATTGCCTCGATGGTTCAAACAATCTGCAACGACGGCGGCCTGATCCGCCCATCTTTGATTGAGCAAATTACCGCCCGGGACGGTACTGTCCGGACTGAACAGCCGGCCGCTGCAACCAGAGTATTGCAGCCCCAAACAGCCAGAACACTGCAATCTTATATGATATATACTGTAGAATCCGGAACCGGCGCCGCAGCAAAACCCGAGCGGATCGGCGCGGGCGGAAAAACCGCCACTGCCGAAACCGGCCAAACCGACAACGGACGGGAAATTGTTCAGGCATGGTTCGCAGGCTTTTTCCCAGATGTTGATCCAAAATATACCGTCGTCGTTTTATCTGAAGACGGTCAAACCGGCGGGCAGTCGGCTGCCCCGGTCTTTAAAGCAATCGCTGACAGTCTATATTAAAAATTCCGCTACAAATTTAATACAAAAAACTTCTTTTTCGCGCTCTTTTGTGTTATACTGATGGCAAATATACCGGCTGGTCTTTTTAGAACAGCCCATATTGATTGCAAAATACCGAAAGGGCGCTTTTTCCATGGCAAAAAAAATTACGGTCTTTTTTATCATTCTGTCGGCTTTCATCACCATCGCCGCTACTATAGGGTTTGCAGTTATTAAACAAAATAACCAGCAACAGCTTCTGGGTTTACAGCGGCAGCTGGCCTCGATGTCTGAATCGCTGCAACAGCAGCAGGACGAATTGATCCAGCAGCAACAACAGCTGGAGCAGGCGCAGCAAAATTATGAATCTGAAAAGCAACGAGCCGACCGGCTGCAAAGTGATATTGATACGCTGCGGGAGAAAAACGCCGATAAAAAAATCTGTTTTCTGACCTTCGATGACGGCCCGTCTAAAAACACACCCAAAATTTTAGATATTCTGCAGCGTTACAATATTAAGGCGACCTTTTTCGTCATCGGCCGCGGTGAAACCAAATATATGAAAAATATTGTCGACGCTGGCCATGCCATCGGTCTGCATTCTTACACCCACGATTTTTCACAGATTTATCAGAATGAGACCGCCTATTTTGAAGATCTGCAGAAACTCAGCGATCTGGTTCGGGAGAAAACCGGCGTGACCACCACATTGCTGCGATTCCCCGGTGGCTCCAGCAATATTGCCAGCAAAAAATATTGCAGCGGGATTATGACTACGCTGGCAAAATCAGTAGAACAAAAGGGTTATACTTACTTTGACTGGAACTGCGACTCTCATGACGCCGACAGCACCACCGTTCCAGCATCTGAAATTATCAACGGCATCAAACGGGAGGCCGGCCCGAAACATTTAACGGTTCTGATGCACGACGCCGGCACAAAAACTTCCACAGTCGAAGCGCTTCCGGCAGTGATCGAATACTTACAACAGCAGGGATACAGCTTTCAGAAACTCAATAAAATTGTAAAACCTTATCATCATCGTATAAACAACTAAAAAAAGATTGTAAATCCAACCTATTTATGTTACAATTTCCACTATACAAACCATTGCGTTTGTATAATGCTGCGCATATTTGCGGAAAGGATTGTTCTATATGGCCAATACCGTCGTTATCTCCTGTGACAGCACCGCCGACTTATCGCCTGAACTGATTGAGAAATATCATATTCAGGTCTTTCATCTGCCCATTGTCAAAGGCGGGCAAACGCTGCGAGACGGGCTGGAAATTACCACATCAGATATTTTTGAATACAAACAGAAAACCGGCAATCTGGTTACAACCAGCGCGCCGAATATTGCGGAATGCGAAGAATATTTTGATTCTATCTGCGGCTCGGATGACGGCCTGATTCATTTTGATATCAGTGGGGAGATGTCTTCGACGTTTGCCAATGCCCGGGCTGCGGCCGCAGACCGGTCAAATGCCTATATTATTGACAGCCGCAATCTGTCTACAGGAATCGGTCTGTTGGTTCTACGCGCCTGTGAACTGCGGGACGAGGGAAAATCCGCCGGTGAAATTGCAGACGAAATCCAAACGTTGATTCCCCGTGTAGACACCTCCTTTGTGCTGGATACGCTGGAATACATGCATAAAGGCGGCCGGTGTTCTTCCGTTGCCGCGCTGGGCGCCAATCTGCTCAAACTCAAGCCGTGTATTGAAGTCAAAAACGGGAAAATGGACGTTGTCAAAAAGTATCGCGGAAAACTTACCGATGTTTTGACCGCCTACGTTGCCGACCGGCTGCATCACCCGGAGGATATCGATACCAACCGCATTTTCATCACCCACACCTGTCAGGATCCTGCATATTTCGAACTGGTTCGACAGGCGGTTTTGCAAAAGGTTCCTTTTAAAGAGGTGCTGAATACCACCGCAGGCTGCTCGGTCAGCGTACACTGCGGGCCGAACACACTGGGAATCCTGTTTATCCGCAAAACTCCACTGCAATAAAAATAACAAACCGTTCGATGCAGCTGTGTTCGCCGAATCAAACGGTTTTTGTTTTATTTAAACAATGCATGCAGACAGCAGCGGTTGAATCAATATGCTTAAATCACATGGCGAACAAAAATATATCTGCAACCTTTTCTGCCTGTGGTTTACCCCATGCGCGCGGTCTGTCAGGATCACGCCGTTACTTCTCTATTTTCCCCGCCCACATCTGCCCCGCGGCTGTTCAATTCAAACAGACGATTGCCATGTTTAAATAAGCCGCGAAAGATAACCACAACAAATAAGGAATCATCAGGATACAGGCTGTCTTGTTACACAAGCTGTAAAAAGCGGCGGCCGCAAATACCAACCCCCATAACACAATAAGTAAAACCAGCGCCAATGTAAATTGCTGCAGCTGAAAAAAGACCACCGGCCATAGGAAATTAACTACCAGACTGCACCAATAAATGTTCAGTGCCTTTTTACTATATCGGCATGGCGTAACCTGAATCAGATAAGCAGCAACGCCCATTAATATATATAAGATCGTCCATACCACCGGGAATACCCAGCCCGGCGGCGAAAACAACGGTTGTTCAATCGACTGATATACTATTCCCGTCTGATCCCGCGTCAGCAGCGCTGCAGCACCGCCCACCGCCAGCGGAAGCGCCAGATGAAACAGCAATGGTTTTAAACGGATCGTCGTCATCATCCAAACCAGTCCTTTTTGCATATTTTTCAAGAAACTTATCTGTATTTAGTATATTCTATGTACCACCTGACGTAAAAAGACGAAAAAGAGTAAACCTTTTGAAAAAAGTAAAGTCGCAGGAAGACGTTGTCAAACAATATTGCAAACCACTTGCTTCGAAATCAAATTATTAAGCAACAGGCTATATTCCATCACACGTTCGCAAGATTTGCTCTCATATGATCCAACGCTGCGGCGCATGCTGCATAAACGTCAAAACAGCTACATCCGACGCAAACAAACGATCACTACAGCTTCAGCGGTTCAAACAAACATGCTGCGAACAAGCCGGTCCCTACCCGACCTACCTCTACTGTAAGAATATAAAAAATTATTTACATTATACAGATTTGAACACCAGAATTTAATAATTTCTCCAATTTTTTTAAATTGACTGGACAAATGGATTTACATATACACAGAACTGTGATAGAATAAACAAAGTTTCGATTATGAAGTGGAGGAATTGTTGTTATGTCCTATGTACAAAACGTCTTGGATCATCTGATCCAGAAAAATCCCAGCCAACCTGAATTTATCCAGGCCGCCACAGAGGTTCTGACCTCTCTGGAACCGGTCATTCAGGCAAATCCCAAATATGAAGAGGCCGCTATTCTGGAACGCCTGGTAGAACCGGAGCGGCAGATTATCTTCCGGGTTCCGTGGGTTGACGATCATGGCAAAGTACATGTCAATACCGGCTATCGGGTGCAGTTCAACAGCGCCATCGGCCCATATAAAGGCGGTCTGCGCCTGCATCCTTCGGTAACACTTGGCACCATCAAATTTTTAGGTTTTGAGCAAATCTTTAAAAACTCGTTAACCGGCCAGCCCATCGGCGGCGGTAAAGGTGGCAGCGATTTTGATCCAAAGGGTAAATCCGACCGCGAAGTAATGGCGTTCTGCCAGAGCTTCATGACCGAACTGTTCCGCCATATCGGTGCGACCACCGACGTGCCTGCCGGCGACATCGGTGTCGGCGGCCGGGAGATCGGCTATCTCTATGGGCAATATAAACGCCTGACAAATCATTTTGAGGGTGTATTGACCGGCAAAGGGCTGACCTATGGCGGCTCCCTGGCCCGAACAGAGGCCACCGGTTATGGCCTGATCTATTTCCTGGATGAAATGCTCAAAGATCATGGCAAATCTATTGCGGGCAAGACGATCGTGATTTCCGGTTCAGGCAACGTGGCGATCTACGCCACCGAAAAAGCGCAGCAACTGGGCGGCAAAGTGGTTGCACTGTCTGATTCTACCGGCTATGTGTATGATCCGGACGGAATCAAGCTGGATACTGTCAAACGCATCAAAGAAGTGGAGCGCGGCCGGATTTCTGAATATGTCAAAGAGCATCCCACCGCAAAATATACCGACGGCAAAGGCATCTGGAGCATCCCCTGTGATATCGCGCTGCCCTGCGCAACACAGAACGAGCTGGATGAAGCCGATGCAAAAATGCTGGTCAAAAACGGTGTATTTGCTGTGGCAGAGGGCGCGAACATGCCCAGCACCATCGGTGCAACCAACGTCTTTTTGGACAATAAGATCCTGTTCGGTCCTGGCAAAGCGGCTAACGCGGGCGGCGTAGCTACTTCCGCACTGGAAATGAGCCAGAATGCAGGCATGACCTCTTGGAGTTTTGAGACCGTTGATAATAAGTTGCATGATATCATGATCAACATCTATAAAAATGCCTCTGCAGCCGCAAAACAATATGGCTATACCGATAACTTTGTAGTCGGTGCGAATATTGCCGGCTTTACAAAAGTCGCTGACACCATGTTGGCGCAGGGCGTTTGCTAAAACAACATCAAAAAAAGGACCGGATCTGTTATTCACAGATCCGGTCTTTTTTTCAAACCGCGCAAATTTTTTTGACCGTTCTTTTAAAGCATCTCATAACAAACAGCGCCGCTTCTACCGTTCTCTATCAATTGTGACCGTTCTGCATGTAGATGTTTTCCATTTTTAATAATAATATCCGTCTTCCCGCTCCTGCTCGACAATCCGTTCGTGCCGAAAACAATAATCGGAGCCCCAGCTCTTACTGGAAATACATCTGCCATATTCACAACGATGGTCTACACAATATAGAGAGGCGCCATCCTGTTGGGCATGACAACCAAATTCGTCGCAGCGGTGCATGTCACAAAACAGTTCGCCATCCGATACATGCTGACTACCGCCGATGACATGACACAGATGTTCTTCGCAGTAATCCTTGCCGCTTTCAGACTGATTTAAACAGCCAAACTCACCGCACTGATGTTCCATACAACAACAAACCAGCCAGATCTGCTCCATACAGATGATGGAGCAGATCTGGCTTTTACAAACTATACAATCGCGGCTCTTATTTTCCGCTGCGCATTTTGTGTACCAACCAGGTACCCAACTTCACCAACTCGGTCAACACCAGCGGTACAATTGCCAACAGCAAAATCTCTAAATATTCTGTGCTGTTCAGATTGGCCACGCCAAACACCGTCCGCACCGGCGGAATTGTCAACACCGCCAGCATCAACAGCAACGAGATACCAAACGCCAGCCACATCATCTTGTTTTTAAACCAGCCCGCGCGGAACAGCGAATGCTCCGACCGGCAGTTCATCGCATGAAACAGCTGTGAAATCGATAACACGGCAAACGCCATGGTCTGCGCGTAAATCATTTCTTCCTGTGTAAATGCGGCGCCCCAGGTCCAGCCATGCGCGGTCAGTCCAATTACAAAGGCCGCGATAGTGATCCCACCGAACATCACACCCTGCCAGATTGCGTTAATACCCAGGCCATGCGCGAAAATACTTTCGTTTTTCTTCCGGGGTTTGTGATCCATCACGTCCCGCTCAACCGGCTCTACGCCCAGTGCCAGCGCCGACAGGCTGTCGGTAACCAGGTTCATCCACAACAGCAGGATCGGCGTCAGCGGCTGTACATGGAACAGCAGCATTCCCACAAACACTGTGATAATCTCACCCAGATTACAAGATAACAGAAAATGCACCGCTTTACGAATATTGTCATAAATGCCGCGCCCTTCCTTCACGGCTGTTACAATCGTCGCAAAATTGTCGTCAGTTAGCGTCATTGCAGCGGCACCTTTGGCGACGTCGGTGCCAGTAATGCCCATGGCGCAGCCAATATCCGCCGCTTTTAATGCCGGCGCGTCGTTGACGCCATCGCCGGTCATTGCCACGACCTCGCCTTTCTTCTGCCAGGTCTGCACAATACGAATTTTATCTTCCGGCGATACCCGGGCATAAACCGAAATATGCTCAATCTGTTCAAACAGCTGTTCGTCGGTCATTTCAGATAGCTCTGTGCCGGTAACCGCACGATCCGACTCCTGCATAATACCAAGCTGCCGTGCAATGGCAGAAGCAGTCGCCACATGGTCTCCGGTTATCATCACTGTGCGAATGCCCGCGCGCTTGCATTCTTCAATAGCCACCTTTGCCTCTTCCCTGGGCGGATCAATCATCCCCACCAGGCCTACAAAAGTCAGATCATATTCCAGCTGCTCCATCGTCGGATTGCTGGGTACTTCGTCCAGCGGTTTGATCGCAATACCCAATACCCGCAGCGCGTCATTGGCCATCTGTGTATTGGCTTTCAGCACTTCTTCTTTATGAATATTCCGGCTGCGGTCAATTACAATATCCGAACCGCCCTTAACAATTGCATACGGCTTACCGTCGATCACACAGACCGTGGTCATCAGCTTGCGCTCGGAATCAAAGGGAATTTCACACATTCTGGGATAGGTGTCATCCAGCGTCTGTTTATCAGTTTTCAACACCTTCATCATCGCTGCAACAATGGCTGTCTCGGTAGGGTCGCCGCGGTGAATCTGTTTGCCATCGCGTATCTCCACTGTCCCGTCGCAGCACAGCGCGCCCAGCCGCAACAGCGCAGCCACATCGTCTGGAGAATCCTCCGTGACATCCTGAATTTTTCCCGCAGAATAAACTTTGACCAGCGTCATCCGGTTCTGGGTCAGCGTGCCGGTTTTATCTGAACAGATTACCGACGCACTGCCCAGCGTCTCCACCGCCGGTAACCGTCGGATAATCGCGTTTTTCTTGACCATGCGCTGCACGCCCAACGCCAGCACAATGGTAACAATCGCCGGCAGCCCTTCCGGAATTGCTGCCACCGCCAGCGAAATCGCGGTCATGAACATATCCAGCAGGCCCAGCCGCATGATCGCGCCATAAATAAAGATCACCGCGCAAACCGCTAACGCGATAAAGCCCAGGTTTTTCCCCAGCTTGGCCAGCTTCAACTGTAACGGCGTAATGTTATCGTCTGTCCCTTTCAGAATCGTGGCAATTTTGCCCATCTCGGTATGCATCCCGGTTTCGGTCACCACAGCCTTGCCGCGCCCATACGCCACCGAACAGCCGCTGAACAGCATATTGACCCGGTCGCCGATTCCCGCAATATCCGGACAGAGCGCGCCGGCGTCTTTATCCGCCGCCACTGATTCGCCGGTCAGCATCGACTCGTCACACCGCAAACTGAAAGATTCAATCAGCCGTGCATCCGCCGGAATATAGTCGCCGGCCTCTACCACAATCACATCCCCCGGCACCAGTCCGGTGGCGTCGATCGTTTGCTGTACCCCGTTGCGAATCACCTTGGCCGACGGTGCAGCCAGATTTTTCAGCGCTTCCAGCGACGCCTCAGCCTTACTTTCCTGAATGACGCCCAACAGCGCATTCAACAATACAATCGCGATAATTACAATGGGCTCAAGCCACTCGTTGGTTTCCTGGATCGCGGTTACTGCAGCAGAAATCACCGCTGCAATGATCAAAATGATCACCATAACATCCTTCATTTGCTCCAGAAATCGCTGAATAAAGGTTTTTTTTCGTTTTTCAGTAAACTGATTTTTCCCAAATTCTTTTAATTTCTGTTGCACAACCTCGTCGGTCAGGCCTTTTTCCATATCGGAATCCAGCGCGGCTACAATATCTGTAGCGGTTGACGAATGCCAGATCAACGTTCATTCCTCCCGGATTTTGTAATTATATTTATTGTATCGTATAACCAGAAAATTTGCAATATTTTTTAACGGAATTTACCGCAACTTTACCAGAAAACACACGTAACACATCGCTGATTTTGGTATTAACCGATCGGGCCATCGAAGAACAGGGCGCCCATGATACGCTGATACAAAAACACGGACTCTATTATCGCCTGTATAGCAGTTATACCGAACGACACACTGACACACCGACAGATTCGGAGAATATTTATGGTTGACTTTAACCGGCCTCGGGACTATAATTGATGTGCTGTGACAATCTCATGACGTAAGGACGGATTTCATGGATATTTTTGATCAATATGAATCTAATGTACGCTCCTATTGCCGGAAATTTACCGACACCTATGAAACGGCCAAAGGCTCGATTATCCGAGACACCAAAGGCGACGAATATCTGGACTTTTTCGCGGGCGCAGGCACGCTGAATTATGGACATTCCAACCCGGCGATTTTAGAACCGGTGATCCGATATATGCAAAACGGCGGCATCATCCATGCATTGGATATGCACACCGTGGCAAAGGCTTCTTTTATTGAGACCTTTGAAAACAAGATCCTGCGACCCAGAGGATTGGATTATAAAATCATGTTCTGCGGCCCTACCGGAACCAACGCGGTAGAATCCGCGCTGAAACTGGCGCGCAAAAACAAAAACCGGCGCGGTGTATTTGCCTTTACCGGCGGCTTTCACGGCATGACCCAGGGCAGTATGGCTGTCACTTCTGATGCTGAAATCCGTAACAGCGCCGGTGTACCGCTGTACAATACAACGTATATTCCCTATCCTTCTAAGGAATATGCGCAATTTGACAGCATCGCTTATATGGAAGCGCTGCTCAACGACGATCACTCTGGCATCGACATTCCTGCAGCCGTCATTCTGGAAACAGTACAGGCCGAGGGCGGCATCAATGTCGCGCCGGTGGAATGGCTGCAACGGCTGCGGGCGTTCTGCGACCGTCATGATATTCTGCTGATCGCCGACGATATCCAGATTGGTTGCTGGCGCACCGGCACGTTTTTCTCCTTTGAGCGGGCGGACATTGTGCCCGATCTGGTCACGCTGTCCAAATCCATCAGCGGCGGCGGTTTTCCGATGGCTTTATTGCTCATGAAACCGGAGCTGGACATTTTTACCCCCGGCGAACACAACGGTACATTCCGCGGTTTTAACCCCGCCTTCATCGGCGCAAAAGCGGCGGTAGAATTTTCAGTAACACATGATATGACCGGCGGCGTTCAGCGCAAACACCAGCTGGTGATGGACAAGCTCAAACAGCTTCAGACGTTAGACGATCGGATCGAGATCCGCGGCATCGGCCTGATTATCGGCATCGACTTTTCAGCCATCGCGCCGGATCTGGCCGGACGGGTTGCAACATTGTGTTATGACAACCATCTGATCATCGAAACCGCCGGTCGAGGCAACAACGTGTTGAAACTGCTGCCGCCATTGACCACAGAAGATGCGTTGCTGCAAAAAGGCTGTGATATTATTATCAACAGTGTAAAAAAAGTATTGATGCTGTAAAAAAGCTGACGATAAAGGTGCGCTCCGATTTTGATTTTGCTTTGTATTGCCGAAACAATCATTTACATATAACCCGGAAGGAATAATCCTTCCGGGTTATATGTAAATGAGACGTCATCCATCTATAAAGACCAATCCTGATGCAAATATCAAACAGGTGTTTGCTATAGAACAAGGATCGCACATTGTAATATTTTTTGAAAAATATCAGAAGAAAGGAGCGTAAAATGAAACGGACAATTCTCCTATTATTATTGGCCGCTCTTCTCTTTTCAACCGGGTGTGAACAGCAAAACACAGATGCAATGACTGCATCTGATGCTGTTCAAACCAGTATGTTTTCCATGAACACCTATATGACCTTTACCGCTTATGGAGCAGAAGCCGAGCAGGCGCTGACAGAATCCAAACAACTGATTCAGGATATGGAAGCACGATGGTCTGTTACAGATGATGCCAGTGAAGTTTATCAGGCAAATCACAGTGCCGGATTGCCGGTGAATGTCAGCGAAGAAACCGCAAACCTGATTGCTTTTACACTCGAAATGGCCGATCAAACGGCTGGCGCCTTAGACCCTACGATATATCCGGTTCTGACCGCATGGGGGTTCACAACCGACAGCAAACAAATTCCCACACAGCAGCAACTGGATCACCTGTTACCGCTGGTAGACTATACCCAGATTCAATTGGATGGAACAACCCTCACAGTGCCTGACGGCATGCAACTGGACTTCGGCGCGGTTGCCAAAGGCTATACAGCCGATTTGGTTACCGAACTGCTGTATCAATATCATATTCAATCGGCTTTAATCAGTCTGGGCGGCAATCTGCAAGCCATTGGCGCACGTCCTGACGGCAGCGACTGGCGGATCGGCGTCCGAGACCCGCAAGGAACAGGAAATCTGGGGATTCTGGAAATCAGCGACGCCGCAATCGTCACCTCCGGCGGCTATGAAAATTACTTTGTGGGCGCAGACGGCAAAACCTATTGGCACATTCTCAACCCGAAAACCGGTTATCCGGCCGACAGCGGCCTACTGTCTGTGACGATCGTCAGCCCAAATGGCAGATTAAGCGATGCCCTTTCTACTGCATTGTTCGTAATGGGCGCAGAACAGGCGGAGGAATATTGGCGTCAAAACGGCGGCTTTGATATGCTTCTGGTCACGAACGAACATGAAATCCTGCTGACTGAAGGAATAGCAGATCGCTTCTCTCTCAATGCAGACCGAACAGATCAGATCAAGGTCATGAAACAATAAAAATGTTTATCTTCACACAACGATACTGCCCCGGCAATTGCCGGGGCAGTATCCCGGGTTGCAGAAATCTGATTTCAACTTGTATAAATATATTTCAAAACAATGAATGACTGTGTGAACCGATTTTATATAGATAACTGGCTTGATCTGGATGGGATGTTTACAGCCCACCGCATAGACCTGTGGCAGATGTGCACAATGTTTCTCCAAAGCTATTAACAACAAGCGTTTCTACCTGTTCATTTCGTACCAGAACAGCAATATATTATGAGAGTAAACAGTAAGGAAACTTTTGACCAGCAGAACATCTTCGGATTAGGGCAGGAAAATGCGGCTTATGCCCAATATTTTATCGGGAACTCTTATTTGAATCCACTGACAGTTCCAGGTGAATGTGCTGTCTTTCTGGCCAACGTAACCTTTGAGCCGGGCTGCCGCAACAACTGGCACATCCCTCATGCAAAAACCGGTGGCGGCCAACTCCTGATCTGCACTGCCGGCAGCGGCTGGTATCAAGAAGAAGGCAAAGAGGCGATCAGCCTGGAACCCGGAATGGTAATCACCATTCCACCGGAGGTCAAACACTGGCATGGCGCTAAAAAAGACAGCTGGTTTTCCCATATTGCAGTGGAAGTTCCGGGTGAAGAAACCTCCAACGAATGGTTGGAAGCCGTAGATGATCAAACCTACGACAGTCTGGAATAACA
>CALWVA010000022.1 GCA_944384875.1 uncultured Clostridia bacterium
TCGGGCGTCATAAAGATATGCGCGTCATCCTGGGTGAAGCAGCGCACCCGCATCAGGCCGTGCAGCGCGCCGGATTTTTCATGACGGTGAACCAGTCCCAGCTCACCCATCCGGATGGGCAGATCGCGGTAAGAGTGCAACGATGATTTATAAACCAGCATACCGCCCGGACAGTTCATGGGCTTAATGGCAAAATCGGTATCATCAATCACCGTGGTATACATGTTTTCTTTATAATGATCCCAATGTCCGGAGGTTTCCCAAAGCTGCCGGTTCAGCATAATAGGGGTGGAGATTTCCACATAGCCCTCTCTGGTATGGATCTGCCGCCAGTAATCGATCAATGTGTTTTTCAAGATCATGCCGTTGGGCAAAAAGAACGGGAACCCCGGCCCTTCTTCCATCATTTCAAACAAGCCCAGCTCTTTTCCAAGTTTGCGGTGATCCCGTTTTTTGGCCTCTTCCAGCCGGGTGAGGTATTCTTCAAGTTCGGCGTTTTTGGGGAAAGAGATACCGTAAATGCGCACCAGCATCTTATTTTTTTCATCGCCGCGCCAGTATGCACCTGCGATGGAGGTCAGTTTAAACGCCTTGATAGGGCCGGTGGTCATCAGGTGTGGGCCGGCACACAGGTCGTAAAACTCGGCCTGTTCATAAAAACTGATCGGCTCGCCTTTTCCGGCATGTTCCCGGATCAGTTCTTCTTTATAGATTTCGCCGTCGGCGCCGACTTTTTCAAGAGCCTTTTCCGGCGGCAACTCAAAGCGCTTCAGCGGAATATTCTCTTTGACGATTTTTTTCATTTCGGATTCGATCTTGATCAGATCTTCTGGTGTAAACGGGTGTGTGCTGTCAAGATCATAATAAAAGCCGTTGTCGATCGCCGGCCCAATGGCCAGTTTGATGTCTGGATACAGCCGCTTGATCGCCTGTGCCATCACATGAGCGGTTGTATGCCAAAAGGCTTTTTTGCCGCCTTCGTCGTTAAATGTCAGGATATTTAGCGAACAGTCTTTGTCGATCACGGTGCGTAAATCACAGACTTTTCCGTCAATTTCAGCAGCGCAGGCAGCACGGTACAGCCCCATGCTGATCTGTTTGCAGATTTCAAAGGCCGGCAGCCCGCTTTCAAATTCCCGAACCTCGTTTCCTTTCAATGTGACCTTTATCATTGTTGCGTCCTTCCTTTCTGTGGGCAAAACAAAACGCTTCACCCAGTAAACAAAAAGTGTCTACGGGGTGAAGCGTATTTTGCTCCACGGTTCCACCCGAATTGCGGAAAGCTCCGCCGCTCGTTTCAGTTGATAACGCAGGCCGGTCTGCGGCACGCCTTAACGGATCTGATAAAACCCTTTTCGGCGGCGCTCAGGGGCGGTGCACAATTTAAGCCAGTTGCGGCGTTTTCAGCGTCTGCCGCTCTCTGGAAACCGGCG
This sequence comes from uncultured Clostridia bacterium, assembly GCA_944384875.1. GTDB lineage: Bacteria > Bacillota > Clostridia > Oscillospirales > Acutalibacteraceae > RUG14109. Next base: position 1,434 of record CALWVA010000022.1, read on the forward strand.
AACAAAAAGCGTTTCCCCGTCAAAGCTTTAAACTGTTTTTATATTACCATGCCCGCGCCGGTTTGTCAATGGGAGAATATCCGTCAAATGGTTTTAATAAGGGTACAGATTTTGATGATTGTTCAGATAGCGGTACGGTAAAGGTATAAATCTATTTATAGATTTACAGTTTTTTCTTCTGATATACAGCTTCATGTTGACTTTTTTATAGAACTGTAGTACAATAGCATCGTATTTATAATTTGAAAGGAGCACAATTTTATTATGGACGACCCGTACCCTGCTGATTTTATGCAGCGCGCGTACTTCTGTGAAGAGGGAGGTGTGCGTCAGTGGAGGTAGTTTTTAAGATTGTCCTGTTGCTTGTGCTGATTTTGATCAATGCTTTTTTTGCCATGAGCGAGATAGCTGTTATTTCTCTGAATGACAGCAAAATCAAGAAAATGGCGGAAGAGGGGCACAAAAAAGCAAAAAAGATTTTAAAACTTACAGAAGATTCATCATCGTTTTTATCTACGATTCAGGTCGGTGTAACGCTGGCCGGGTTTTTAACGTCTGCTTCTGCGTCAGAGAATTTCGCAGATATGCTCAACAGCCAGTTGGTAAGCTGGTTTCATATCACGACGCAGGCCGGACAATCCATTTTATACGGTGTGTCGGTTGTAGTAATTACGCTGATTACCTCTTATTTTTCATTGGTGTTGGGCGAACTGGTTCCGAAAAAAATCGCCATGCAAAAAGCGGAAGCCGTATCTTTTAAAGTAGTGGGGCTTTTATTGGGGATCAAAACGGTGCTGCGCCCGGTTATTGCGTTGTTAACCGTTTCAACCAACGGCTTAATTCGGTTATTTGGTATGGATCCGAACGCCAATCAAGAGGAAGTCACCGAGGAAGAAATTCGGATGATGGTGGACGTCGGTGAGGAAAATGGCGTAATTGAGGAAAGCCAGCGGGAAATGCTCAATAACGTGTTTGAGTTTGATGATATTGACGTCAGTGATGTTATGCAGCACCGTACTGATATTGCCGCTGTGGAGATGGAAGACGATTTATCTGAAGCGGTAAAACTGGCGATTGAGGAAGGGTATTCCCGGCTGCCGGTTTATAAAGAAGATCTGGATGATATCGTCGGTGTGATCTATATTAAAGATTTGTTACAGTTTGTTGGCCGACGTATGCCGGACAATGCCAAAGCTAAGGATATTATGCGGCGGGTATATCATATTCCGGAGTCCAAACGTTGCAGTGAGTTGTTCACCGAAATGACGGAAAAACATATTCAGATGGCGATCGTTGTGGATGAATACGGCGGAACCGCCGGTCTGGTCACATTAGAGGATCTTGTGGAAACCATCGTCGGTAATATTCAGGATGAGTATGATAACGAACCGGTGGATATTCAAAAGGTCAATGATACAACGTTTACGATCGAGGGTACCTGTGATATAGAAGAGGTGGAAGAAATGCTGTCCACCGAGCTGCCAGGCGGCGATTATGATACGCTGGGTGGCATGATTATGTCGATTCTGGGCCGGATTCCGGAGCAGAATGAACATCCGAGCGTGGAGGTTTCAGGTTACCGATTTACTGTGCAGAGCGTGGATGAACGCCGGATTGATATTGTCAGAGCTGAAAAACTGCCGGAGCCGGAGTCGGCGAAAAAGGACGGGCAGGAAGAGTCTCAAACGTCTAAAAACGGTGATTAACAATTGCATAATGGTCAGTCGCAATCTCCTGACCTAAAATAAAACACGAAAGGTTTGATTTGTTATGAAAAAAAATACGCAATGGATTGTACAGGGTGCTTTGATAGGCGCTCTGTATGTTGTTTTAACGGTGGCAGTGGCTCCGATTGGTTTTGGAGTGGTGCAGTTTCGCATTTCCGAGGCGTTAACGATTTTACCGCTGTTTACGCCTGCGGCGGTGCCGGGGCTGTTTGTTGGATGTATCATTGCTAATTTGATTGGCATGTTTATGGGTCTCAATCTGGCGATTGACATCTTATTTGGCTCGTTGGCAACATTGCTGGCGGCGATTTTGACCCGCGGTTTGCGGCGCATTACGGTGAAAGGGTTTCCGGCGCTGTCATTTTTACCGCCGGTGGTGATGAATGCGTTGATTGTCGGGCTGGAACTGGCCCTGTTTTTACCGCAGGATGCTCGGGTGGCGTTTTGGTTTGCGGCGCTGACGGTAGGCGGCGGGGAACTGGCCGTAGTGGTGGTGTTGGGTATTCCACTGTATCTGGTGGTTCGGCGTTTGAATATTTTCCGGAACGAAACCTTATGACAATATACAAGATGGGATGGTTCTGATACCTGGATATTTTAAACGGCCACTTTAATAAAGGAAAGGTGAAGTGTTATGTCTGAAAATTGTACGCATGACTGTGGCAGTTGCAGCGCGGATTGCAGTTCGCGCAAGCCGGAAAGCTTTTTGGAACAGCCGCATGCTAAAAGCCATATTAAGAAGGTAATTGGCGTTGTCAGCGGAAAAGGCGGCGTTGGAAAATCGCTGGTTACGGGATTGTCAGCGGTGTTGGCAGCCCGGATGGGGTATCGGGTCGGCGTGATGGACGCGGATATTACAGGGCCGTCGATTCCAAAAATGTTTGGGTTACATCGGCGGGCTACCGGTGATGAAGAAGGAATTTATCCGGTGGTCAGCCAGACCGGAATTCGGGTTATTTCTATGAATCTGCTGACAGACGATGAGACGGCGCCGGCGATCTGGCGGGGGCCGGTGATTGCTGGAGCTGTGCGCCAGTTTTGGACGGATGTAGTATGGGGCGATTTAGATTTCTTGTTTATTGATATGCCGCCCGGAACGGGAGATGTGCCGCTGACGGTGTTTCAGTCGATTCCGGTAGATGGTATTTTGATTGTGACGTCGCCGCAGGAACTGGTTGCCATGATCGTAGAAAAAGCGGTTAATATGGCAAACATGATGCACATTCCGGTAGTTGGCTTGGTAGAAAATATGAGTTATGTTGTATGTCCGGACTGCGGCAGGAAGATCAGTGTGTTTGGCGACAGCCATGTAGAACAGATTGCGCAAAAACAGGATCTTCCGGTTTTGGGTCAGATCCCGTTTGAGCAAAGCCTGGCGGCTGCCTGCGATGCAGGGCACATTGAGCAGGCGTCGGCGCCCTGGCTGCAACATTTAGAGCAGCGACTGCGTCAGATGATCCAAAATTGAGAAGATCCGTTTTAACGGTCTTATTTTGCGTTATCTGTTTTGAAAAGATTGGACGAAAGTATCAATAGAATTCATTAAGTCAAAAAATGATTTCACTTAAAAAGTGAAATCATTTTTTTGTATATGTAAATCAATGTCTATATCAAAAAGGAGGTCTTTTGAATGGATTTGTTATAATTTGAGCAACTTTATCTATGTTTTAACTTTTTCGAAGTCATAAACTGTGTCAGCGCACCAAGCACGGCTAACGCAGCGCCGGCGGCAAGATACATCCATAATGTATCATAATTCCAGATGCCAAGCAGCAGGCGTGCAGCCTGCAGACCGCCGTAGGCTGCGGTGATCAAAATCATCAGTTCCCGCAGGAACCGGAATGACAGAATACCTGCAATAATGCCGGCGATGATGCCGAGAATCAGTGCCGGTGTGTGCATGCCTGCCGGAAACAGCAGATATACGGTGTTGGCGGTGAAGAACAGACAAAATATAAACACACCAATTCGATATAATTTAAATGCCAGAAGTGCGAATAAAATGCCAACAATCAAAGAAATGACCGTAATCCATACAACTGTGTGGTCTGTTTCCAAATAGAGCGCACATACGACCAGGCCGATCACGGCGCCCAGAATAAAGCCAGAGAGAGAAATAATCAGCTTGCTCAGCTTATATCCAAAAAAACAGGCCAGCAGCGCAAAAACAATAGAGCATCCCAACAGAATATTGCTGAATGTTTCTGAAACTGTTTGCAATAATTCAGCAATCTGCATCTGCACTTCATTAAACATGGCAGAACCCCCTTTTTATGATTAGATTATAAAGCAACCGGCGATTGAATGCAAGCATGATCTTGCAGCCGGTGGTTAAAGTTTTTCTTGGATTTGATCGGATTTTTAATGAATATTAAATGTTGTTTGGAAATAAGGTTCTTTAAAACAGTTTGGATTTTTGTACAAGGGAAATGATCATAGCTGCAAGAAATCCCATTAACAGTCCGCAGAGCAGTGCACAAAGCATCAGGGCAGGCAGATAGGCCAAAACGCTAACAGAACCGGTGATGATGCCGGCGACCAGCAATTGACCCAGATTGTGAAACACGGCGCCGGCGACGCTGATACCCGGCAGACTGAACTTGTTGGCTTTTTGCAGCGCTGCCATAACGCACAAAGCGCAGATTCCGCCGCAAAGCGAAAAGGCGAGAGAGAGTATGCCGCTGAACAGCAGTGAGACAATGACTGTTCTCAGCAGGCAGACGGCCAGCGCATCTCGAAGTCCGGTTTGTGTCAAAATCAATAATAAAACAATATTGGCAAGTCCGAGCTTAAAGCCGGGCAACGGAAGAATTGTGATCGGAATCAGTGTTTCGATATAAGAGCAGATTGCGGCGGCAGCGGTGCATAACGATAAATAGGCAACTTTGCGGCCGGGTGTTTGTGTGGTCATAAAACAACCCTCCTGATTAGCGGATATCTGCGGTTTACCACCGTGTATCGGGAAACCCTGTTGTAAAACGCCAGCCTGTTACGGCGTCTACCGCCGGCTCACCGGTAATTGTGATCACCAGTCTGGCCGGCACACAGACAATAGATTGACCTGCATGCCCGATAAAACCGGTGTATACGCAGAATTGATCTGGACAATCTGCGACGGTCACGCCGATTTGATGATCGCGAATTTCAATCTGATTTTGACAAGTGGTATCTATATGCAGGACACCATCCTGCGCGGTTTGCAGGTTGATTCTTTGAACTGTTTCACCGTTGATCTGAATCACGGCGGTTGTTGTTTGCTGCCTGTTGGCGCAGTATAATATCAACAGGGCGGCGGCCGCAATAATGATAGGCAGCGCAAATAGCACCCAATCCCATTTTTTAATTCGCATTGTAATACGCTCCATCCTGTAAGATGCATCAATTTTGCACAGTCACAAAACGGTTATTTGATCAGACGTATGGAATTTGTCATCCGGCGTGCGGCTTTTGTGACGTACAGACAATAACACGCCGTCGTCTATAGCAGTCGACAGCGTGATATAGCCCATTGCGAGTGTATGCGGGGAACCACCGGCCCAGCAGAATGCAGACAAAACCATCAGCGGTAATGCGAAAAGAAAACGCTTCATTGCGCGGTGGAGGGCATTGTGCCAGTGGTCGTCGAGGCCTTCTGTTGCTGGTTGTAATAGTCCTGAAATGTCTTTATTAAGTTTCCGGCCAGCAAAAATTCGACTTTTCCGTCGTTTTGCCGTTGATATTGATCAACAAGCTTTTCAAGCTGATCAAATGGTTCAGAGCCCAACTGAGAAGCAGAAATATATAAGCAGAGAAACTGCACATGTTCCGATTGTGGCAGTGTATAATCTGTATAATCGTTTAGCTGGTCAATGGTAATACAGCGGATAATCGGTAATTCATGTATGATTTTCGAATTTTGCACACCGCTGCTTAAAATGCCGTTCAGATATAAATGTTCTGAAAACAGCTGTAATTTCTGGGTAGAAATGGCGTCAACAGACAGAACTGTCAGACCACATTGATGCAGAAAACGCTGGTTGATTAACAGAAAGCTTTGTAAAACCGGATCGGGCATTTTATCAGCATTGATCTGCATATAACCGGTATCCGTGCTATGAAAAGAAGTAGAAGCGCGCCGTCCGGTATTGTACCAGTTGAACACTGGCGGAGCCAGTTCTACAAAGGAAGGATTGAGTTCTACCGAAATGGGCGTGCTGCCGCGGGTCGCGCTGCTCATCAGTGTGTTTAACGAATTATTGGCCGCCAGATCGCTATTTTGGATGCAAATAGAAATATACGCCCGGATGCCGTCTGTTAATTGACTGGTGAAAACCGGAAGATCCGGGTCATTTTCAGGAACCGGAAAAGAGGCGAGAAAAGTAGAGTTGGAAAAACCATTTAGATCCAATGCGCCAAAACCATACGTAGAGAGCAGGTCGGTTAACGCATCGTTGTCAGTCATTGCGACTGCAGGTAGAATATAGCCGGATTGGCTCAGCAGTTTTGTCAACGCTGCGGTTTGTGAAGCATCTTCCGGATCGACGGTTAAAACAGCTGTTTTTGTAGCATATAAATAGTCGTTATAAGCTGAATCTATATCTGCGATGCCGATATAATTTTTATTACAGGCCGGCAACAGGTTTTCGATCAGCCAGTCAGCAGCTTGTTCGGGATCAGTTAGAGTTTCGTTCAGAGAGACTACCTCGGCTTGCGTAAAGATATGTTGCAGGCTGTCCAGCTCGGGGCGAGAAACCGCGATGCCGTCATAAACGCTTGCATAGGTTTGGGCGACGGCGTATTGATGAGAAGTGGATTCATCGTATACGGCAAGAACCTTGATTTGGTCCGCATATCTGCTGCATAATTCGCTGTAACTGATATTTTTAAAAATAACGCCGTAATCATCCCGCGTATAGTCGTGCCAGAAGGTGTCGTTTTCATTGGTGATCATATAAATACAAGCGGTATCGTTACGCGCTGCCAACCCTTGTATGCAACGTATCACCGCACGTTGCGCCTTTGAGAGAGATCTGGCGTTTATACAGTAAACGGCCGCCGCCATTTGTGGTTTATAATACAGTGTCTCAAGCTGCATATTTCCAATGGCTTGCGGTGTTCGCGCCGGAGCGGTCGGTTCCGGTTCGGTAGTAGGCGGCTGTGTTGTGGATGTTTGTGTTGTGGAAACCGAAGTTTCAGTTTCAGAACCTGAATGATCTTGACAGCCAGTGATGGTTATCAGCAGGGCAGTTGCGATACACAAACAAATCATTTTTTGAAACTTCATTTTATTTTCAAAGCCTTTCATTTAAACTATAACGCCACTATGCGTGATCTGCAAAATGTAAAATTGCTGTGAGGCCTTAAGATCTGGATTTATTTTATTGCTGTAAACAAACCGTATTCTTTGGGGATTTTAATAACCCCATCAACTTTCTGGCACTCTAATATTTTTTGGATTTCTGATCTTGTCATACCATCAAAATATTGCGTTAAGGTTAAAGAAAACAGATAATCGACAAGGTCTTCTGTGTTTGTGATTTCAAAGTGGTCCTCATAGACGTGTTTTTCAACGGAATTGAAATACCGGCACAGGAGCTGTTCTCCGTTTTGCAGCGTAAAGGTCTTATTCATAGGTGAAAACATGTTATTGCCCGGAAACAGATTTTGTATGTATTCCTGGATGTTATGTTCGCCATAGGTCGCGCAATAAAAGACGCCGCCGGGTTTCAGAACCCGTTTAACTTCAGATAGCCCTTTGTCTAAATTTGGTATATGATATAACATCATATTTGCGATTACAATGTCGAAACTGTGATGATCATAAGGGATATCCTGAATATCAACTTTTTGGAAGGATACGCAGGCGTGTTGCGGAAGAGATGATTGTGCTTCAGAGAGCATACCTTCTGAAAAATCTGTTAATGTCAAGGAAACATGCTGTGGAAGCTGTTGCAAATGACAACGCCAAATATCTGCGGTTCCACAGCCAAGCTCTAATATTTGCATATGATCTTGAATATTGTATTGCTGGAAGATCCAGTTCTCGAATCCCTGTGGATTGACGCTGTATTTTTCATGTAATGATATTCTGGTTTTCAGATTTTCGGAGTTTTCATATTGATGTTTTACAAAGTGATTTGCATTCAACTGCATAAAATATAACTCCTTCAGACGGTAAAACTGCCGTGCGTAACAACGAAGGGATATGATGTTTTCCGCGGCAATGTCTCAATGCAGGCGCTGCGGCGAAGCCATCAATTTTGCAGATTTTTTTATATTTTATAACATAACAATGAAATTTACAAGGCATTGACAATAAATTAACAAACTTGGCAACGAAAGAACAGGGGGCGGCTATATAAACTTTTTAAAGTGTGTGGAATTGATAATTGCAATATAGTGGGGAATGTGTTATACTATACAAATAAAATTATTATAAAAATGGGAGCGCGCATATGCCAAAACAAATTGTGGCGCTGTTGGTCTGTATTTGCATTCTGATGGTAGCTGCATCCTGTAATACCGGTGAGCCGGCGCCGTCTGAAGGTTTGGTTACAACGCAGCAAACTGGCTCGCAGCCGCTGGGCACCGGTACACTGTCGCTGGCGTTTTCCGCGTCGGACTCTTTAAATCCTTATACGGCGGTTACAAAAGTGAATAAACAACTGACGGCGTTGTTGTTTGACCCGCTGGTTAAGTTGGATGAACAGATCAATCCGGTGCTGTGTCTGGCAAAAAGCGCTGTTGTAGAGGGAAATAAATGTATCGTGACGCTGAACGACGCACAGTTTTCCGATGGGACGACTGTCACAGCCGACGACGTGGTATATTCCCTGAACCTGGCGCAGGAGGCGGAAACGACGATTTTTCCGCAGCAGCTAGCCAATATTGCTTCCTGCGGCGCCGCTTCTCCTACAGTGGTAGAGTTTACAATGCGTACGGAGGATCCAAACGTCATCCGGCTGTTGGATTTTCCGATTATCAAAACCAATTCGGAAGACCGGCAGAATGCCGATAAAAAAGCGTTGCCGCCCATCGGCTGCGGCCGCTATGTATATCAGGATGATCATGGCAGCTATTCGCTGATTCCGAATGAAAATTATTTTGGTGTCGCGCCGGAAAATAATGTGCAACTGGTGAATGTGCCGGATACCGCGGCCTGGCAATATGCGCTGAAATCCGGAGAAGCAGATATTTGCTATTCAGGCATCGATCTGGATGACGTGCCTTCTATGCGCGGGGGCGTCAGCCGGGTTGCGCAGACGGATTTTGTGTTTTTGGGATTAAACGAAAATGTTGCGCAGGTTTCTGATATTTATATCAAAAAAGCGATCTTTTATTTGTTAAACCGCAAGGAAATTTGTGATTCTGCATATTATAGTTATGCCACGCCTGCCACCAGTCCCTTTACCGAACAGTTGGATTTTGCGGCAGATACGGCGCAGGAAGTTTCGGAGACCGGTGATCTGCAGGCCGCGCAGCAGCAGTTGGAACAGACTGGTTATACAGCCGGTGACAGCGATGGGCTTTATCGTTCTGATGACGGGATCCTGCAGTTGACATTGTTATATAATACGGATAATGCGAATCATGTGCTGGCGGCGACATTGTTACAGGAGCAGTTTGAAACAGGCGGGGTCCAGCTGGAATTAGACGGGAAGTCCGGCGCTGAATACGCCGCGCTGGTTGCCGGTGGGCAGTATATGCTGTATTTAGGAGAAATCAAGCTGAATAAAAACTTTGATTTGACCAACATGCTGGGCGAGGCAATGCATATGCCGGTAACTACGCAAAATCCGGAGAAAACGACGACACAGGCGTCGACCGGTGTGACTGGGAATACGACGCCGGCAACGACACAGCCTGTGGCAACAACAGCTCCTCAGCCGAAAGTTGATACGGCGGCGTTGTATCAGTCTTATCTGACGGGGCAGACTACCATTGAGACGTTTATGGAAGGCTTTTATGCCGACCTTCCGTTTATTCCGGTTTGTCATCGGTTAGGTGTGTTGCACTATTCAGAGAAGGTGACGCCGGCTGCGACGGCGTCAGTCAGCGACGCGTATTATAATATTACGACGTTATCGGTATCATAAACAGAAAGGAAGATTATGCATGATTCGATATGAGACAAGATTGGGAAGTGTGGAGATTTCCAACGAATATTTTGCAAAGCTGATTGGCAATGCGGTAGCTTCCTGCTATGGTGTGCGGGCCATGGTTCCGAAAGGCAGACAATGGTGGCGGTCTAAACTGACCCGAAAAGAATATATCGATACCGGTATTTTTGTCAGCGGCAGCATCAATCAGATCAATGTGGATCTGCATATTGCCGTCACTTATGGCTTGAATATCAATGAAATCGCAAAAAGCATTGTCAATAAGGTGAAATATACAGTGGAACAGTCCACCGGCATTATTGTGAATACTGTTACCGTCCATATTGACAGTATGGAAAACGAATAATGTTTCAATATCAACAGTTTAAAAGCGCCGAAGCTTTGAAAGGATGTTTTTCGATTGATCACAGGTGATATGCTGCGCGCCGCCGTTATATCGGGCGCGAATAATATTTCCAACCACCGGCAGGCTGTGGATGAGCTGAATGTATTTCCCGTTCCGGATGGTGACACTGGCACCAATATGACGTTGACGATTGGAAACGCTGCGAAGGAATTATCGAGAGTCAGCGGCAAAACAGTCGGCGAAGTGGCCGGGGTCACGGCAAACGCGTTGTTGCGGGGCGCCCGAGGGAATTCCGGCGTTATTTTATCGCTGATTTTCCGTGGTATGGCAAAGGGTCTGAAAGGTCTGGAAACCGCCGGAGCCCAGGAGATCGCCAATGCGCTGGATGCTGGCGTTAAAGCGGCGTATAAAGCAGTTATGAAGCCTACGGAAGGAACCATTCTTACAGTGTCCAAAGAGGCGGCAAAGTCGGCTTTTAAAGCAGTTTCAGATGGAGAGACAGATCCGGTCGCAACCTTTGCCCGAGCTTTGGATGGCGCAAAAACTGCGTTGGAACAAACGCCGGAACTGTTGCCGGTGTTAAAAAAAGCCGGCGTGGTAGACGCTGGCGGGCAGGGTTTGGTTATTATTTTTGAAGGCATGCTGTCGGTGTTGAAAGACGGTGTGCAGATCCAGTCGGACGCAGCGCCTGTGCCGCAGGCACAGCCGAAAACAGAACTGTCGGCTGCCGCAGCAGCAGACGAGGAAATCACCTTTACCTATTGCACGGAGTTTATCGTTCAGCGTGATCCGACCATTGATCGTGATCCGTTGCTGTTGCGTTCATATTTGGAAACGATCGGTGACTGCGTGGTTGTGGTAGATGACGATGAGATTATTAAGGTGCATGTGCATACCGATAATCCCGGCAATGCGTTGCAAGAGGGATTGAAATTTGGCATGCTGACCAACATGAAAATTGAAAACATGCGTGAGCAGCATGAAAATGCAAAGAAGAATGCCGCAGTGGAAAACACAGTGCAGCAGGATGAAAACGGAACCTATACGCCGGCGCAGCCGGAGCATCCGTTTGGGTTTGTGGCAGTGGCGGCTGGAGAAGGCCTTAAAACGCTGTTTTCGGATCTGGGCGTGGATCATACGGTCAGCGGCGGACAGACCATGAACCCGTCAACCGATGATATTTTGCGGGCGGTGGAGCTTACACCGGCGAAAACTGTGTTTGTATTGCCAAATAATAAGAATATTATCATGGCGGCGGAACAGGCGGTGCGGCTGGCAACACGCAACGTGATCGTGTTGCAAACCAGAACCATCCCGATGGGGATTTCTGCAATGCTGAGTTTTGATCCGGAGCTGGACGCAGAGCAGAATGCCATCAATATGCAGTCGGCGGCTGATAAGGTCAGCACCGGCCAGATCACGTTTGCGGCCAGAGACTCTGATTTCGACGGGCATAAGATTAAAGAAGGCGAAATCTTAGGGCTGGAAAACGGCAAGCTGTCGTTTGTGGAGCATGACGTGGAAAAAGCGGCGCTGCGGGTTTTGAAAAACCTGTGTAAAAAAGATAGCCGGTTTGTTACCGTGATTTATGGTAAAGATGTGACCGACGAACAGGCGCAGAAGCTGCAGGAAACGATTTCGGAAAAATTGCCGGATGAGGTAGAACTGACGATGATCGCAGGCGGGCAGCCGGTATATTATTATATCATTTCAGTAGAATAGACGGGATGCAGCATGAGCGTTTTTGATCTTCCCATCGGAAAGCTTTCTGGCGTGGGACCAAAAACAGCAGCATTATTTCAAAAACTGGGTGTCGATACAATCGGCGCCCTTTTGGAATTTTATCCCCGACAATACGAAGACTGGAGCGTGTGTTATACAACAAGCAATGCGCCATTGGGACAGGTATGCTGTGTGAAAGCAGCCGTGGCTGCCCCAGTGCAGCAATATCGAGTACGTAAGGGAATGACCCTGTATAAATGCAACGCTACAGACGGCAGCACAACAATGCGAATTACTATCTTCAATAACCGTTTTGCGGCGGAAAAGTTGAAAGCAGGACAGGAATATCTGTTTTTTGGAAAAGTCGGCGGCAATTTTAATGTCAAAGAGATGACTTCGCCGCAGATTGAACAGGCGCTGTCACCGGTGCTGCGCCCGATTTACCGGCAGACCCAGGGGTTGCATTCCCGATTTATTGAAAAAATGGTCCGACAGGCGCTGCAATTGGTCGGGGATACGCTGGAAGATCCGCTGCAGGAGTCGATTCGAATAGAATATGGGCTGTGTCACTATCGTTTTGCGTTGGAGCGCATCCATTTTCCAACGTCGCAGCAGGATATTGCGGTTGCTCGCAAACGGCTGATTTTTGAGGAATTGCTGGTTTTGGCGCTGGGTATGCTACAGATTCGGGGTAGAAATCAAACGCAGAGCAGCGCGGTGATCCGGCAAGACAGCAGTCAGGCGTTTATCCAGCGGCTCCCATTTACAATGACCGGTGCGCAGAGGCGGGCGGTAGCCGAGGCGGTGGCGGATATGCGCAGCGGTAAGCCGATGAACCGGCTGTTACAGGGCGACGTCGGCTCTGGTAAGACGGCTGTAGCCGCTGCGTTGATGGACGTTTGTGCGAAAAACGGGTTGCAGTCTGCGATGATGGCGCCCACTGAGATTCTGGCTTCTCAGCATTATACGACACTTTCAAAGTTAATGGCAGGCAGTGGTAACCGGATCATGCTGTTGACCGGATCAACGCCGGCAGCCCAGAAGCAGCGGATTTTGCGGATGTTGCAGGAAGGAGAGATCGACATACTGGTCGGGACGCATGCGTTGATTCAGCAGACGGTAAGTTTTTCCCGGCTGGGACTGGTGATTACCGATGAGCAGCACCGGTTTGGTGTTGCGCAGCGGGCGGCACTGTCGAAAAAAGGGGAGAACCCGCATTTATATGTGATGTCAGCCACGCCGATCCCGCGGACACTGGCGCTGATGATTTATGGCGATCTGGATGTTTCGGTGTTGGACGAGCTGCCAAAGGGACGGCAGAAGATTGAAACCTATGCGGTGTCTTCGCGGCTGCGCCAGCGGGCGTATAATTATATTCAAAAGCATCTGGATGCAGGCCGGCAAGGCTATATTGTCTGTCCGCTGATTGAAGAGAACGAATCAGATCTGGCATCGGCGGAAGAATATTATAAAACGCTGGCGACCGGCAGATTTAAAGGGTATCAGGTCGGGCTGCTCAATGGCCGGATGAAAGCGGCAGAAAAAGAACTGGTTATGAGGGCGTTTGTGCAGGGGGAAATTCAGCTTTTAGTTACCACCACGGTCATCGAAGTCGGTGTGGATGTGCCGAATGCGGTGATTATGCTGATCGAAAACGCAGAACGGTTTGGGCTTTCTCAGCTGCATCAGCTGCGGGGTCGGATCGGTCGGGGACAATATCGATCCACCTGTATTCTGCTGTCGGATGCACAGGGGGAAACGGCTAAAAAACGGCTGGAAATCATGTGTCAATCTTCAGATGGGTTTTACATTGCCAATGAAGATTTAAAGCTGCGCGGACCGGGAGATTTCTTCGGCGCGCGGCAACATGGATTGCCGGAACTGAAAATTGCAAATATTCTGGAGGATATGCAGGTATTGCAGGCGGCGCAAAAGCTGGCCGGAAGTATTATAAAAAAAGACCCGCAGCTCCGGCAGCCGGAACACGCGGGATTACAACAGCAGGTGCGTCGGCTGTTCAGCCGGGCACAGCAGACAGAATTCAACTGAATAATCGAAAATACAGCCACAATATACCGAATACGATGGGTTGATGCAATACATAGACGATCAGGGTATGGCGGCCGACAAAATCGATGGGGCGGCAGGATAACGTATAAAACCACCCGGGAAATTTGCGGTTGGTGATTGGAACAGACAACGCTGCGCCGGCCAGAAACGCAAAGCCAAACGGAATTAATGGGAAATAATCGGCGGAGAAAAAGTCTGGGGAGGTAATGCCCAGAAAGAACAGCCAGTCGTTTTGATAAAGGGTATCTGGTAGCGTTACCGTTGAAAAAAACAGATGAATTTGATGTTTGCTGTTAAAGTCCTTAAATATAAGCAGTAACAGAATCAATACAAAAAAAGAAATGTACCATGGAACTTTATAAAACTGCCGCCGCAGGGGCGCAAACAGCAACATCATGGTGCCTAGAAAGGAAAGAATGCCAAATATAATCCGCTCATCGGGCAGAAAGATCCATGTGAACAACGTCAATAGTCCGCCCAGTATAAACAGCAGCAGTCCACGTTTAAAGACATTGTGAGAAAAAGCGGTGCAAATACCGGAAATCAGCAGAAAAATACCAATGACAAAATAATGGAGAAAGTCTAATAAAGGTGTATCCCACAAAATTGTAGGCACATCGAATATTTCATTTAAGTTGTACATCGTATGATAGACGACCATCAGCAGAATGCATATACCGCGGACGGTGTCCAGAAAATTGATCCGGTTGTATTTATTGAATGCCGGCTCCAAATGATCACATCCCTGCATTAGAGTATACTATTTTTACGAAGTTATTGCAACTGCATAAATTTAATGGTTGACAAATTCCGGCTTTATGCGTATAATATTATCTGCGGCGTTTCAAAGACGCGGCCTGCGGGCCATTAGCTCAGTTGGTCAGAGCCACCGGCTCATAACCGGTTGGTCCGGGGTTCGAGTCCCTGATGGCCCACCATATTTAGGGGTATAGCTCAGTTGGTAGAGCAGTGGTCTCCAAAACCACGTGCCGAGGGTTCAAGTCCTTCTGCCCCTGCCAGAATTGTTCCACGATATGGAACACACATCGAAAACCCTTGTATATCAAGGGTTTTCAGTGTTTTTAGGGCAAAAATAAAGAATAGTATCAAGCGACAAACATTTGCCTGTTTTTCCGGTCAATACGGACTTGAACCGGCGAAAACGCACTGAGAACCGAATCAAGGGTGGATTTAAGCGCCTTTCTTTTACTCAGCTCAGATAAAAGAAGGGTGCTTTTCTTTTGCTCTGAAATTTGAAAAAGAAGGTGCAATATGACAACAGAAAAAATTAAAAACGGCAGAGTATTCCCTTAGTTTCCGAGATTAAAAAATCCCCATAAGGTTGATCAACAATTTTCCCAATCACCTGTACTATGTGTTTGATGATGACGACATGTTTGAGCTTATGGAAAGCATACGCAAGAACGGCATTATCTCCCCCGTAATTGTCCGTAAAAAGGGAGACCGGTATGAATTGGGATCCGGGCACAGAAGAAAGCACGCCTGTGAGCTGCTTGGGCATGCGGAAATAGCCTGTAACATTGTCGATGTTACAGACGATGAAGCCATTATTATGACTGTCAGCGCACAAAAGTACTTTTAAGCGAACGCGCCTTTGCATATAAGATGAAACTTGATGCAATGAAAAGGCAGGGAAAGCGTTCGGATTTAACTTCTGCGCAACTTACACAGAAGTTAACCAGGAAGATTTCCAGGCAATTTTTTGCTGAGCAGGAAGGCCAAAGCCAGGATCAAATCAGACGTTATATTAGGCTGAAGAATCTTATGCCGGAACTGCTGGAGTTTATTGATCTTGAAAAAATCAAACTTTGCCCGGCTGTCGAGTTGTCATACCTCGACGAAGAGGCGCAGAGAGAGGAAACGGTGCGAGTCGTAGAAACGCTTCTGATCCTCACGGCGGCTACGTTCCACTTTGCCGTTGCGGCACGGCGTATAAAGATTTGCCTTTGGGGACGTTTTCGCCCTGGCCTGTGGGAACACCCCCAGCTTACGCATTACCCGAAACAAGCTCTCCGGGCGGCGGGTGCAACCCCGCTTGCGCAGCCGGTGCCACAATTTCACCATACCCAGCGCCGGATTCCTGTGGCGCATATCCCGGATCAGTTTGAGTTCCGCTTCTGTGTGCTGGTTGGGGTGGCTGTGGGGCCGCCGGGACTGGCAGGCCAGGGACTCCGGCGTCCTGCCCCAGCAGGTCTTCCAGAAGTAGATGTAGGACCGGCTTTTGTTGTATTTTCGGCTGGCACGGCTGATGCCATATTTCTCCGCATATTTTATCAAGGGTTGCCGATACGCCATGCCCTGTGTTATACTCTTGCTCATGAAGGATATGGCTTCCTCTCGTTGAGTTGTTGTCTGCAACTCCAACTTTAACCGATGAGGCCTTATCCTTCATCCTTTTTCTTTGGCTGTCCAACATGTATTGTAAACCTACAAGAAAAACCGAAAAAGAATGCAGAGCTGTAGGTTTGTCAATGATGTGTTACAGATTTGGAAAAGAGAATAAGACCTGTTTTGGGGAACGCCAGTTAAGGGGAC
>CALWVA010000023.1 GCA_944384875.1 uncultured Clostridia bacterium
ATATACCATTTCCCGTTGTATTCAACGGTAAAAACAGCAGCGCCGGTGACTTGGGTCGTCATGTCGCCGCTGATACGGATTTTTACAGTTACAAAAGCGCCATCGGTCACTTTTTCAGCTTCTTGTGGCGTTAAGGTGGCTTTAAAAGCAGTTAGCACATTATCCGGGGCGGCTTCCACGTCCAGCACCCGGACGTGGATTTCTGTGTTTGCTCCGAAAGATTGTAATTGCTGCTGGATTGTGGTTTGATATTGTTCTGCAGAGCCATATTGTTCAGCGAAGGTATCTTCAAAGGATTCGATCGCGGGTGGGAACAAGACAGCCTTATAGCCTTCAATATCTGCAGCATACTGCGCTTTATATGCTGTTTCGGCCGGCTGAGAAGGAATGACTTTACAAATATAAAGATATATAATTCCGACGACAACGGCGATGATGAGTATAGCAGAAACAATATATTTTACAGTGCGGCCGTTTTTAGGTTTTAAAGACTGGCTGGTCAGCGCAGGCCGCCTGCCAGAGTCTTGCAGGGTTTGTCCGCACTGTTCATGACAGGTGGATTCAGCGGAATTTTCAGGTTCGCAGTTTTGGTGTGTTTGCATATACAGATGCTCCTTCGATCGATTTTATGTTCATTGTAGCTGAAAGGCGCGATAGAGTCAACAAATATGTAAATTTGTAATATAATTGAAACCCGATGTAATATATTAAAACAGGGGTGAGGGACTTGCTGGATTACATCTGGGGACTGTTGATGCTGGTTTCGTTTATTTCGTCAGCTTTTACCGGTAGAATGGAAGAACTGACGCAGGCGATATTTTCCGGTGGAGCGGCAGCGGTCACGTTGTGTATTTCGTTACTGGGTACCATTTGCCTGTGGAGCGGACTGATGCGGGTAGCGGACCAGGCAGGGCTGATTCGGCTGGTATCTAGGGTGTTGCAACCGTTTATCAGGCTGGTTTTTAGGGGGCTGGATCCGGATAGTCCGGCGGCGGGCGCAATTTGTATGAACATTTCGGCGAATGTGTTGGGATTGGGAAACGCTGCGACGCCGTTTGGGCTGCAGGCGATGCGCCACCTGTCGGAAGAAAACCAAAACGCGCCGGTTGCGTCAGATCATATGATCACTTTTGTAGTATTAAATACGGCTTCGGTTCAGATATTACCGACAACTATCGGTATGCTGCGGTCAAAATATGGCGCCGCAAATCCGATGGATATTATGCCGGCGATTTGGATCACTTCCATTTTAACGCTGATCGCCGGTCTGAGTATGAATGCCGCATTATGCAAGCTGAGAAGGAGGCGACTATGAGCGTTCTTGGCGCCTATTGCGCGCCGGTTGTTATTTGTGTTATTGTTTTATGTGGAATGTTCCGGGTGCAGGGGATGTTTTCGGTATTTTGCGGCGGTGCAAAAGAAGGACTTCGTACTGTAGCCAGTATTGCGCCTTCGCTGATCGGGCTGATTACGGCGGTGGAAATGTTTAAAGTTTCCGGCGCGCTGGATGTATTGACATCAGCGATTCTGCCGGTGGCGAATATTCTGCATTTGCCCCAGGAGGTAATGCCGCTGGTTTTGTTACGTCCGATTACAGGCGGAGGTTCCATCGCCATGCTCGATCGATTGTTGGATCAGTATGGCGCCAATTCGATGACCGGGCGGGTGGCTTGTGTGATGTGCGGGTCGTCGGAGACGACCTTTTATACCACAGCGCTGTATTTTGGCAGTGTGGGGGTTAAGAAAATCAGGCACACGCTGATTGCCGCACTTGCAGCCGATCTGGTTTGCACCATTCTCAGCGGGATTACAGTAGGTTTGCTGTTTTGACCGAAAAAACGGTTTGCAGAAACTCTGCAAACCGTTTTTAAGTTTGGAATTTAGCCAACATTGGGTTGAATTTTAGTCAAGGTCGCTGGTACGCGTTTGATTTTGGCCCCCAGGGCTGTCAGCTTTTCAACAATATTTTCATAACCACGATCGATATATTGAATATTTTCAATCTCGCTGACGCCATCTGCGCACAGCGCGGCAATCACCATCGCGGCGCCGGCACGCAGGTCTACTGCTTTCAGCGGCGCACAGGATAGTTTCGGCACACCTTCGACAACGGCGACTTTGCCGTCTACTGAAATTTTCGCACCCATTCTGCACAACTGTTCCACATAGCGAAACCGATTATCCCAAACAGCTTCGGTGACCACAGAAGTACCGTCTGCCATGCTCAGCAGTGTTGTCATTTGCGGCTGCATATCGGTAGGAAAGCCGGGATGCGGCTGGGTTTTAATATTGCATTTATGCAACGGACCGGAACGGCAGACACGAATCGCTTCGTCAAATTCTTCAATTTTGGCGCCGACGTCTTCCAGTTTTGCGGTGATAGATTCCAAATGTTTGGGAATAATATTTTTAACCAGCACGTCTCCGCCGGTAGCAACGGCGGCAACCATATAGGTTCCGGCTTCGATCTGGTCGGGAATGATCGAATAGGTGGTGGAACCCAGATGATCTACCCCGTAAATTTTGATAACGTCAGTACCAGTGCCGCGGATGTCGGCGCCCATCGAGTTTAAAAAGTTGGCCAGATCGACGATGTGCGGCTCTTTGGCGGCGTTTTCGATAACGGTCAGCCCTTTGGCCTTGACAGCGGCCAGCATCACATTGATGGTAGCGCCGACTGAAACCGTATCCATATAAACGGAAGTGCCGATCAGCTGGTCAGCGGTTAAGATCACCATGCCGCCGCTGATATCAACATGTGCCCCCAGAGCCTCAAAGCCCTTAATATGCTGATCAATGGGTCGTACGCCGAAATCGCAGCCGCCGGGCCGGGCAATATTTGCTTTGTGAAAACGGCCCAGCATAGCGCCCATAAAATAACTGGAAGCACGGGTATGTTTGGTCATGGAATAGGGTACTACATGTGTGCGAATATTTTTAGGATCGATTTCAATGGTTGATTTATTGATATATTTGATATCGGCGCCCAATTCGTATAAAATTTTTACGATGGTCGAAACGTCAGAAATATTTGGAATATTTTCAATTCTGCAAACGCCATCAGAAAGAATGGCAGCCGGGATCAAGGCAATGGCTGCGTTTTTCGCACCGCTGATTTCTACTTCACCCTTGAGCGGGATGCCCCCCTCAATAATGAACTTTTCCAATAAGTTCACACCCTTAATTTATAATGCAGACAGCTTACTATTATTTTTGCATCAAACGATCAAAATATCAAAAACAGAAAGCTCTATAAAAATTAGAGCTTTTGCATATTATAGCATATCTTTCGTGAAATTACCACTATATATTGAAACTTTTTTTAAAAGCCGATGAATTTATTGACAGGCAGTACTTTTTTTGGTAACATTGATAAAGAACCGTAACCTGAAAGGGGTATACTTTATGCAGGATTATATAATTCTGACCGATTCGACTGCTGATCTCCCAAAAGAACTAGTGGATGAATTGGATATTCAGGTAGAGCCGATGACTTATATTATCGATGGTAAAGAATATAGTGATCAACCGCTGGAGGACGATGTAGCCATCAGGGATTTTTACCGGCTGTTGCGGGAAGGCAAACAGTCTACCACCTCTCAGGTCAATCAGCTGCGCTTTGAGGATATTTTTGATGCTATTTTGAAACAGGGGCAAGATTTGCTGTATATTGCATTTTCCAGTGCGTTAAGCGGAACTGCTGAACAGGCGACGCATGCGGCGGAAGCGTTGCAGCCGAAATATCCGGATCGTAAGATCATCGTTGTGGATTCGCTGTGTGCGTCGCTGGGCGAGGGAATGATGGTGTATTATGCAGCCAATATGCGCAAAGAGGGCAAGAGTATTGACGAGGTGGCGGAATTTGTCCGTTCACAGCGGCTGCATCTTTGCCACTGGTTTACGGTGGATGATCTGAACCATTTAAAACGTGGCGGACGGGTGTCGCCGACGGCTGCACTGGTAGGGACAATGTTGGGAATTAAACCGATTTTGCATGTTGATAATGAAGGAAGGCTGATCCCGGTTTCCAAAGTCCGCGGAAGGCGGAAATCATTGGATGATCTGGTAGAGCGTGCCCGGCAGACAATCATTGATCCGGAGCAGCAAACGGTGTTTATCAGCCACGGCGATTGTGAGCAGGACGCGCTGTATATCAAACAGCAGGTCATGGAGAAAATCGGCGTCAAACAAATTTATATCAATTATATCGGGCCGGTGATCGGTTCACATTCCGGACAGGGAACAGTAGCACTGTTTTTCTTTGGCAGTAAGCGGTAATATCTGCTTTAGTGTTTTGTTTTTGATGTTGTTTTTGTTTTTTGATAGATAAAATATTTTTTAAATATTTTTTCCATTTATAAAACGGATGGATTTGCAGACAATAAGGCTATCACCTGGTAAAGGAGTCTGTGTTTTATGCTGATTCATCCCAACAAAGAGAGCAAAATGCCTTATGATGCCGACGACGATTTGGAGTTGTTTGATAATGATATGCCGGTCGTTTCAGCAAATGAGTGTACTGGTTTGATTCCTACTGCGCCGATTGACGAACAGGATGCGCGTTCTTATGGGGAAATTTATGATATTCCGCTTTCACACAATAAAACAAAAAAGAAAAAACACATATCGGGCTCCAGGATTGGCAGACAAGACTAAAGTGTTTTCAAAGAGAAACGCAGTACCGTTTATCAACGGTGCTGCGTTTTTAGGTTTATTGATCTTTGGATTTTTTGATAACTTTCAAGCGGGAAAACTCTTCCCGCTCTTTTTCTTCCAGTGAATCGGAAATAAACTTGATGGTGGTTTCAAAGCGTGGAATGATGATATTTTTCAACGCATTGGCGCGTTTTTGGGTCTTTTTAATTCCTTCTGCCAGCCGGTAGATGGTGTTTTCGACTTCGCTGAGCTTGATAGTCAATACTTTGACCTGGTCAAACTTTTTAAACGCATCATCCAGCGTTTCATTTGTACGGGAATAGCCGTATAAAATTTTCGGGCTTGTATAATTGATGTGTACAATGGGAATATCCACGCCCATAACGCTGCGGTAATCTAACTCAATGCCGTTGTCAATTGGAACGGTTTGAGACAACTCGTCGATAATACCAAGGGTGATATTTGCCTGTTGTAATGCCTGATAGGCTTCAAAATAGGTGGCGTTGATGGCTTTTTGGATTTCCTTGGCGGTATCCAGCATGGACATGGTCTCTCGAACCAAAATATTACGTTTTCGATCCATCAGTTCAAAGCCGGTTTTTGCAAGATCCAGCGATTTTTTTGTTGCGATCAGATTGCCCTTGGTAGGGAAGATCTGTGCCATATATGCCACCTCCTGATCACTGGCAAGATGATTTCTTGAAGATTATTCGTGCGGTTTATAATATTTGTCGAGCAAATCACCATCGATTCGATCCAGTTCTTCCCGGGGTAGATAACCCAACAGGTCCCAGCCCAGATCCAGCGTTTGTTCGATGCTGCGGGATTCGGTGGGAAGCTGGGTCAAAAACCGGTCTTCAAAGAGTTTGCCGAACTCCATATATTTTTTATCTACGGCTGAAAGTTCCTCTTCACCGATAACCGAAGCCAGTGAACGAGCGTCCTGCACTTTGGCATAGGAAGCAAACAACTGGTTGGCCAGCGGCGCATGATCCTCTCGTGTATAACCTTCGCCGATGCCATCTTTCATCAGACGGGAAAGGGAAGGCAATACCCCGACAGGCGGATATACGCCCACGCCGTCCAGCGAGCGGTCGAGCACAATCTGACCCTCGGTGATATAGCCGGTCAGGTCTGGTACCGGATGGGTGATATCATCATTGGGCATGGTTAAAATCGGGATTTGCGTCACAGAGCCGTCGTGTCCTTTGATCATGCCGGCGCGTTCATACAGCGACGCCAGATCAGAATACAGATAGCCCGGATAACCTTTTCGGCCCGGAATTTCGCCTTTAGATGAACTGAATTCCCGACAGGCCTCCGCATAAGAGGTCATATCGGTCATGACCACCAGGATATGCATATCTTTTTCAAACGCCAGATACTCGGCGGCGGTCAACGCGCACCGGGGTGTAAGGATACGTTCAATGATCGGGTCATTGGACAGGTTTAAAAACATGACCACCCGTTCCAAAACGCCGGACGCTTCAAAGGAGCGGCGGAAATAATCGGCAACATCGTTTTTTACACCCATGGCGGCAAATACAATGGCGAAATTTTTCTCATTGGCGCCGGCAATCTTCGCCTGACGCACGATCTGCACAGCCAGCTCATTGTGTTTCATGCCGGATCCGGAGAAGATCGGCAGCTTCTGGCCGCGGATCAGCGTCATCAGTGCGTCGATCGAAGAAATACCGGTTTGGATGAAATTTCGGGGATATTCCCGGGAGACCGGATTGATCGGCGTGCCGTTGACATTGCGTTTGGTTTCTGGATAGATATGGCCCAGACCGTCGACAGGTTCGCCAACGCCATTAAAGATTCTGCCCAGGATTTCAGGCGACAGCGGCATCTCCATCGGTTTGCCGGATAAAACTGTTCCGGTGTTGACCAGAGAGAGTCCTTTGGTGCCTTCAAATACCTGAACCACAACCCGCTCGCCGTCGATCTGCACGATTCGGCCAATGCGTTTGGAACCATTGTCGAGACGCAGTTCAACCATTTCTTCGAAGGTTGCATGTTTGACATGATCCAAAACCACCAGCGAGCCGCTGATGGCGTTTAAACCCAGATGTTCGATAACCATTGCTTGCGCGCCTCCTTTATTTACCGGTGATCTCGTGGATCGCTTTGTCGATGTTTTCTTTATATTGATCGAATTTTTCCAGATGGTCGTTTTCAACCTCATATTTCATTTTTACCAGGCTGTCAAACAGTCCGTTTTCAACCAGCTTGGTAATCGAAACGCCATTGGAAACCAGCTCCCGGCCTTTGTCATACAGATATAAAATGACATCCATCATTTTATATTGTTTCAACAGCGGGACATAGGTGTCGTCTTTATGATAAGCGTTTTGTTGTAAAAAGCCCACCCGAATCACCCGGGCGATTTCAATTGTCAGTTTCTGATCATCCGGCAGGACGTCGGCACCGATCAGTTTGACAATTTCCATCAATTTGTTTTCTTCACGTAAAATTGTAATCAGCTGGCCGCGGGCTTTCATAAAGTCAGGATGAACATGTTCTTCCATGTAACGGGCCAGATCGGTGTCATATTCGCTGTAGCTGGAAATCCAGTTGATAGCCGGATAATGCCGGGCATAAGCCAGTGCTTTATCCAGCGCCCAGAAACAGCGAGTAAAACGTTTGGTGTTTTGGGTGACGGGCTCCGAAAAGTCTGCACCCTGGGGAGAAACGGCGCCGATAACGGTGACAGAACCGGTTTTATCACATAATGTTTCGACGATGCCGGCGCGCTCGTAAAACTCTGACAGCCGGGAGGGCAGATATGCCGGGAATCCTTCTTCGGCGGGCATTTCTTCCAACCGGCCGGAGATTTCCCGAAGCGCTTCGGCCCACCGGGAGGTGGAGTCAGCCATCATAGCCACGTCGTATCCCATGTCGCGATAATATTCAGCCAGCGTAATACCGGTGTAAATGGACGCCTCACGGGCTGCCACCGGCATATTGGAGGTATTGGCAATCAACACGGTGCGGTCAGTGAGTTTTTTGCCGGTGCGTGGGTCAATCAGGTCGCCGAATTCATCCAGCACCTGTGTCATTTCATTACCGCGTTCGCCACAGCCGACGTAAATGATAATATCCGCATCGCACCATTTGGCCAATTGATGTTGGGTCATGGTTTTTCCGGTGCCGAATCCGCCGGGGATCGCTGCGGTCCCGCCTTTGGCGATCGGCAGCATGGTATCGATGACGCGCTGACCGGTAATCAACGGGGTTACGCATTCCAGACGTTTTTGTATGGGGCGCGGATTACGAATCGGCCATTTCTGGCAAAGAGTCAGCGCATGTTTGACACCCTGGTTGTCGGTTAGTTCTATGATCTGGTCATTGACTTTATATTGCCCGTTGGGAGAAACGGCGGTCACGGTGCCGCTGAGCAGCGGTGGAACCATTACATAGTGTGTGATAGACGGCGTTTCTGGGCAACTGGCGTAGATCTGACCACCTTGCAGCGTATCGCCGACTTTAGCGGTTATGGTAACTTCCCACAATTTTTCAGTATCCAATGCCGGAATGTCGCTGCCGCGCTGGATAAAATCACCCGAATTTTCAGCGATAGTTTTCAGCGGCCGCTCAATGCCGTCAAAAATGTTGCTGATAATGCCGGGTCCCAGTGTTAAAGACAGCGGATTTCCGGTAGAAACGATCGGCTCACCCGGCGCCAGACCAGCGGTTTCTTCATAAACCTGAATGGTGGTCGTGTCGTTGTCGATGCCGATCACTTCGCCGATCAGTTTTTCATTGCCCACATAGACCATTTCCATCATGGAAAAATCGGTGGAATTTTTAACGGTGACAACAGGACCGTTTATACCGAATATTTTATTGTCTGCCATATTGCATACTCCCTTCGGCTTATTTGATAATCAGCCCTGAATGTTCTTCGAACCATTGTGATTGAGAGGTAAGCCGGGTATCCAGCGTATCGTCTGCGATGATATCGCCGATCTTGACTTTCAGACCACCCAACTGAATGGTATCATCTGCAGTGAAGGTGCAGGAAAGCTGCACAGCATGCGAGATGGTATCGCTGTATTGCAGATCACAAGAGCGCAGAAAAACTACAGCGCTTTGTGCATCGGGGAACTCTGTCAGGATAGACTGCATACAACGGGTCAGAAACGATGGATAATCGGCGGTTTCAGTGAAAGCAACAAGCTGTTGCCTTGCCTGATCAAAAACAGAGGTTTTGATTTCATCCCGCTTTAAAAATAATTTTTTGCGTATCTCCAGCTCTTTTTGAGAGAGGGTTCGTCCAAAATCTTCATGAATCAGTGCAGACTGGCGTTTGATCTGGGCGTTATATGCCTCCTGTGCTGTACGCCGGGCCTTTTTCAGTTTTTCATCTTTGTAAGCCTGCGTCTGTTTTTCCAGCGCTTCTCGGGTTTCGTTGGCCTCCCGGGTAATCGCAGCCACAAATTTACTGTATTTTTGATCATCTTGCAGCATAGAATTATCATCCAATCTCCGCAGCGCGGGTTAATCCAGATTTACGCCGATTGCGTCCTTGATGTATTTGGTAATAGAGCCTGCCGAACGGCCAGCGGACGTGTGCCGATCTGGAATTTCTACGATCAGCGGACGGCGGAAAGAAAGCTTTAAGTCATAAATTGTTTCGGGACAAAGCCCGACAAGCTTCTCGGTAATCAGAATAATGCCGATTTGTTCATCCTCTTTAGCGCGCTGCAACGCAGCTTCTACGCCCTCGGCATCATGAACGATCACGCCATCGATACCGGCAAGGCGCATGCCAACCAGCGTATCATGGTTATCGCTGATAAGCAGGAATTTCATAAAAAGACGGCCACCTTTCTGGTTTAAGAAGCTTTTAGAATGTTATTCATTAAAGCGTCGAAGTGATTTTAGACAGAATCATAACCGAGATAACGACGCCATACAATGCGATGGTTTCGCCCAGTGCAACAAAGATCAGAGATTTACCGAATGCTTTCGGATCTTCTGAAACTGCACCGATTGCAGCAGGAACGCCGCTGGCCAGCGCAATACCGCCGCCAATGCCGGCAAGGCCGGTACAAAGGCCGGCTGCAATCAGGCCCAGGCCGATATTGCTCGAGGTGCCGGTAGCCGCAGCAGCAGTTGTGGTGTCGGCGGAAACGGTAAAGCTGAAGAGAATAAAGAGCACCAGCATAATGCCGACTGTTGAGAAATTGAACTTAAATGAACGATGTACGTTTTTTGTGCGCTTCATCGACCGGACGGCGGCAAAACAGCCAGCCGCTACCGCAACCAGCGGGAAAGAAAGAGCGATAATCGTATTCAACATCATAAATTCCTCCGTTTTACAAATAAATTAATGGTTCTTATATTCACCGATTTTAGCAGGCGTATAGGGTTTACCGTCGCCTGAATAAAATCTGCTGAACATTTCGTAAAATTCAAGACGCAATGACTGGACACCAACCAGCAGGCCTTCCAGCACCAGCACCAGCACATTTCCAAGGATAATAATCAGGTAATAGATTACCGGATTGCTGGTCATGTCGGCTAATGTGAAAAACACCATCATCATGCCAAAGTGTACCAACACAAAGGCGCCAACCCGCAGAAATGAAACTGTATTGGTAATATAGCTGAGCAGCGCTTCAAACAGTTCAAAAAAGCTTTGCATCATGTATTCGCCAAGGCCCTGTTCGCGCTTGAACTTTCCTTTGCCGTCTAACCGCCATGCAATCGGTTCTTTGAACATCAGCAGAATGGCTGGAATAACGATACCCAGCACAAATACCAGAGAGAACGGCGCCAACGCATCCAGAAAAATAGATAAAATCAAACCGATAATTGAAATATAGACGATCAGCCCGCTTAAACCGTTTTCGCTGACCAGCGCTTCTCCCAGCTGTTTTCGTTTCAGGCAGCAAAAGATATTTAAACCTATTGCTAAAATCATCATAACGACGCCGATGGCAACCGCTAAAATCAAAATCTCATTGATGGAGCTCATGATTTCAATTGGTTTTTCACTGAAGCCCAGCGCTCTGTACATCGGGTCAAGCAGGTTTTCAAAGCCGAATACACTGCCGAAGATCAGCCCGAAAAACGAACCGGCAATGCCGCAGGGAATCAGGATTCGTCCAATCTGCATGCCTTTGAGTTTATACATCAGGAAACCGGCCAGCGCCAATATCAATCCCTGACCGACGTCAGCGAACATAATACCGTAAAGCAGCGTATATGTAATAGCCATAAACGGCGTCGGATCAATCTCGTCGTAATCGGGTACGCCAAACATTTCCACATAATATTCAAAGGGTTTGAACACTTTTGGATTTTTCAATTTGATCGGCGGCTGGACATTTTTTTCGTCTTCCGGGTTTTCAAACGAATATTCAATAGCATCTACCCGGTCGATATATTTTTTAAATGTATCAATATCTTTTTCCGGAATCCAACCCACCAGCATAAACGAATCGCCGTATTTTGTTGCATATTTCCGAATTTCAAAGGCATCGTAGGAACGTTTAAGCTGTGTATACAGCTGCAGATATTCATCCATATTTAAATGGTTGAATTCGCCGATAATTTCACTGAGTTCGTCATATTGATGCTGTGCGGTCTTGAGCTGTTCCTCTAATGCGGCCCGTGCTTCTGCTGGTGTGCCAACACTGTCTGGCAAATGCAGGCGTTCAAAAAACAAACTGCTGAAAATGCTGTCGACTTCGGTGGCGGATTCTACAGGTGCAACATAGGCGCCCCATAAATAATCGCCTTCGGTAGAGCAGGGGAAAAACAGCACATAAGGATTGCTTTTATAATATTTCAGTTTGTCATAGCTGTCTGTAGGCAGCCGGCCAAACCGGAATTTGATAAACTGAGATTTAGCCACATCGCCAAGATCAATATCCAACTCTTCAAAATGTGAAAGCTTTTCTATGGTATCTTTGATCGTGGCAATATTTTCGCCTAATTTTGCTTTTTGCTTTTGCAGAGATCCCAAGCGCTCGTCTATTTTCTGCATCTTCTGCTCGATAATTTCTTTAGAGGGCGTTGGGCCGGCGTCTGCAACAGGTTCAGGATTAATATTGGCCGACTGCAGGATTTCTGTTAATTGATTCAACCAGGTGGCAAAAGGATTTTCCTCATTTAAATTGGCGAACCCTTTAATGTTTTCGACAAACTGCGCCGCCTGTTCCGGTTGGAAACAGCCAGAATCCAAGTAGGCTTGAATCGTATCGTCCAGCATTTCGTATTTACCGATGATGCTGACCATTTTCATTTTTTCAATAGCCATGCTGCTTACCCCTCGTCAGTCTAAAATTAGAAGTTGCCTGATCGTATCAGCATCTACCTCATAGCGCTTGCCCTCAATAACATTGGTAATGTTTTCGATTTCAATTTCAGAAAGCATAATCGCAGACGCCATCACAACCGCGGCATGTTTAGAAGTATGCATCTTTCGCCGGCAGTAATTATATAAAATCCGTTTTGCCAGGTCATCGATATAGGAATATTCAAATTTGGATAAATAATGTCGATAACGGGTTTTATTTAAAATTTCCAAAATATCG
This sequence comes from uncultured Clostridia bacterium, assembly GCA_944384875.1. Taxonomy (GTDB): domain Bacteria; phylum Bacillota; class Clostridia; order Oscillospirales; family Acutalibacteraceae; genus RUG14109. The sequence goes on from CALWVA010000023.1 coordinate 12,207, forward strand.
TCTGATTTTTCAGCGGTAACAATCTGTTCGGTCGTTCGCCGGTTTAAATAGATCTCTTCACTGTTAAACAAAGACTTTACGACATCGTCGGCTGTGTTATAATAGCGCTTTGCACGGTAAGCTTTACGAATATTGTCCAGCTCGCCCTGAATGCCAAAAATACGCCGCAGTTCTTTGCGCTCTTCACCTTTAAAATATCGGTTTACCATATGATCGGTAAATTCGTACATATATCGATCTAATACGGATTCAATAATGGTGAAATCGGGATTTTTACCCTCGGCCGGTTTGAACGGTATCAATAATTTGTAGTATTTTGTAAATTTGATCGCCTGCAAAATATCGTCATAGGTTTTTGCCTGTGTCAGACCTTCAATATCAAATTTAGTACTGTTTTTAAAAAAGTCCGGCAAATTAAAAATGAATTTTTCCGGGGTGCCTGCAGTAAAATAACGCAGAAATAATAATAACTGATCAATTTCTGAGCGTAACAGCAGGTATTCAAAATAATGCTCCCCGATTGATCGCTCAAAGCTGCATAACCGCGCAAAATCATTATACATTTTCTGCTTGAGAAGCGACTCAAGATTGCCACGGTGAACAGCCGATTCACGAATATTTTCCAACACGCTGCCATAGTGTGTATTTGTTTTTAGAAAATTAGTAATATCCAGGATATTACGGCAGGATAACAGCTCGTCATAGTCTTTGGTGGTCAGCCGCCGGCCGAATTTTGCCCGGGACTTGACCAATATTGCTGTTGAAGCAGAGGACATCTTGCACCCCACCCTTCTTCATGATTGCAAACCGATCAATTTAACACGTGAGAAACCAGCGTTTTTACCCAATCTGCACCGTGCTGCTGATAATCCTGTTCCAATTGTGCCAGCAGCGTGTCAGTTTGCGTTTCTTTTTCCTGTAATTTGGTTTCAACTCGCTGTGATTCCTGTTCTTTTAAGTGTATAATTTGTTGTTTGGCCTGCTCTTCAAAATCAGCCTGAATTTTTTTTGTTTCCTGTGCGATTTCAACGTCTGCTTTTGCCTGCAGGTCTTCGGCGTTCATCGTCAGCTGGCGTGCCTGCTTATCAATTTCAAGAATACGGTTCACTATATTTTCCATATTCATCCCTCCGTTAGACGCTTTATCAGGCAATGTAGTGTTACCTTTTTACAAAGGTAAATCACAATCTATGCTTGCTACTTATTATAGCGGCAAAAGTGGATAAAATCAAATGTAAAATTTAATAAACAATTCAAACTTTCGACTTCTTTTTTTGTAATGCTATCCAAAAACAGGTACGTTTGTGACATATGCATGAAACGTGATGACGGTTCATGTATAAAATCAATAAAATTATTTGGGCAATTCAAAATGTAAATGCTCTATCATGATGCGTTCTATATGATATGACAATACCGGGCCCCGCGAAGCGGAACCCGGTATTGCGACCTTTTAAATCATCGATTGTTACAATAGCATCGGCTGTAATTGGCGGCCTTCCAGAGCGGAATGCATGGCTAATACCGTTGTGCCGAAATCGGCTACCAGCGACATGGGCTTTTTTTCAAAGTCGTCCTGCCGATAGGGCACGAAAAAGATGTTTTTGCAGTTTTGCAGATATCCGATATTTTTGGCGCTGGCCGACAGGCCGTCGTTTGTGGAAACCGCGATTAACACCGGGCGGTTGTTGCGCAGCGTCGCTTTTGCCGCCATAGTGACGCTGGTGTCGGTGATACCATTTGCCAGCTTTCCCAGCGTATTACCGGTACAGGGCTCGATAATCAGAATGTCCAGCAGCTTTTTCGGGCCGATGGGTTCTGCTTGGACAATGGTATGGATGACATGTTTTCCGCACAACGCTTCCACTTCGTCCACGAAATCGCCGGCTTTTCCGAATCTGGTGTCTGTGGCATATGCGTTTTGGGACATGATCGGGATAACGTCGGCTCCATCGTTTACAAGCGCCCGGATCTGTGGGATGGCCTGTGAAAAGGTGCAAAAGGAGCCACACAGTGCAAATCCCACCCGAACAAGACTCATAAATGTTCCTCCTTTAAATAGTTGCAGACAGTATTCCGGATCATGGCCGCTGCAGCTTTCGGCGCTATTTTGCCAGGCAGCGACAGCGCATGAATGACATTCAGGTGTAAATCGCTGGCGGCGTCAAAATCGATGCCGCCGGGCATTGAGGCAAGGTCAATCAGCAGGCAGTCTTTAGAGATTTGCTCCAGCGCCGGACGGTTTAAAATCAGGCTGGGAACGGTATTGAACACAAAGTCGTAGCTTTGCAGATGGTGCAGGTTGTAGATCTGATCTGGCGTACAGTGCAGCGCGGCGATTGTTTTATATTCGGCAACATTGCGCACGCCTACGGTTACATCGGCATACAGTGCGGTTAGTTCGCCTGCCAGGAATTTGCCAATCCGGCCAAAGCCCAACACCAGACATTTTGCCTGGAATAAAGCGCCGGGCGTGTTTTTAATCGCGGTATATATGGCACCTTCTGCTGTTAATGCGGCGTTTTTAAGGGTCAGCTCCTCGATTTTTAATAAATCAACCAGCTTGATATCGTATTTTTGCGCCGTTTGCAGCAGCGGTTCCGATACGGCACCGGCGAAAATGGTTTTGCCGGCCAAATCGGAGTTGAAGATATCGGCAAGCCGGATTGTATGTTCACAGTGAGGCATCCACAGCGTTTCTCCGTCTCGCGATAATGGAATTGGCAACAGAATGATATCGCTCGCACGTATGATTTTATCTGTGTCAAAGCAGCAGTCGGAGCGGTTTAACACACCGGAGGCATATACTTCGAGGCCGTCGGCTCTGAGAAAATCGCACAGGTAAGAATAACGCAGATCGCCACCGATCACTGCAAATCGTTGATTGTTCATAGCAAACCTCCGAATTTTAGAATACTATCCGATATTATAGTATGAGCAGGGGCAAAAATGGTGCGTCACCCGACATAGGGGTTGTGCATATAGTAGGCATAGAAAGCCGAAAAACGGAATTTTATCGGATTTACGGGATCGGCGTTTCTGATAAAAACATACAGGCAGTAAAAATGATCTGCATATCAGATCGATACATGTTGTAAGCCGGAGATCCGGCAGAGGCTTCGGCCCGCTGCCGCTGTGTGGGCAGGATGCCAGGCAGCAGAACAATCAATTTCATAAACAGCGGCGGAATGGAGCAGAAAATGGTTCATGTTTGTTCGCTCGATCAGCTGAACGTCGGCGACAGCGGCCAGGTTGTGCGGCTGGATGCGCACGGCAGCGTCCGCAAACGGATGCTGGATCTGGGGATCGTCGACGGTACCAGGATCGAGGCGGTACAAAAAAGCCCGTCTGGCGACCCGGTCGCATATTTTATTCGGGGCGCGCTGATTGCTTTGCGGACCGAGGATGCAAAAAACATTCTGGTTTGCTGCTGAACAATCAAAAAGAGGGAAGTGCGACGCTTTCCTCTTTTACATATGAAGGAGTAATCGCTATGGGATTGCATAATCAACAAACAGGCACTGTGGGAGATGCTGGCCGGCTGCAGATTAAAAAACTGCACGATGATGATCGGGTGCTTGCATTGGCCGGAAATCCCAATGTTGGGAAAAGTACAGTGTTCAATGAATTAACGGGGTTGAATCAGCATACCGGCAACTGGCCGGGAAAGACGGTTACCAATGCGCAAGGACGGTTTATGCATAACGGCCGCGATTTTATTTTAGTAGATGTGCCGGGAACTTACTCGCTGGCGGCATCTTCTGCTGAAGAAGAGGTTGCCCGGGATTTTATTTGTTTCGGCGGGCATGACGGTGTAATTGTAGTGGCCGATGCGACATGTTTGGAACGCAATTTGAATCTTGTATTACAAATTCTCGAAACGACTGACCGCGTGGTTGTCTGTGTGAATCTGATGGACGAGGCCCGAAAAAAGGGGATCGAGATTGACATTGACGAGTTGGCGCGGCAGCTGGGCGTTCCGGTTGTGGCAGCCAGCGCCAGAAGCGGAGAAGGACTGGAACAGTTGATCAGTCAGATTGATGCGGTTACACACGGACAAAAACGAAATTTCAGGATCAAAGTGGATTATGATCCACAGATTGAGCAAGCGGTTCAACGGCTTTTGCCGCTGGTAGAACAGGCGGTGCAGCAGCGGTTGGACGGACGATGGCTCAGTATTCGATTGTTGGACGCAGACGCATCTTTTCGAGTGTCGCTCAAAGAGTATCTGGGCTTTGATCTGCTGGATAACACCGAAATTTCACAGGTGTTGGAGCAGGTACATACTGCATTGCCGGACGATCGAATGAAAGATCTGGTGACGGCAGCGGTGGTACACCGGGCTGAACAGATTTACCGGCGGTGTGTATACATCAAAAATGGAAATTATACACTGCGGGATCGGAAAATTGATAAAATACTGACTTCTAAACGAACCGGTATTCCGGTAATGCTGTTGCTATTGGGCGTTGTGTTCTTTATAACAATTATCGGCGCTAATTATCCGTCTCAGTGGCTCAGCGATGGGTTGTTTTATTTGGAGGATTTATTGGCAGACTGGTTTGCGGCCATGCATGCACCAGAGTGGCTGACCGGCCTGTTGGTTTATGGAATGTACCGGACGCTGGCCTGGGTCATTTCAGTGATGTTGCCGCCGATGGCGATCTTTTTTCCGCTTTTCACATTGTTGGAGGATTCCGGGTATCTGCCCAGAATCGCATTTAACATGGACCAGTTTTTTAAAAAGGCGCGCGCACATGGAAAGCAGGCTCTTACAATGTGTATGGGGTTCGGATGTAACGCATGTGGGGTGACCGGCTGTCGGATTATCGATTCTCCGCGGGAACGGTTGATTGCAATTTTGACCAATAATTTTGTTCCATGTAACGGCCGTTTCCCGATGATCATCTCGATTATTACCATGTTTTTGGCCGGCGCTGTTGTATTGCCGCTACAATCCGCATTTGCGGCGATTGTATTGCTGGGGGTGATTTTGTTTGGCGTGTTTATGACGCTGATGGTTTCCAGGGTGCTGTCTGTTACGCTATTAAAAGGGGTGCCGTCTTCTTTTGCGCTGGAACTGCCGCCTTATCGCAGGCCGCAGATTAGATCTGTAATTGTGCGCTCGATTTTAGATCGGACGATCTTCGTATTGGGCCGGGCGGTTTCTGTGGCGGCGCCGGCGGGGCTATTGATTTGGTGTATGGCAAACATTTTTGTCGGCGACAGCAGTCTGCTTCGGATTTGCGCGGATTTTCTGGATCCTGTCGGGCGTTTTATGGGATTGGACGGCATCATTCTGATGGGCTTTATATTGGGGTTTCCGGCGAACGAGATCGTTGTGCCTATTATTATTATGGGTTATATGTGCAGTGGAAATTTGACAGAAATGCGTAATCTGACTGAATTGAAGATGTTGCTGTATCAAAATGGATGGACCGTTACTACCGCGCTTTGTGTCATCACATTTTCACTGTTGCATTTTCCCTGTGCAACAACCTGTTTAACAATTTTTAAGGAAACCAAAAGCATTCGCTGGACGGCATTGGCTTTTATTTTACC
>CALWVA010000024.1 GCA_944384875.1 uncultured Clostridia bacterium
GCCAGCGTAGAAGTGGTGCCGCCGCAAACAATATGCTTGCCTTCCTTGCCAAAAAACAGCGAAAACATCTTGTTGACATCGTCACGATCGGCCGGCGGTCCAATCAATAGATTCATTGGCACCCGGCGGCGCAGCTTAACCGAACAAACCGTCGTATCGTCGCCAGGCTTTCCGCCATACAATCGAACGCATTCGTCCAATAGCATCGTAGACAGCGTTTTCGCCGTAAAGCCCGGATCATAGATGGTTTCCATAAACGAAATAATATTCTCCCGTTGCCAGCCGAAATTCAGCGCGTCCCCAATTCCTGCATGAATCGCGCCGTCGCTAGTTGCGATAAACACATCGTTTTCCTCCAGCGACAATCTGGATTTATAAATGGTTTTGCCGTCAATCTCAAGAGCAGTCTTCGAAAACTCCAAATGCTTGCCGCCCCGGAGCAAAATCACCTGCGGATTATCATATTGAATGATCTCTGCTTCCGCGCCATTGGTAATCCGCATAATCGTAAACGTCGAATAAGCAACATGACGCTCGGAGCAAATCGGCAATGTTGCCGCGATGGTGGATACACAATCCTCCAGGCTCATGGAATTAGCCATCATGGTCGAAATGATCTTAGAGGTCAACGTCGATAAGATGTTTGCCTTTACGCCGCTGCCCATACCATCTGCCAATACCACGACAATCGAATCATCATCCGGTTTGACCGTCTCAATATGATCGCCGCAAAGCTGTTCCCCATATTTATTGACACTCAGATAGCCAACGTCGGTACACAGATTATTCATCAGACAGCGACTCCTTCAGCTTGGTCAGCGCAATTTTTGTCTCTGCCGTGGTCTCTCCCAGCAGCGAGGCAATCTCCTGCACTACCCGCATCTGCTTTTCTACAACTTTGTCGGTAATTTCAATCGTCTGCCTGCTGAGCTTCTCTTTGCTCTCCCGCTCAGCTTCCTCATCCGTTACATCCCGCAAAATACACATCAAGATCCGATAGTTTTTATCATAAATTACCGTTTCTTCGACATATTTTTTATATTCCGCCAGATACATCCGTTTATCGTGGATATTGTGTCCGCTCTCCAACACTTCAAAGAAATCCTTCGGCTCCAACACCCGAACAACCTGCTCACCCAGAACATCCGACGCAGCGCGCACGTTCAAAATTCTCATGGCGGCCCGGTTGATCTGTTGCACCTCCAGCGCCTCATTCAGAACGATGATCCCATTCGGCGTATTTTTGATAATATTATCTGAGAAAGATTCCGCTTTCTCTTTTAAAAACGGCAGGCACATGGAAATATTGGCCTTGCCCTGACATACTGCAATTGCTTTTTCCCGGCAGGTATTGTAACCGCAGGTTCCGCAATTGAGCTCATCTTCCGGCTTTTCCTTGCCCATTTTCTTCAGAACCGCTTCAATTTCCAACTTTCCGGGCATCTGCTTATGTACGCCGATATACGGTTGTTCATAAACCAGCATCTGATCGTCCAACGGCGTAATTTCAAACTGCTCCGGTCCCGCAGCATGCTCTACTGCAATAAAATCCGCTACCGGCGTATGCCGGTATTTTTCCATCACCGGGCCGCCGATACAGCTTCCTGTACAGGCAGACATTTCAATAAAACAGTTTTTAATCGTCCCCCTGGCAATATCCTGCAACACCTGAATACAGTTATCAATTCCATCAATGCTTATGTAAGTATAATTCGGCGCATCACACTGCATCGTCTTTAAAATGCCGCCGGTAGTTGGAAACAGCCGCGCTTTGGTTTTGGTAATATCCTCGGGGATTTGCTCAAACTCCACACCCTGCTCCTGCATCCAGCCGGTCAGTTCCTCAAAAGTCAGCACACAGTCTACGAGTTCCGGATATTGTTCCGCCTCGGCCTTTTTTGAAATACACGGTCCGATAAATACTGTTTTTGCGTCGGGATATTTTTGCTTAATCGCCAGACAATCCGCCGCCATCGGCGAAACAACCTTCGCCAGATATGGCAACGCATCCGGATAATGTTTCCGAATCAGCAGATTGACAGTATGACAGCAGGAAGATATGATCGGATTTCCGTCGCCGCCGGCCACCAGCTTTTCATATTCGGTTTTGACATAGGTCGCGCCAACCGCTGTTTCATCCGCAGCAAAAAAACCGAGCTGCTGCAGCGCCTTCTGCATCGCCGGCATCGAAACACCTTTATAATTGGCAACAAAAGACGGCGCAATGCTGGCAATCACCTTCGGATACTTTGCAATCAGATCTTTAGCCTTCTGTACATCGTTGCGAATCTGCTTGGCATCCTGTGGACATACTACATAGCAATGCCCACACAAAATACATTCGTCATCAATGATATGCGCCCGGTCATCTGTAAATGCAATTGACTTGACCGCGCAGTGCCGAATACATTTATAACAGTTTTTACAGTTGGATTTTTTCAGCTGGATAAATTCAGACATCATCAAACGCCTCCCGCATAGTTTAAGAACGTTTGCTGGCAGCCTTAGTCATAAAACGCGCAGCATCTACGACAAACCGTTCATGGGTTCCCTGTCCAATCAACCCTTTTTCATCGAATGCAGATACGCTGAACAACAATTTGCGGCCATCGAGCTGCAACAATTCACTCTCGGCTGTAACATCCATTCCGACCGGTGTCGCCGACAGATGCTGAATCTGTATCGCCGTACCCACCGTAGTCTGTCCTTCATCCAGACAGAGCGAAACGCTCTGCGCCGCCGCTTGTTCCATTAACGCAACCATGGCAGGGGTCGCCAGAACCTCCAGCGACCCGCTGCCCATCGTTTTTGCAGTATTGCCGTCACAAACGGTCAACGTTGCCTGCCCTTTTATACCGGGTTGCAACATCGTTTGATCCATCCTTTCTTCCGAAACGGATTATCATGATTGAAACGCCGGCAATACATGATTGTGAAAGAATTCTTCGGTATTATCCGGCTGCACCGAAAATAGCTGTTCATCCACTGTGACACATACACCGTTCACACAATTTCCTATACAGAATTTGCCAGAAAGTTCAATCTGATCTTTCAAGTTATACTGTGCGATCAGCTGCTGTAGTTGTTCCACCACCTGCCGCGAACCCTTCAAATGGCAGGAGCTTCCGATACATACCGTAATTTTCATTACTGAAGAAGCCTCCTTTTATTCGTAGTCAGCGATATCCGTCCAACGCATCAGGAATTCTTTTTCCTCGGGCTTGCCCTTCACCAACTGCGACGCCGCTACAATTGGCAGCCACTGCTGCACATATTGCTTTGCTGTGTCGCTCTTCTTGCAGAACAGATCCAGATATTGATTCGCCAGATCTTCATTCCCCGACAGGCAGAACAGCAGATACGTTCTGGCCGCGTCTGCAGATGCGTTGCCCTGCGTGGCGTGTGACCAGTCGATGATATAGGGAGTATTGTTTTCAGAAATAATGATATTGCTGGGGTTGAAATCGCCGTGGCACACCTTATTATGTTTGGGCATACCTTCCAGACGGGCATGCAGCTCATACCGGGTAGTCGCATCCAGCGTAGATTCACTGATTTTACGGTTCATTTTATCCTTCAGCTTATTAAGCAGCGGCGCTTTTTTGCTATGCATCTCCAACTGCAAATTGACCAACAATTCAATATATTCATCTGTCTTCTGCGGATTTTCCTCCATCAACTGCGCCAGCGTCTTACCGCTGATATACTCCGAAATGATCGCCCATTTTCCATCTATTTTTGTGACCTCGATGATTTTCGGAATATGCAGGCCGGTTTCCTCCACCCGCGCCTGATTGAGCGCTTCATTCAACACATCGGCCTTGGAGAAGTCCTCATCAAATACCTTAATGACTTTATCGCCGTCCCGATAAATGGTCTTGGACGTTCTGACTGCAATAACCTTCAAATTTTTCATGATTCGTTCCTCCCTTATTTACCGTAATATGCGTTCAAATACATCTGTTTGATCTCGCTCATCAGCGGATAGCGGGGATTGGCGCCGGTGCACTGATCGTCAAACGCCTGCTCCACCATATCATCCAGCCTGTCAAGGAAGTCTTTTTCATCAACGCCATAATCTTTAATGGTCTTTTTGATACCTACTTTTTCTTTCAGTTCGTCAATCGCCTTAATCAGATTTTCCAGCTTCTCATGGTCGTCTTTGCCCTTGATCTTCAGATAATCCGCCACCTCGGCATAACGCTCCAGCGTCTTCGGATGATCATACTGCGGGAAAGTTCCCATTTTTGCCGGTACTTCACTGGCATTGAACCGCAGCACCTCGTCAATCATCAGCGCGTTGGCGATGCCGTGCGGCAGATGATGGAACGCCCCCAATTTATGCGCCATGGAGTGGCAAACACCCAAAAACGCATTGGCAAACGCCATACCGGCCATTGTAGAAGCGTTGGCCATCTTTTCCCGAGCCACCGGATCATGCGGGCCGTTGTCATAGCAGCGCGGCAGATATTCAAAAATCAACTTGACAGCCTTCAGCGCCAAACCATCGGTAAAATCAGTAGCCAGCATTGCAGCATACGCTTCCAGCGCATGGGTCAGCGCATCGATACCCGAAGCGGCCGTCAGCCCTTTTGGCTGCGTCATCATCAGATCCGCATCGATGATCGCCATATTCGGCATCAGCTCATAGTCTGCCAGCGGATATTTGGTACCGGTGGTTTCATCGGTAATAACCGCAAAAGGCGTTACCTCGGAACCAGTACCGGAAGAGGTCGGCACCGCAATGAAATAGGCCTTTTCTCCCATTTTTGGGAAGGTGTATACTCTCTTGCGGATATCCATAAACCGCATCGCCAGATCCAGGAAGTTTACTTCCGGATGCTCATACAATACCCACATGATCTTACCGGCATCCATTGCAGAACCGCCACCGACAGCGATAATACAATCCGGCTCAAAGGCGACCATCGCCTTGGTTCCCTCTTTTGCACAAGCCAGTGTCGGATCAGGCGCTACATTAAAGAATGTGGTATGTACAATGCCCATCTCATCCAACTTGTCGGTGATACACTTGGTATAACCGTTTTTATACAGGAATTCGTCGGTAACGATAAATACCTTTTTCTTGTTCATTACGTGTTTGAGCTCATCCAACGCTACCGGCAGGCAGCCCTTCTTCATATACACCTTTTGCGGCGCTCTGAACCACAGCATATTCTCTCTCCTCTCGGCGACGGTTTTGATGTTCAGCAAATGTTTGACGCCCACATTCTCTGAAACGGAATTACCGCCCCAGGAACCGCAGCCCAGTGTTAGAGAAGGCGCCAGTTTGAAGTTATACAGATCACCAATACCGCCCTGAGAAGAAGGTGTATTTACAAGAATCCGGCAGGTCTTCATTCGTTCACCGAATTTTTCAATTTTCTCCCGTTCTGTTACCGCATTCAAATATACCGAAGAAGTATGTCCGTAACCGCCGTCGGCGATCAGATGCTCAGCTTTATCCATCGCGTCGTCAAAGTTCTTAGCCTTATACATTGCCAAAACCGGAGACAACTTTTCATGCGCGAACTCCTCGGAAATATCCACGCTTTCTACTTCACCAATCAGGATTTTCGTATCCTCCGGCACTTTCACGCCTGCCAGTTCGGCAATCGTCACCGGCTTCTGACCAACGATCTTTGCATTCAACGCGCCGTTGATAATCATGGTCTTTCTGACCTTGTCGATCTCGTCTTTCTTCAGGAAATAACAGCCTCTGTCGGCAAACTCCTTTTTCACCTTATTATAGACTTTATCCAAAACGATCACCGACTGCTCAGATGCGCAGATCATACCGTTATCAAAAGTCTTGGAATGGATAATCGAGTTGACCGCCAGCAAAATATCCGCCGTATCATCGATAATCGCCGGCGTATTACCCGCGCCAACGCCCAACGCCGGCTTGCCGCTGGAGTAAGCTGCTTTGACCATGCCGGGGCCACCGGTCGCCAAAATAATATCAGATTCTTTCATCAGCAGATTGGTCAAATCCAGGCTGGGAATATCAATCCAACCAATAATACCCTCAGGCGCCCCGGCTTTAACCGCTGCTTCCAATACAACCTTAGCAGCAGCAATTGTGCTTTTTTTAGCTCTCGGATGCGGGCTGATAATAATGCCGTTACGGGTTTTCAATGCGATCAGGGTCTTAAAAATTGCCGTAGAAGTCGGATTGGTAGTCGGAATTACCGCACCGATGACTCCAACCGGCTCAGCAATTTTCGCCGTACCAAACGACGGATCATATTCAATCACACCGCAGGTTTTGGTATCTTTATATTTATTATAAATATATTCGGCTGCATAATGGTTTTTAATGACCTTATCCTCCACCACGCCCATGCCGGTTTCTTCAACCGCCATTTTTGCCAGCGGGATTCGCTGTTTATTAGCCGCCATAGCAGCCTCAAAAAAGATTTTATCTACCTGTTCCTGCGTATAGGTAGCATAAACCTTCTGCGCTTCCTTCAGTTTTGCAAGCGCAGCTTCCAGCTTCTCAACGCTGTCTACGATCTCATACTTGTTCTGATCCTGCATACTTCATTTCGCTCCTTTATTGGTATAAAGTTCACTAACACAGCAGCCCACAGATGGCAAACGCCCTCTGTCCTGCGTTTGTTAAAATTTTAACATACATCTATTTCAATGTCAACACCTCAGTTTATTTTTATATAAAAAAGATAAAAACAGCAGAAAAACTCCGCTGTTTTTATCAGAAATCCTCAATCAGGCGCAATAACTGCTCCGGGCGCTGCAATACATATGCGGCACCGTTTTCCAAAAGCTCCTGTTTTGTGCGAAATCCCCATAAAGCACCAACAGCCACAACACCGGCGTTCTGCGCCGTCTGCATATCCACACTGGAGTCACCCACAAACAAAGAATGGGCCGGTGATACGCCCAGTTGTGCCAATACCAGCTTGGTACTTTGCGGATCAGGCTTGGTCGGAATACCCTCCTTCTGACCAAAAACCACATCAAAACAATTTTCAAAATAACGCGATAAAACGATTTGTGCCGCTGCATGCGCCTTATTTGTAATCACCGCCATACGGATTTTGCGCTGTTTGAGAGCAGCCAGCGTCTCCAAAACGCCGTCATAGGGCCTGGTCTTATCCAACGCATGCCGGCTATATCGCTGCATAAACCTCTCTAACAGCTGCTGCACACGCTGATCATCCCGGCATTGCGCCGGCAACGCCCGCACCGCCAACATCCGCATTCCATTTCCAACCATATATTTATACTGCTCTACCGGATGTACAGGATAACCCTGCTGACGCAACGTATCGTTCATCGAATCGGCAAGGTCATCCAGCGTATTCAGCAGTGTCCCGTCCAGATCAAAAAGCACCGCCTGTATCATTGCAACAACGCTCCATTTCGATGCATCAAATAACCAATCAGTTTGCTGTTTTCACTTTAACCCACAGATCGGTCATTGTCTGATTTGCCTCTTCCGATAATGTCAGAAACATCTGTGTATTCGAAAGATCCTCAGGATAAATCGCCTGCGCGATCTCATCGCCATATTCCTGTACAAGATATTCCTTATGCTGCGCCGCCGCCTCGACCTGTGGAGACGAATAAGCAATATATTCGATATTCGCATAAGCGACTTCTGTAGAACACATGAAATTGATAAACTGCTCCGCCTCTTTCTTGTGTTTGGTTCCTTTGGGGATGCACATTGCATCCAAAAACAAATTGGTCCCCTCCTGCGGCACAGTAAAGGTCAAATCTTCGTTTTCATCACACATGGTCAGACAATCGCCCACATAATATGGCGCAATATAAGCGTCTTCACTGGGCATCTTCTCTAAAATCTGATCCATTGCATACACCGGTGAAACCACTGACTGCTGTTGCAGCAAAGCTGCTGCTTGCTCCAGTTCTGCGGTATCTTCAGTATTCACCGACTGCCCCAATAAAAATTGTGCAATTCCGAACGCGTCGCGTGAATTATCAAACATTAAAATCTGATTTTTATAGGTTTCATCCCATAAAATATTCCAGGAATTCACCGGTTCTGTCACGTATTTTGTATTATAAATCAAACCGACCCGACCCCATGTATAGGGAACCGAATAAGCCCCTTCCGGATCATAAGGTGCCACTTCACTGGATTTAAACCGGTCGTCAATCAGCTCATAATTCGGAATGTTGGAAAAATCCAGCTTTTCCAGCATATCCTCCTGAATCATTTTACCAATCATATAATCTGACGGAATAATCACATCGTAGCTCACGCCACCGGTTTTCATTTTGTTATACAACGCTTCATTGGTTTCAAAGGTGGTATAATTGACTTTAATACCGGTCTGCTTTTCAAATTCAGCGATTACATCCAGCGAGCCGTCTTCCCCGTTTGAAATATATTCTCCCCAGTTAAACACATTCAGCGTTACCTGATTGGGGTTTGCTTCCCCGCAGGAAGCCAACGACAGCGGTAATACCGCCAGTAATACGACACTTAAAACCACACTTAATATTTTCTTGCTCATTGTGCAAAAGACCTCTCTTTCTTAGGTTCATTTTTAGAAGAATCCCGCATTTGTCGGATGTTCACGATCAACAGTAAGATCAATACCGTTGCAAACAGCAGTGCGGACAGTGCGTTGATCTTGGGACTGATCCGTTTTTTCGTCATTGCGTAAATCACCAGCGGCAACGTTTGAGACGTTGGCCCGGAGGTAAAATAGCTGATAACAAAATCGTCCAACGATAACGTAAACGCCATGATGCAGCCGGTGATCACACCCGGCACAATTTCAGGCATAATCACTTTGTATACTGCCTGGAACGGTGTACATCCCAGATCCAGAGCCGCCTCATAGCTGTATGGATTCATTTGCCTGAGTTTCGGATAAACCGACAGCAACACATAGGGAATATTAAAAGTCACATGTGCAATGACCAATGTCACCATATTCAGCGATGCATCCACACCCAGCTTCTGGAATAATTGAATCCCAAATACAAACAGCAGGCTCAAAGATACGCCTGTAACAATTTCGGGGTTCACCATCGGGATATTGTTAACGGTCATCATCACATTTTTCAACTTGTTGTTCATGGCATGAATGCCGATCGCGGCCGCCGTCCCAATCAATGTTGCCAGCAGTGCGGAGATCACTGCGACGATCGCAGTATTGGCCAACGCGTTTAGAATCACATCATCCCGAAACAGTTCTGCATACCACTTCAGCGTAAATCCGGTAAACATCGCCCGACTTTTGGACTCATTAAAAGAAAACACAATCAAAACCACAATCGGCGCATACAAAAACACAAAAATCAACACAGTATAGATCCTGGAAAGCAGCTTCATGTCAACGCCACCTCACCTTCCCGATCGCCGAACACGTTCATCACCATCATCGTGATCAATACGATGATCATCAGCACCAGCGACATCGCTGCCCCCAAATTCAGGTTATTGGCGCCGCCTGTAATCTGCAATTCAATAATATCGCCAATCAGCATTGTTCCGCCGCCCAGCAGTTTTGAAATAATAAACGTCGACGCAGCAGGCACAAACACCATTGTAATCCCCGAAATAATTCCCGGAACAGACAGCGGAAAAATCACACGCCGAAACACACCGAGCCAATTACAACCCAGGTCCTGCGCCGCCTCCACCAGCCGGGTATCCAATTTAACCATCACTGTGTAAATCGGAATAATCATAAACGGCAGGAAATTGTAAACCATACCCAACACAATGGCGCCGGAGGTGTTAATCATCTGAAGCTTCGGCAGCCCGATCAGCTGCAACAAGCTGTTGAGCAGCCCGTTATTCTCCAAAATAGTCATCCACGCATAGGTGCGCAGCAGAAAATTCATCCACATCGGCATCATACACAGCAACACCAAGGTCCGCTGCACATGTGCCTTTGAACGGGCCATGATCGCCGCCATTGGATAACCTAAAAGTAAACAGAGCAGCGTAGATACTGCCCCCAGCTTGATGGATTCCCAAAATGTCCCGGCATATTCTTTAACCTGTATCAGATTTTCCAGCGTAAAAGCACCATCTTTAGTGGTAAATGCAAAATACACCACCATAATCATCGGCACAATCGTAAACACCAGCATCCAGACGATATAAGGAAGAGCCGCCCGTTTTTTCAACGACGATCCCCCTCTCCGCCATCAGTATACACCGGCACATCAGACTTTTTCATGATATGGATATCATCGGGATAAATCAACATCCCTACCCGGTCGCCGACCTGTTCAAACTTAGTGGAATGTACCATCCATTTAAATCCGTCACAGTCCATAATCATTTCATAATGAACGCCTTTGAAAATACAGCTTTCTACCGTAAAAACCAATTGACCTTTTTCAGGCTCTACAATCTTGATATCCTCCGGCCGAATCACTACATCCACCGGTTCTTCCAGCGCAAAGCCTTTGTCCACACAGTCAAAATCCACGCCGGCAAACCGAACATGATAATCCGACAGCATCACACCATTTATAATATTAGACTCTCCGATGAAATCTGCAACAAAAGCATTTTGCGGTTCGTTATAAATATCGATCGGCGAGCCGATCTGCTGAATCTTACCGTTGTTCATCACCACGATGGTATCCGACATCGATAACGCTTCTTCCTGATCGTGGGTCACATAAACGAAAGTAATCCCCAGACTTTTCTGGATATTTTTCAATTCCAGCTGCATACTCTGCCGCAGTTTCAGGTCCAGCGCCGCCAGCGGTTCGTCCAGCAACAAGACCTTCGGCCGGTTGATCACCGCCCGGGCAATCGCCACCCGCTGCTGCTGCCCACCGGACAATTTGGAAACATCGCGTTTCTCAAACCCCTGTAAATTCACCAGACTCAGCATCTCGCTTACGCGTTGGCGAATTTCAGTATTCGGCACTTTATGCACCCGCAGCCCGAACGCTATATTTTCATACACATTCAGATGCGGAAACAGCGCATATCGCTGAAAGATGGTATTAACCGGCCGTTTATACGGCGGCACCCCATTGATTTTTTTGCATTCAAAAAGAACATCGCCCGCCTGCGGTTCCACAAACCCTGCAATAATCCGCAGTGTGGTGGTTTTCCCGCAGCCAGATGGCCCAAGCAGCGTGACAAATTCCCGATCTTTAATCGTCAAATTCAGGTTGTCAATGATCCGCTCGCCATCGAACTCTACAACGATGTTCTTCAGACTGATAAGTTCTTCATTTTCCATTTTGCATCCCCCTTTGCGGCAAAAGACCGCGTATAGCCGATGAAACAGCTCTGCGCGAACCCACCCCACGCTAACCGCAGCCCCCGCAAAGAGTTTTTTACAAATCGGAACTGTTCCGACTGCAGCATACGGTTTCACAGAAAAGGCGACGCCGCCCTTTCACGGTTCCTGTTAAGAACTGCGTGTTGTGAAAATATTCAACATCTACGCTGAATATTTGAAAGTTTATTCAATTTTTTGAATAAAGGCGTTAGCACAGATGCAAAAATCGTGCACAACTACTATACGTCCAAATAGATGGAATGTCAAGGTTTTTTTCACCATTTTCAGTGTAATTAACAAAAACCTCTATCAAATCTTACTTTAAATCAGATTTTCACTGTTATTTTCTGTTTTTCGAGGACGGCACAGCGTCCTTGTCACATTGTAATCATCGGATCGCACCACAAAAAAAGAGATTAAAATATTCGGGCATTCCAATGCGCACTGGTGCATTGCAGCCACCCAATTTCCTGCACATAGGCCAGATTATGTCGCGCAAACTGGCTCGGTGTACACAAAGCCCGTTTAGAAGTATTGAAATCTTCTAAAAAATCATTTTCGAAAATATCAAAATCCGGATTTATATCCCGCATAAAACCATCAACCTTCTTTTAATCTTTGACGAATTTCTGCAAACCCCTCATAATCCTGAAAAAATATATGATCCATATTATTTGATTATTATAGCAATGTAATACTAGTTTTAAGCATTTTTCAATGTGTTTCCCATAACATGTAAATGCACTAAATAAAAATGTACGATTCACCGCTGATGAACCGCACATTGATCACAATACACCTTTTTTTATTCTGCCCGAAAACTGCCCGTCTGCTGTTCCAGATATTTTGCAACACCATCCTGTACATTCCTGTCAATAACAATGTCTGCACAATCACACACTTTCGGACTCGCATTTTCAACAGCTACCGCCACATCTGCCGCCCGTAACATTTCAATATCGTTTAACTGATCGCCAAACGCCACCAGCCGATCAGCACCCAATCGCCGCTTGAGTTCCAATGCCCTGGCCGCCTTGCTGCCGGCCGCATGATGACATTCGAGCATCCACTGCCCGGTATAAACATCCAGATAAAGTTCACAATGCACATTCGGGATAGCAGATGCCTTCTCATAAATTTTTTGCATAACAGACTGATCACCTGCTCCATTGACATAGATCGGCCGCTGATAACGATATGTACCGCCCACTTCAAAGGAGGAATATTTTTTCCGGCGTTCCTGATAAAAAGCCTGATCCTGCGCATTGAGCAGTTTCCGAACCTGCACCGAAATTTTTCCACTATAGCCACCGGGGACTCGGGTTCCTTCAAAAGAAAACAGAAACGGCGGCCGGCCGCAGCTTTCAAATGCATCTACCAACTGCCGGGCGGTATCCGGCGACAACGCAGCATAATCCAGAACCACCTCGGTTTTCGGGTTGCAAAGCAGTACACCGTTCATATAAATGCCGGGAAGCGATAGATTCAGCGCGTCTAATATGCCTCTGGCCGATAAAATCGAACGGGCGGACGCCACAGTGAACCACAACCCCTGTTCCAGCAGATGATTCAACGTCTGTACCGTATAAGCCGATAGCTGCGCATCCGGTTGCAGCAGCGTCCCATCCAGATCCGATACGTATAACGTTTTCTGCATCAATCCTCAATCCCGTGATGCAGCTTCGCGGCCTTTAACGTATTTTTCATCAACATTCCAATTGTCATCGGCCCTACGCCACCCGGCACCGGCGTAATATAGCTTGCTTTCTGACTGACTGTATCAAACTGCACATCGCCGCACAGTTTCCCATTGAGCCGGTTCATTCCGACGTCGATCACTACCGCGCCGTCTTTTACCATATCTGCCGTCACAAAATTTGCCCGACCGACCGCCGCTACCAGAATATCCGCCGATCGGCAGATTTCCGCCAACTCTTTGGTTCGGCTGTGGCAAATGGTCACCGTACCATTTTGATGCAGCAACAACATTCCCATCGGTTTTCCAACAATATTCGAACGGCCGATTACGACGCAACGCTTTCCTTCGGCGCTGATCCCATAATGCGCCAACAGCTCCATCACACCAGCAGGCGTACAGGGCAGAAAATCATAATCGCCAATCATAATCTTGCCCACGTTTACCGGGCTAAACGCATCCACATCCTTGGTGCTGTCGATGCGGTCAATCACCACTTTTTCATCCAGATGTTTTGGCAGCGGAAGTTGACATAAAATCCCGTCAATATCCGGTCTTTCATTTAACATATCAATTACTTCTAGCAACTGATCCATTGTTGTATCTGCCGGCATTGCATACTCTTCCGAGTAAAAGCCCACATCAGCGCAGGCCTTCTTTTTGTTGTTTACATAAACTCTTGATGCTGGGTCATCACCTACAATAATTACCGCCAGGCCCGGCGTAACACCCCGTTCTTTTAACACGGCCGTCTGCTGTGCTACCTCCTGCCGGACTTTCGCCGATACCAGTTTTCCATCAATGATTGTCGCCATTTGTCTGCTCCTCCTTGCCTTTCTGCCTTTCCGGCTGATCCTGCGGCTGTCCCGCCTGTTTTTGTTTTTGGTATTCCTGTTGCTGCCTGCTAAACGAGGACTCCTCCGCTACCGCTTCGTCACAAGATGGCTCCGCCGGTAGCTGCGCCTTTAAATCCGCATCCTGCTGCGCTTCCAGATGCACCGATTCCGTTGTTGCGTCCTCCTGCCGAACAGCCGGTTGCACCGCCTCCGGCGGCATGCCATCCTTTTGCTGTTCCTTTCGCTGCTGTTCCAATTCCGCCAACTGTTCCGCCGACCGAATCTGTTCCTGTTCCTCATCAAACAGCGGCACATAGGTCGCATCGATCTTTTTGTTTCGATAGCGCGCAAGCCCAATGAGCAACAGTACAATCCCCGCAATAACCATCATCGCCGACAGCAGTTGAGAAACCCGGAGATTACTGCTGCCGATATACAGCGAATCAGTACGCAGCCCTTCGATAAAAAAGCGTCCAAAACCATACCAGATCAGATACAGTGTGGCAATTTCACCATTCCACTTGCGTTTTTTCGAAATCAGATGCAAAATCAAAAAGCCCAGCAAACACCAAACCGACTCATATAAAAAGCAGGGATGGACCAGACTGTCTCCCATCTCCTGCGAGATGCGTCCGCCGGTCATGCCAAACCAGTCGCTTCCGGTATATGTACCATATGCCTCCTGATTTACAAAATTACCCCAACGGCCAATACCCTGCCCGATCAAAAAACCCAGCGCTGCGATATCCAGCGCTGAAAGAATATTGACCTTGCGCACCTTGCACATCACAGCGCCGACTACGGCGGCGCCGATCACACCGCCTAAAATTGCCAGCCCGCCATTGTGAATGTCGAAAAACTCTGTGATCGGCATACCTTCAAACAGCACATAATACAGCCGCGCGCATAAAATCGCCGCCGGCGCAGTTACCAAAATTACATCCAGCATCCGATCCGGATGAATCCCGAACACTTTACACCGTTTCATACCATATACAACAGCCAGCACAAATCCAACGGTGATAATAATTCCATACCAGTAAATCTCCCAGTTAACGCCCGGAATGGTAAAAGCCACCCGGTCAATTGTCACCGTAATACCGAAAATTGTGATCGTATTTTCCATCATCGCGCCTCCTGCTTCCCCCAGACGACAGATAACGCGCTGTTATTCACATCAAAGATCTCGTCAAACCGCGCACAAACCTGTTCATAGGTGACCTGTTTGATGCAGTTGTACTGATCAAATACGCCCTCCTGCAAAAAAGCTGCGTTTACCATCGACATGACGGTATCTTCCACATTGTTATAGTTGCTGACATAACCGCCATACATCGATTTTTTTGCGCGTTCAAAAGCAGTTTTGTCTAATCCTTGACTGCGCTGGCGCTCAATTTCCCGGTTGATCGCCTCATAAACACGTTCAGGTTGATTAGACTCTCCCTCAATAATGATACTTGCATATCCATGGCCGATAAAATATTCAGCGCCGAAATTTTCATTGATCAATCCGCTGCCGAACAAATCTTTATACAGCGGTGTATCGTTGCCAAGCAGCATTTTCATCACCAACTCGGTACACACGCGCTGCAATACCGTTTTCTGCGGCCGCTCGCACGCCTCCTTATAACCGATGGCAAACAGCGGTACCGCCACCGGCAGCGAGATCTCCACCCGGTTTTTCACAATTTCATATGGCTCATTTACATCTGCACGGATGATCTCAACCGGCTCACAATCTTTTAACAGCTCATCTGTCAGCGCAAACACCCGCTCTGCCTGCACATTGCCCGCTACGCAAATAAACATATTGTTCAGATTATAAAAGGTATTATAACAGTCATATAATAACGGCGCATTAATTTTGGCAATAGATTCCACCGTGCCGGCAATATCGATTTTTACTGGGTGCTTATGATACAGTGCTCCCAACAGATTAAACAATACCCGCCAGGGGGCCGAATCGTCATACATATTGATTTCCTGACCGATAATCCCCTGCTCTTTTTGCACCGTTTCTTCGGTAAAAAACGGATGCTGCACAAAGTCCAGCAAAATCCGGAACGATTCTTCAAAATGAGAAGAACAGGAAAACAGATAGCAGGTCCGATCAAAAGAAGTAAACGCATTGGCCATCGCACCGGTTTTTGCATAACGCGTAAATGCGTCTCCATCTTCGCTTTCAAACAGCTTATGCTCCAGATAGTGCGCGATTCCCGCCGGAACCGTAATAAAATCTGCGTCTTTATCTGTTTTAAAGGTCGTGTCAATCGACCCATATCGAGTCCCAAAAATCGCATACGCCGATGAATACAAAGGTTTCTCCTGCACATACACCTTCAAGCCCGACTTATGCGTATAAACAGCGCATTGTTCATTTAAATCCCGGTTTTCAACAATTGTTTTCATTATTCCGCCTCCTTTTGGACCCCGCGCAGTTGATATACCGTATCTAATTCCAGCGTTTTTGCCAACTGAATCACCTGCTGTCTGGATACCTTCCATACAGCGTCCGTATACGCTGATAACGTTATATCCGGTGCTTCAAACACCATGTTGCCATACCAGGCGTCGATCAGCTCCGGCGAATCCTGTAGCGTGCGCATATAGTCAGCGATCGCCATCTTAGACGCCTGTAACATCTCGTCGGTAAACGCCCCGTCCTGCAAAAGCTGGACCTGCTGTGCAATTGCCTGCTGCGCCTGTAAGCTGTTCTGCGGTAAAACACCACTATCGATCAAAACAATATTTTTTTGTGTGTTGGCCCGTGCCGCGCAATAATAACAGAGGCTCTGCTTTTCCCGCACATTCTGAAAACACAGCGAATAAGGGCCCCCGCCCAGCACATCTGCCATGATGCGCGCTGTGATCCGGCTCTGGAAATCTGAAGACACATCCATACAATAAGCCATACAAAGCTTATCCTGGGTCACATCCATCGTCTCTGTCTGCTCTTTGAGCTGCGCGTTTTTGCGATGCGGCGCATATGGCGTGACCGGTAAAACCTGTCGTTGAATCCCGGCAAACTGCTGTTGAACCTGCTCATATACAGCCTGCGGTGCTGCCGCCGCCACGACGTTAATACGGACAAATGCCTGCGCAAGCAGCGTCTGCCAGGCCTGCACCGCCTGCTGGTTGGTCAGCGCCTGTGCATCCTCCAACATACCGTATTTGGGGATGCCATATGGCTCGCCGGCACATATAATACTCTCTGTCCTGGCAATTGCATAACTGCGCTTTTCATTCAGCTCGCTTTGAATATTTTCAATCAGCAGCCGCTTTTCCCGCTCAAAGTCAGCCTGGCGAAACAGTCCATCCTCCAGCGGGGGCGCAAACAACATCGACAATAGCATTTCCGCCGCCTGTTTTGAAATCTGCTCCTGCTGCAACGTATATCGGTCATCCAACGCCGAAATTACAAATTTCACCCGCTGCAAATCTCCAAATTTGGAAACACTGCCATATATGGATGCCCCATATAGCTCATGTAGCCGTGCGTTAACCGCAGTGAAATCCGGATATTCTGCAGACGCCCGGGTCAAAATCCCCGTCAGCAATGCATTTGCCGCGGCTGTCTCCCGCCGCATCGGTACAAAAAATGAAATGCTGATCCGAAACGTTTTGAAATGCTTTGCAGCAATAAAACATCCCTCTACGCCATCACACAGCGTCTCTATCTTTACCTGATCCATAAATTTCCTCCGTCTTTCTATCATACTGATTTATTATAGCATACCCTATATGAAAAATGCTATCACTTTCTGTCTTTTCAATACAACGAACATGTAGGTGTTACAATGATGTGTGACAAAAGATAAAAAAGAGAAGCGAATAGGCGAGACCTGTGATAAAGTAAAGTAG
>CALWVA010000025.1 GCA_944384875.1 uncultured Clostridia bacterium
CTTTTTTTGCCTGCTTGATATCTGATAAAGCGCCGGTAATGGTGTTCAGCAGATAAATCGCGGCTAAAATCACAATGGTGACGATAAAAATCCCGAGCATTCCTTTGCCCATAATCGGCAGAGAATTCAAAAAAGCGTCAAAATTGATTTCCATAGGACAGCCTCCTTAACCTACAAAGCCGAGAATCAAACCACCGGCAATGACCGAAGCGATCTGACCGGAGACATTGACACCGACTGCATGCATCAGCAAAAAGTTTTGTTCATCTTCTTCGCGCCCGAGTTTATGCACAACACGAGCAGACATCGGGAACGCTGAAATGCCGGATGCGCCGATCATCGGGTTAATTTTGTTTTTGCAGAACAGATTCATCAGCTTTGCCAGCAGCACACCGCCAAAGGTATCGAAGATAAATGCGACCAGGCCCAGCGCCAAAATTAACAGGGTCGTGGGACGTAAAAATTCTTCGGCGGTCATACGCGCGGCAATGGTGATGCCTAAGAAAATGGTAATCAGATTGGCCAGCACATTTTGCGCCGTTTCAGACAAAGAATTGAGCACGCCGCATTCCCGGATCAGGTTGCCGAACATCAAAAAGCCAATCAACGCTACCGACTTGGGCGCTACAATACCCACAATCACCGTTACCAGGATGGGGAACAGGATTTTTGTAGTTTTGGAAACCTTGCGGTTTGTATTTTTCATGCGGATCAAGCGTTCTTTTTTGGTAGTAATCAGTTTGATGACCGGCGGTTGAATGATCGGCACCAACGCCATATAAGAATAGGCGGCAACCATGATCGCAGCAGTATAACTGGATCCCAGCGTATTAGCGACAAAAATTGATGTAGGGCCATCGGCTGCGCCGATGATTGCCACTGAAGCTGCGTCGCGCAGGTCAAATCCAAACAGAGAAGCCATACATAGTGTGAAGAAGATACCAAACTGGGCTGCCGCGCCGAACAGCATCAGTTTCGGATTGGTCAGCAGCGGTTCAAAGTCAATCATGGCGCCGATGCCGATAAACAGAATCAGCGGCATCAGTTCATTGCTGTTGATACCGATGTCAAACAGATAGTCGATGGTCTCTTTCGCACCGGACATGGGCAAATTGACTAAAATTGCACCAAATCCGATTGGCAGCAACAGGGTCGGCTCCATCTCTTTCTTGATCGCCAGAAAGATCAGCACGCCGCCGATACACCACATCACGATCTGCTGCCAATTGATATTCAGCAGATTTTCGTATAAAACTTCCAAATCTCACCAATTCCTTCCTTTGAATATACCGTGATTTTTATCATATAAAAAGACTTTTATCATACGGTGGGGTATGATAAAAGTCTCGCTTTTAAAAATGTGGGCGAACAGCAACATGATGCTGTCGTGTATGACGCCGTCCATTACAGCCAAGGCCGCAAGCTACTCCCCTTTATACTTCCAAAAGACAGTATAAAGGAGCTGAAAATAAAAGTCAAGCGTTTTTTAGCGGAATTATCGGATTTTACTAAGCGCACGATTGACGCCGGCAGAAATAAAAAATGCTAAGATTACAGACAGGATATCTTTAACCAGATAGGGTGCGCTGCCGAGTAAAAATGCGTCGATAAATGGCCGGGCGGATACAATGGAAAACCAGATAATGCCGAATAGATGACACAATGCCAAACCGGCGGCCGACAATAAAATGATGAATAGCGGATGTTTGAGGCGCCGGGTTCGTCCCAGACACAGCGCCATCAACAGAAAGCCGATCAGAAAACCGCCGGTCGGGCCGATCAGCGCGGCAAGTCCTCCTTTGAAATTGGCGAATACCGGTACGCCGATCGCGCCGATCACAAGATATAAGCCTACTGCGAACAGGCCATAGTTCCACCCCAGCACATAGGCCAGCAGCGCCACGGCAAATGTTTGCAATGTAAGCGGAATGCCGAACGGCGTGGGAATGGAAATCTGGGACAGCACCGCTAAAACTGCGGTCATCAGCGCGGTCAGAACCAGATCATATAACACGCGCCGGTGTTTGGAAGTAGACATTGTTTTTTCCATATTTAAAATTCTCCTAATCGAATGCTGATTTCACCGGAGGCCAGCACCTGATTGCTGCCATCGGCATATTGTACATGCAGGTTCGCGTGGTCGTCGATATCCGTGACCAGTGCAGGCTTCGGGCCGTCTTTCAGCAGCACCTGTACCTGTTTACCCAGGACGATAGAGCGAGCGCGATATTCCGGCATAAAGGTTTTGTCGGAAAGATGCGAATAATAAGAGCCGAAACGGTTTAGAAAGGCGGCGATGATTTTTACGCGGATGTTGTTGGTGCCCGGTTGTTGCAGCAGGCTGCCGGCAATGGTGCGCAGGTTTTCGGGAAATCCGTCTTGCGGCGGACTGATATTGATACCGATCCCCAGAATGGCATATCGCAGGCCGCCGCTTTCGATATCTATCGCAGCTTCAGTAAGAATACCGCAGATTTTTTTATTATTGTAATACAGATCGTTGACCCATTTGATGCCCACCTTCGCGCCGGTAACAGACTGGATTGCCTGCGCTGCCGCTACGGCAGCCGCCGTAGTGATAAACGTAGCTTGCTGCAGCGGGATCTTCGGACGTAACAACAGGCTCATATAGATGCCGGCGTGTTTGGGTGAATAAAACGTTCGATTCATGCGGCCTTTACCCTTGGTTTGTTCTTCGGCGATGATCACCGTTCCTTCCGGTGCGCATTGTTCGGCAAGCTGGCGGATTGTGTCATTGGTAGATCCGACATTGGACAGGTGCTGAATAGACCATGTTAGGCCGTCCGACCGTAAAAGCGGTAAAATTGCCTGTGGAGAAATCACATCGCTTTGTGCAGACAGTCGATAGCCTTTATTGCGCACAGCGTCAATGATATAGCCATGTTTTTTCAGTGTGTTGATCGCTTTCCAGACGCTGTTGCGAGACACCCGTAATTGTTGCGCAATTTGCTCGCCCGACCTGTAATCGCAGGCGTTTTGTAATATATCTAAGACCTGATTTTGAAGCTTCATGGCAACCATGATCCTTTCAGAATATTTGAAGCGGAGAAATATAAAATTATTTACGCATTTAGCAAAGCGCAGTAAAATCCGCCGCAGAAATAATATGATGCAATTTCATTTGTCTAATATTATAAAATATAGTTTTATAAATGTCAACCAGATTTATTAGAACTAGTTGACAATTGTGCAGACAAACGTATTATTTGAGGCGTATTTGAAACGGAATTAAGGCTTGATAATGAAAGTAAGATATGGTATCATAAAAACAATTATAGGGCTATTTTGCCATCATTGATTTGATTGTTTTCGGTCGTCGCATAAGCAGTGGGAGACATGGTGAATGAAAATTATTTATAGGCGGTTTGGCGTTTGTGACCCTAGATGAGATCTGTAATGGGTTTAAACTAAGAATTTTACATTAACTGTGAGGGCGCTTTTGCATGTTTGATAAAATCAGGAAGTTGTTTGGCGCGAAGGGCTTATTTGAGAATATCGTCACTGCTGCATTTTCGGCCTGGTTTCTGGTAAGTATTTTTACTGGATCTTTTGAGGATATCAGTTCATTGGATTTTTATAAGACGCAGAATTTTTTGATGATTTTGCTGTTTTTTCTGATTACCTGGATGGTGATGTATATTGTAATCAGGCTTTTTGAACATGGGGGCAGACTGCTGTTTTTAGCGGCGGTGTTGCTTTATTCGATGCTTTGTATTTTATATGCTAACAATCGGGTGTTTGCAGCGGCAATCTGCATCCTGCCATTGCTGGTGTTATATTATGTTCGGGATTCGGTTGCGGCGGTTGCGGCGAAAGTTCCATTGACTAAAAATGCATTGGTTGTTTCATATATAATATTAGGTGTATTTTGCGCCGGTTTTATCAGTCTGGTTACTGTTTTCCGATATCTGACATATTCTGCGCCGGGCTTTGATTTTGGTATTTTTGCGCAGATGTTTGAATATATGAAAGAAACGGGTCTGCCCAATACCACTTATGAACGCAGCAGACTGCTGTCGCATTTTGCCGTGCATTTTTCGCCGGTGTTTTATCTGGTGTTGCCGTTTTATATGTTGTTTCCAAGCCCGGTGACGCTGCAAATTGCGCAGGCAGTAGCGCTTTCTCTGGGGTTGGCTCCATTGTATCTGTTGTGCCGGCATTATAATTTATCTTTTAAAATTTCACTGGCAGTCGGTATTTGTTATGTTTTATATCCGGCGTTGGCCGGTGGAACATATTACGACCTGCATGAAACCTGTTTTTATACCGTTTGTATATTGTTTTTGCTGTGGGCGATCGAAACCAGGCGGAATATCTGGTTTGTTGTGTTTATGCTTCTGACGATGAGTATCAAAGAAGAAGCACCGATCTATCTGGTTTTTATTGCATTGTATTTTCTGTTTTCCGGACGGGATCGAAAACGGGGCGGGATCTTACTTGTATCTGCTCTGGCGTATTTTGGCGTTGCTCTGGTAGCGATTCAGGCTTTTGGCGGAGAGGTTATGACCAGCCGTTGCGCCAACTTTATGTATAACAGCGAAGAAAATGGTATGATCCAGATGATTAAGGCCGTATTTATGAATCCGGGATATACGCTGGCAGAGTGCTTTTCCGAAGATCGGCTGGAATATTTGGCTTATATGCTGCTGCCGCTACTGGGCATCATGCTCTGTAATAAAAAATATTCGCAGTTTACGTTACTGGGACCGTTTTTATTGTTGAACCTGATGCCGGACTGGCAGTATCAGCACAATATTCATTTTCAATATAATTTTGGAAATACAGCGTTGTTTTTTTATATCGCTGTGCTGAACGCGGCTGCTTTTCGTCCGCAGAAGGTCCGGGTATGGGCGGCTTGTTCCTGCGTGGTATCGATTTTGCTGTTTTGCGCGTCAGACGTCAAGCATATCCGCTATTTCAACAGATATCTGAAGGATCCCGCCAGCTATGCACAAATGTCTGAATTGCTGGAAACGATACCTGAGGAGGCGTCTGTCAGTGCGAGCACGTTTTTGGTACCGCATTTAGCCGGACATCGTGAGCTGTATCCGATTTCCACTCAATCGGAAACAGAGTATATTGTGGTAGACAACCGATATACGCAGCAGGCGCAGGAGGATCTGAAAGTGTTAGATCAATTAGGCGGTTATCAGCAGGTCGGTTGTTTTGAGAATGTGCTTACGATTTATAAAAAATAGATCGGACTATGAAATGAACATGTCTATGTTTACGCCATTGTGTTTCGATTGTCGTAAAATCGACGAGGCGCATTGTAAATAAAAATAAGGTTCTTGTTGTGTTGTGTAGCAACGACAATGATACGGGGGAATTTGCAAATGATTCTATCTGCTGCGGTTGGTTTTGCGTCTGTTGTCTGGCTGGGAATTTATATTGTTTTGTTATTTTCAAAAAATTTAAAAGCGGAAATTTTTTATCAGAGACGAGCTATTCTCCTGTCGATCATAACGCTTGTGGCATCGGCACTGCCGTTGGCATTACTGTGCGTGCTTCGTGTTATGGGAATTAGCAGCAACGGTCAGACTGTTCTCCAGTATATTTCGCTGTTTGTAATTCCGATCTCGGTGGTGTTTTGCCTGGCTGGAGAGAGGCTGAAACATGCGTTCACGAATAGAGGCGGATATCGGTTTTTTCGTACAGCGGTTATCGGGCTGTTAGTTGTAGTATGCTGCGAGCTGTTTGTTTTCAATTTTGCATCCTACGCGCTGGATGAAAAGAGCGCTGCATACCCATATCAAGAGCTTTCGCTGGCAGATGCGCAGACTAAAAATCTGGAGAGAACCAAACAGGGTGTTCAATCAAAAGGCGTTGGGAAAGCGTCTTTGGGTTTTACTGATTTACAGATCCCCGTTAAAACCATTTATGTGGAATTAGAGACGAATAAAAGCGCAAAAACGGTCGATGTATATTATACGGAGTTGACCGATCAGAATCAGAGAAGCAGGCCTGCGGATATCAATGTCATCCGGGATGATCCCCACAGCGGTTATATATTGTGCAGCTTTTCGGGGCCGATCAAACAGCTGAATTTTCAGTTTCAGGTGGATTCCAATGAAACGGTAGTTATCAGTAACATTGTGTTAAACAGGCCGATTCCGATTGTGTGGTCCTGGACACGGTTGGGCTTGTTGTATCTGTTGTTTTGCGGCGTAGCGGCGTTGCTGCTGTTGCCGTCGCTCCGGCAGCCGGTTCGGGAGAGAGGTATATTTAAGACTGTCACCGCGGGTGTGCTCACAGTGTGCGTGTGCGCCGCGTTTTGCTGTTCGCTTTTGGGATCAGAGGGAATTGTAGAGGATTTTAAAAATCCGGCTAAAAATCAGATCAACGCAGAACTAGTGGATGCGTTTGCCGCCGGTCAGGTCAGCTTGTTGCGTGAGGTGGAGCCAGAGCTGCTGCAAATGGAAAATCCCTATGACCGCAGCGCCCGGGACGATGCCGGAGTGACTTATGCCTGGGATCATGTGTTGTATGACGGGCAGTATTATTCTTATTACGGCATTGCGCCGGTATTGGTGTTGTTTTTGCCATATCATCTGATTACGGGAAATTATTTTCCGACGGTTTGGGCAGTGTGGCTGTTTGGCGCGGTCGGGCTGGTATTTTTGGGACTAACCTATTATCAGTTTGTCAAAAAATTTTTCAGTGGCATCGCGAACGGGATTGCAATCTGCGGATTATTAATTGCGCTAATGATTTCAGGCGTCTGGTTTTGCTTCTGCGTGCCGAATTTTTATGAAATTGCGCAGAATGCCGGGTTTGCTTTTGTAACTGCCGGCGCATATTTTCTGTTGTCGTCTAATGTTGTCGGAACGGGCCGGATTTCTAAATGGAAGTTGGCGCTGTCGTCTGTTTTTCTGTCGCTGGGTGTGCTGTCGAGGCCAACGCTGGCGGTATATTGCATTGCAGCGCTGTTATTTATCATTTGCGGCGCACGAAAACTGATAAAAACAGCAAAAAAACCGGGATATAAAAACAATAAGGCCGCTTTGTGCCGTTATTTGTGCGCGGGGTTGGTTCCATATATCCTGATCGGTAGCGTTCAGATGGTGTATAACTGGTTGCGGTTTGATTCATTTTTCGATTTTGGCATTCAGTATTCGCTGACAGTCAACGATTTTACCAATACACAGTTTGCTGTGCCGCTGACGCTGGTAGGGCTATATAATTTTATTTTTACGGTTCCGAATTTTTCAACCAGTTTTCCGTTTGTACACAGCAATTACAGTGTATTGTCGGTGAACGGCTACTACTTTACCGCCAATTCTAACGCTGTAGGCATTTTATTTCGGGCGTTGCCGACGTTTTTCTATGGACTGGCATATAAGGGCTATAAAGCGTCCGGCAAAAACAAGACTGCTGCGTTGCTGATCCTGGTGTCCTGCGTGCTGATGCCGTTGGTGATCATTGTATCCATCTGGGAAAGCGGATATGGCGTGCGTTATTGCGTTGATTTTTCATGGCAGATGCTGTTTGGGGCGCTGGCGATTGCGTTTACGCTATATGTACATTCCGCCGGGCCGCAGATGAAGCGGGCAATTTACGCGTTTTTTGTGGTATCGGTGTTATGCGCTCTTCTGGTAAACGGTGCACAGATCTGGTCGTATGCCTGTAATAATGTAAGTGAAGAGGCGAGAACCGGGCTGTATTGGTTTGGCAGATTGTTTGAATTTTGGAATTTGATGTAAGTTGGTTCGGAGGCGTAAAAAGTGATGCGGGGAAAGACGTTGTATGTCGTGGTGCCGTGTTATAATGAGGAAGAAGTCTTACCGGAGACTGCCAAACGACTGGGGGAGAAGCTGCGCAGTCTGATTGGCAGCGGGAAAATCGGTAATCAAAGCCGGATTTTATTTGTCAACGACGGCTCCAAAGACCGGACATGGGAGCTGATCGCTGAGCTGCATAAGCAGGACGGGTTATATGCAGGTTTAAACCTTAGCCGGAATAAGGGGCATCAGAATGCATTGTTTGCCGGATTGATGTATGCCAAGGAGCGGGCGGATCTGGCGATTTCCATGGATGCGGATCTGCAGGATGATATTGATGCAGTGGATGAAATGGTGGATAAATATCTGGAGGGCTGCGATATTGTATATGGCGTGCGCAACAGCCGTCAGACCGATTCGTTTTTCAAGCGTTTTACCGCTGAGGCGTTTTACCGGCTGATGAACTTTTTCGGCGCACAGACGGTTTTCAATCATGCCGATTACCGACTGATGAGTCGCCGTGCGCTGCAGGGGCTTGCTCAATTTAAAGAGGTCAATCTGTTTTTGCGTGGATTGGTGCCGTTGATTGGATATCGGTCAGATGTAGTGTATTATGAGCGGCACAAGCGGTTTGCCGGTGAAAGCAAATATCCGCTTAAGAAAATGCTTTCTTTTGCGGTGGACGGTATTACTTCTTTCAGCATCAAACCGATTCGAATGATCACGTTTCTGGGCTTTCTGGTATTCGCAACCAGTTTAGTGATGTTGCTTTATGTGCTGATTTCTTTTTTCCGTGGCGCGGTGCCCGGATGGTCGAGCATTTTAGTGTCGCTGTGGGCGTTGGGCGGCCTGATGCTGCTGTCGATTGGCGTAGTTGGCGAGTATATCGGAAAAATTTATATGGAGGTTAAGGCCCGGCCAAAATATTTGGTGGAACAGATTTTAGATCAGAAACCGGATCAGGATCAAACAGATGCATAATGTTTTGTACGGCAGCACAGGAAAACGAAAAATATAAAGCGGTTGTGTGGAAAGGATGTTTGACGGCGTGGATTTGAAACAGTTGTTTTTGCAGTTGGACGCTTTTGTGATCTTTCGAAATCTTTTGAATGACCCGGCGTTGGCGATGTTGGCCCGGTTGGTGCAGAAGCCGCAGGATTTATCGGAACAGATTCGGAATTATGCGGATTTTGTGGCGGCGCTATATGCGAAAACTGATGATTTTGCATCGTATTTGCTGAATTTAGCATTAGAGGACGAGAATATTTATATGCTCAAAAAGTCTCAAAACTGTCCAATTTTACCGGGGTTGGATGATTGCCTGCAATCGGAATTGCAAACGCTGCAGTTGCTTTCCATGGTTACCAGTGCGCAGGTACGGGAGCTGATCAATTATGACAGCTTTTTGCCTACATGGCGCAACAGCGCCGTAGATTTCGCGTCGACATATCAAAAACGGGTCGAGCAGGTATCCCATTATGGTTACGGGATTTTTGCAAAATACCATATGTTTATGATTCGGGAAAGCGCGGTGACGCCGGTACAGCATCCGGATACGATTCAATTATCGCAGCTGATCGGATACGAATCACAGCGAAAAGTCGTGATTGATAATACACTGGCGTTACTGCATAATAAACCGGCGCAGAATATTTTGCTGTATGGCGACGCAGGAACGGGTAAGTCTTCTACGGTTAAAGCGGTTGTCAACCGGTATAAAGAGGATGGTCTGCGGTTGATTGAAATTGAAAAAAAGCAATTGCGAGATATTCCCAGCGTCATTGATGCGCTCAGCCAGAATCCGTTGAAGTTTATTTTATTTATCGATGATTTGTCTTTTTCAGATAATGACGATGATTTCAGCGCGCTCAAAGCAATTTTGGAGGGGTCGGTCTCGGCGCGCACTTCGAATATAGTGATTTATGCTACCAGCAACCGGCGGCATATGATTAAAGAAAATTTTGCAGACCGTCGAGGCAATGAACTGCATGAAAATGATACCATTCAGGAGTTGATTTCACTGTCGGAGCGGTTTGGGTTGACGGTCAGCTTTATGAAGCCGGGCAGAGATGAATATCTGGAGATTGTGAAGGGATTGGCGGCGCAGCATCGTTTGTCAATGCCGGAAGATCGTTTAATTTTGGAGGCAGAGCAATTTGCCTTACATCATAGCGGGCGTTCAGCGCGGACGGCCAAGCAGTTTATTGAATATGCGTTATCACGCGTTGAAGGACAGACCAGCTGATAAAACTGGAAGTTTGGCAGACAGCGCATTGGGTTATGATTATGGCATCGATTATGATCTACAGTTTGTTGGAATCGCTGGGACTGTTGCGGGTTCATGCTAAAAGGCGGCATTAAAATCAAAATCGATGATTAAAAAATTGTCCCCGACTGTGTGGTGTTACAGTCAGGGATAATTCATTTTATAAAAAACTTATGATGCAACTTGTTATGCGGCCAGCACTGATTTTTTATGGCGCTGGAGCGTGTAGCCGGCGAGCAGGATTACAACAACCTGTACGATTGACATAATGCCCGCTTGCGGCAATCGCATCAGAAACCGGGAGAAAAACGAAGTATCTGTCGTAATGGCAACCCAATAGGTGTTGAGCAACAGTGTGCAGCACAGTTGTGAAGAAAGTACTGCAATCAGCGCGGTTTTAATGTTGACTTTTTTGATGAAAGCAAAGCCGTAAATGCCGCCGTTTAGTACGGCTGTCAGCGTATAGCCCGGAAAATATGGCCCGGTTGGGAACAGAATCGCACCTAAAAAATCAGAAACGCCGCTTAAGATCATACACTCAGCCGGGCCAAGCAGCATGGCGCAAAACATCAGCGGAATAAAAGCAAAGCTGAATTTGGTAAATGGCGTTTGAATGGAAAGCATACGGGAGAACACAATTTTTATCGCAATCAGCATGGCCAGTAAAACCAGGTTGTTGACAGTCAGCCTGTTTTTAGCCGACAGTTTTCCAACCATTAGAAACAGTGGGACAAACAGTACTAAAAAAGCCATGACTATTACAGGCGACCACACGCTGTCAGAAAGCAGGCCGGTATATGTTTCTAACAGGAATAACGCGACAGTCAGAAAAGCGGCGTAAAGGATACAGGTGCAGGTGAGCAACAATTTTTGTTTTGTGGTTTTGGGCGAATAAGTAGATACTTTTTTAAAAACAGACATACAAAAAACTCCTTATCATTTAAATTTTCGCTGAAATAATAAGGAGCTTTTGAAAAGCAGGTCATTATTTAACAGCGGGATGCGACTTGTGTACCGCAAGATCAATCTTTTCGTTTCCGCGACAACTCCCCGTTCGCGGAACACTTAACGCACACAACTCTACTCTGTATGTTGTACAAACATATTATAGCATGTTTATATACAGCCGTCAATGGAAAATCGACATTTGTGAAAAAAACACTTTATTTCTGGCGTCAGATCGTGTAATATATAAAAATATATGAACCTATTCATCGTAAATTTATAGTATGTTTACAAATCTTTCGTATGGGTTTGTTATGATAAAATAGGTGATTACCGAAAACGGAGGGATATGGATGATCGAGGTAAAAAACCTCACAAAAAAGTATGGCAGTCATCTGGCTGTGGACGATATATCGTTCAGTGTGAACGACGGCGAGATTTTAGGTTTTTTGGGCCCAAACGGCGCCGGAAAATCCACAACGATGAATATTTTAACGGGCTGCCTGTCGGCTACTGCGGGCAGTACTACCATTGATGGGTTTGATGTGCTGACCGATCCTTTTGAAGCCAAGCGTAAGCTGGGCTATCTGCCGGAGCAGCCGCCGCTGTATTTGGATATGACGGTCAGAGAGTATCTGGGGTTTGTATATGATCTGAAAAAGGTAAAAATGCCCAAGGGGCCGCATATTGCGGAGATCTGCCGGCTGGTTAAGATTCAGGAGGTTTACCACCGGCTGATTAAAAATCTTTCCAAAGGCTATAAACAGCGGGTGGGGATTGCGCAGGCGCTGATCGGTAATCCGCGGGTTTTGATCCTGGATGAGCCGACCGTCGGGCTGGATCCGAAACAGATTATTGAAATCCGTAATTTGATCCGGATGCTGGGCAAGACGCATACGGTGATTTTGAGTTCGCATATTTTGCCGGAAGTGCAAGCAGTGTGCGACCGGGTTGTGGTGATCAACAAGGGACGGATCATTGCAGATGATACGCCGGACCATTTGTCGGCGAATTTATCTGATGATCATTCGCTGTCACTGATTTTAGAGGCGGATAAGAAAAAGGCAATGGATGCTATGAAGGCGTTAAGCGGTGTAAAATCGGTTTCTTATGTGCGTTCTCACGGTGATAACGCCAATGAATTTGTGGTCGATCCGGTTGTAGGCTATGATATTCGCAAACCGTTGTTTGAACTGATGCGCGACAAAGATTGGGCGGTGCTGCAGCTTCGGAGCAACCAGATGTCGCTGGAAGATATTTTCCTGCGGCTGACCGATGATACCACGGATACCGCTGTGTTGGAGCGGTCGTTAAAACGGCGTAAAGAGCAGAATGAACAGGAGGCGACACAGAAATGAAAGCGATTATCAAACGAGAGTTAAAGGCTTATTTTACCTCTCCGCTGGGGTATGCAGTGTTGACAGTGTTGGCCTTTTTCTTTGGAATCTTTTATACAATGTATTTGAAAAACGGTTCGGCAGATATGACCAATGTATTATATTTGATGGTGCTTGCACTGTTTGTGGTTATTCCGCTGTTGACAATGCGGCTGCTGGCCAATGAACGGCGGCAAAAAACCGATCAGTTGCTGATGTCGGCGCCGGTTAATATCAGCATGATCGTGTTGGGCAAGTTTTTTGCCGCGCTGCTGTTTTTCTGTGTGTTTTTTGTGGAAGTAATTGTTTTTAATTTTGTATATCTGTTTTTTGGTGCAACAATTGATTGGCTGGTGTTTTTGGGAAATATTCTCGGAATGCTGTTTTTGAGCGCGGCACTTATTACAATTGGCCTTTTTATCAGTGCGTTGACTGAGGATCAGGTGGTGGCTGCAATTGCGACTTATGGGATCTCTTTGATTTTACTGTTTATGAATTTCTTTATGGATATATTCAGTATGATTACATCTATCACTGTTCCTACGGCAGTAAGCGAAGCTTTTGATTGGATTTGTTTTTATACGCGCTATCAGAGTTTCACACAAGGGATTTTTGATTTAACCAATATTACGTTTTTTATCAGTGTGATCGCGGTTTTTCTGTTTATGACGGTACGGGTTGTCGACAGAAAACGTTGGGCTTAAAGGAGGACGCGACATGGAGCAGGAAAAGAAGATCTCTACACAGCATACGGAATCCGAAACAACGGAATCCGCTGTGGAAAATCAGGAGACAACAGCGGTGGCTGCTGATAGCCAACAGGATGCTGTTGATTCTGGAAAAAATCAAAGTCAAAAACATGACAAGCAACACAGACAAGGTAAATCAAAAAAAAGCAAAGATTCAAATCAACTCCCGTTTTACAAGCGGCCAGGTTTTAAATATTCTACGTTATCTACCGTGCTGGTAGTCATATTTATCATTTGCGTGGTGGGCGTAAATGTTTTGGCGTCTTTTGTATCAGAACGGTTTAATCTGGATCTGGATCTGACAGCTTCCGGAGATTATACGCTTACAGAAGAAAACGTTGAATATGTCAGAAATCTGAACAAGCCGGTGGTCATCACCGTTTCCACCACGGAAGATGCGTATACTGAAGGAACTTATCTAAATTTGGTGGAGTCTACCTATTACTGTCAGGATCCTACGGGCGGCCGGTATTTTAAACAGACTATTGAACTTCTGAAAAACTATGCAAAAGTGAATCCGAATATTACTGTGCAGTTTGTAGACAATTCGCCAGCTTTTTATGAATATCAAGACCGGTTTAATAACAGTGTCGTCTATGGAGATATTATTGTAGAGTGTACAGAAAATGAAAAATACAGAGTTTTGGGGCTGGAAGATCTGTATGAGATCCAGTCGTCATCCTCTTCTTATATGGATATGTACTATGGAAATGGTTATTATTATATTTCCGGCTCCAGGGTGGAAACGGCCGTTACTTCGGCGCTAAGTTATGTCAATTCGGATGAAACCGATGTGATGACCATTATTGAAGGCTATAATACCAGCGAGCAGATGGTATCGGTATTTCAACAATATTATCAGAATCAGAACTATTTATGCCAGACCATTCAGACTTTGACGGCTTCCAATATCCCGGAGGATACGGATATTTTGGTGTTATTGGCGCCGACAATTGATTTGACTGACGATGAGATCAAGAAGATCGACGAATTTCTGGTCAATGACGGCCGGTATGGCAAACATCTGCTGTATTTTGCATCTCCGGATCAGCGGGATACGCCGAATCTGGATGCTCTGCTGCGGGAATGGGGAATTGAATGCGGCAGCGGCACAGTATATGAGACAGATACAAATAATTATCTGGCAATGTATGGCGCGACTTCTCAAAACCTGGACATCGCTGTTGAGGATGGAGTTTATACAGACAATTTGTCTGACCGGGATGTCTATGGCTTGCTGCAACGTCCGGTGACGACGTTGTTTCAGCAGATGGGAAAATATACGGTCACAGAGCTGTTAAAGACGCCTGAAACTTCAACGATCATGCCGATTGATGCGGATATCAGCACCTGGCAGCCGGCGGATGATGCAGTATATGAATATTATGATTCCATGGTATTGTCAACTTATTCTACTACTGATCATACTGGCGAACAAGAACAGCTGCAGTCCAGCGTTTGTGCGGTGGCAGGTGTATATTATCTCGTATTTATCAATATGGAGTCGTATGGAAACGGTCAGATGTTGCTGAATGTTACAAACAATATGGTTCAGCGGGATGCCGACTCGACATTTTCAGTTGAAAATAAAGCGCTCACGGTCAATACGGTGTTGTTGACAGAATCACAAGGGAATGTGATTTTATTGGTGTCTGTGGTAGGCGTCACGGTAGTGGTTCTGACGATCGGGATTGTGATCTATGTGCGGAGGAAGAGAAGATAATGGAGGAGCATAAAAATCTACCGGAATCGCAGAAACCGGATATACAGCAGGATGCTCTGCATATCGACGGCGGCTCGCAGGCGGATGTTGCGTCTGTTCCTGATACACAGCCAGAGCGGCCTGTGGAGCAGGATGCAGGGTCAGCGTTAGAGAAGCGCCGGGATACAGAGCCTGTGATTATTGAGGAATCTACGATTTTTAATGCGCCGCAGCCGGAAGATGCGCCCAAGCGGCGCAAGAGAAGCGGATATGGAAAGCTGATCGGGCTTCTTACCGGGGGGTGTCTGGTGCTGGCGTTGGCGATTACGCTGGTGGTTGTGTTCTGGGCGGTTCCGGCATCTGATGTTACAGATTCCACTGAAACAGAAGCGATTGCATTGATTTCCTTGGAGGATGCAGAAGTGCAGGAGCTGGCTGTGCAGAATGCTGCCGGCGGATTTACAATGACGGCGTATCAGGCCACAGAGGATACAGATGAGGACGGCACTGAAGAAACGGTTACCAAGCTCAAACTGAAAGATTATGATGATATTCCACAGGATGCTGATGTTAATACGTTGGTTTTGACCAATTTCTGCACACTGGAAGCGGTCAGTCAGCTCAGTGGGGAGTGGACCGAGGAAAGCTGCGGTTTGTCGGAGCCAGCGGTTACGGCCAGCGCGACTTTGCAAGACGGCGAAACGGTTACCTGCAGTCTGGGTAATCAGGCGCCGGATGGATCCGGTTATTACTGCAAAGTTTCTGGAAAAGACGGTATTTATATCGTAGCTGCTGACATTTTCACCTCTTTTTCGCAGACGGTAGAGGATTTTGTGGATACGCAGATCATTGCCAAGATGGAAGCCAGCAGCGACAGCGATATCTATTTTAGCAGCGGCGAATTGGCGCGATATGATG
Organism: uncultured Clostridia bacterium; assembly: GCA_944384875.1. GTDB lineage: Bacteria > Bacillota > Clostridia > Oscillospirales > Acutalibacteraceae > RUG14109. The sequence goes on from CALWVA010000025.1 coordinate 15,699, forward strand.
AGATCCGGTTGTCTGGTAGCAAATATCCAGAGCCGATTACCTTTGCTTATGATTCAACATCGGAGGTCTTGCTGCGTTATCGAATTACCAGTCCGATCAATCGATATGCCAATGATGACAGAATCGCGATGCTGTTGGCGCCTTTTACCTCCGGGTTGGATTCCTCAGGCGTTTATAAGCTGCGGTATTCAGAAGCTGATCTGCAAGAATATGGGCTGGATCAGCCCAGTCAGGTCGTTTATTATAAGATCAAAGATCAGGAGTTTACGCTGCGTGTCTCCAGATTAAGCGTGAAGGATAACGGGTATTATGCCTGTACTATTAACGATGTCCCGGTGATTTATAAGCTTTCTCAAGATGTTTGTGCGTTTTTAGATTATTCACTGGACGACTTTCGCAGTGAGAATCTGTTTATCAGTCAGCCGCAATATGTGGATACTTTTTCCATTACCTTGGATGGTCAGACTACTGTTTATCATATTTCCACTGAGGAACAAACAGACGAGGATGGCAATGAGACCACCGTTATTGTTGTCACGCTTGATGGAGAACGGCTGGATACCGCAAGTTTTCAAAATATGTACGCCGGTATTGCGTTAGTGCGGGCGGCAGATTATCTGGAAGACCCGCCGGCTGTGACAGGGGAGCCTTATTTGACGCTACATCTGACCTTTAATAATGGTTGGGACGATCAGACGCTACAATTTATAAAATATAATGATCGCTATTATCGCTATCTGGAAAATGGCGCCGGAGACGAGCTGATCAACTATATGGTGGTAGATCAGTTGGTCGAAAGCATTCGCGATTTTCAGGCGGGTGAAACAGTGCTGTCTCCGGCATAAACAAAACGCATCCGCATAACGGCGGTTTTGCGAAGATTCGCGTGCCCGCGTTATTGGCGGCACGCGAATTTTTGTCCAAACGGTTTCTGAAGTGGTATGAATGTGCTATAATTGTTTCAGGAGAGTCAGATGTGAATATGTGTGTATAGCGGTTGCGAGCACAGATCGCTTTCAGACCGGATCTGCAGAAAAGTTTGTTGCGGCCGTATCATGGATTATGAAATAATATGTTCACATTTCCATGTTTGAGCATTGTTCGTTGTATTGAAAAGACAGAAATGTAGGTTTGTCAATGATGTGTTACAGATTTGGAAAAGAGAATAAGACCTGTTTTGGGGAACGCCAGTTGAGAG
>CALWVA010000026.1 GCA_944384875.1 uncultured Clostridia bacterium
TGTCGAAAGCCTGATTCCGACTTATCTTCAAAATCCAGCTCCAAATAAGAAATCCAGACGCCGCGCAGTTCCTCTGTCCGGGTTTGCACAGGCTCGGGAGCCGTTTCACAACCACACAGAAACGTCGCGAATAACACCAACCATATTATCAATCGTTTCAAATCATCACCGTCCTGTTGCAATATATGCGCCCGATCTGCCAAAAAGCCGTACATATTTCATGGTTTTTCGCCGGTTGCATCGCCGGTCAAACCGTGGGCGATCGCGCTATGTTCGCGACCCAATATAAAAACATGGCGCGACATCCAAAAATGCTGCGCCCCAAATCGATCTGTTATTTTAAAAACTGTACGCTTTTCACCTGTAACATACTGTCACTGAATTCCAGCTTAAGCTTATGATCGCCTTTCATCACCGTGACCTCCCGGCCATAGTGCATCGCCGGCGCGCCGCCGGTTCCGTTTACCATCATACCGGCCAGATTTTTGTGATCGATCAAAACCGAAACCGGCATCTGCGACAATCTGGATTCATCTGACTCGATTTCAATCGCCACTACAAACGTGCTGGTCTCTTCCAGCGGAAAATCATATTCCCGCCCTGGCTGTACATCCGACAATGCAAAGAAACAATGCAGCTGTTCCATTCGTTCCCGCAGCTGGCTCTCGACTTTACAGCCATTCGCCACATATCGTTCAAAGGTCGGAGAACGCATAATATAGCGGCAAATATTCATCGCACAGCGCTGCAGCTCCCCGATGGTAATATAGTCTGACTCCAACCCCTCCATAATATCATTGGGATAGGAAGCCGCATCGTCAGTCACCATATACACATCGTTCTGCGCCCGAACCATCGCTTTGATCTTATGGGTATCCCCTGGCATATTTTCCACATCGTTGATCTTTGCCCACCAGTCAGTCATCACGATGCCATCATAACCCCATTCACCGCGCAAAATCGTCGTGTTCAAATCATAATTGCCTGCATTCCAGAACCCATTGGTAGGATTATATGTAGTCATAATAGTAGTTGCATGGCCCTGTTTGACGCACATTTCAAAAGCTTTCAGGTAAATTTCACGAATCGCCCGCTCGGAAATGACCGAATCCGCATCGCTCCGGCCGATTTCCTGATTATTGGCAATAAAGTGTTTAATGGTCGCCGTCGCGTGAGACTGCCCGATACCCTTTACAATCGCACAGGCGATGCTGCCGGTCAGATATGGATCTTCTGACAGATATTCAAAATTCCGGCCATTCAGCGGATGCCGGTGAATATTGATACCCGGTCCCAACAGCGCGTCGATATGATAACCACACATCTCTACGCCTTCATATACAAACAGTTCTTCGATCAGCGCGCGGTTCCAGGTGCAAGCCAGCAGCGTGCCGTTGGGCAGGCTGGAGGCTTTATCGCCGTCGTCCAGACGCAGACCCGACGGGCCGTCGGTCGTACAACAAACCGGAATGCCAAAGTGCAGCAACTGATCTGTCACGCCGCCAAAAGCGCTGCCTGTGCCCGGTGTAACCTTCGGGCTGCACATTCCCTCGCCTAACACGATCGCCGCCAGATCCGCTGTGGAAAACTGCGCGACAAATTCCTCCATTGTATGTCGGCCGGTTTGTACATCTATCAGTTTAATGCCTTTGTCTCCGGTCTGGGTCAGTGTCTGGGGTCGATTATCCCGAATCCGCTTGAGCAGATCTACCGTCCGTTTCGGAACCGGTTCATATTCCATCTGATAGCTCCCGTCCGGCTGCCGGGACGGATGCATCCGCGTAAAATCCTTAATCGGCGCCAACGCTTCCTGCAGCTGCTGTGTCACGATCAACTCCTCAACCGTGTATCTGTATGCAATCTTCGCGCTGCGCACATCGGTTCCTACATAAATGCCGTAATCGCCGGCCTCCAAAACGTAACAGGATTTATGGCCAGTCACACCGCTGTCATCATAAGACGCCATATCGGCAACCGGAAAGGAAATATGCAGCGTCTGGCTCTGACCGGGTTGCAGCGTTTCGGTCTTTTCGTATGCGATTAACTGCCGCAGCGGTTTTCCCAGCTTGCCCTGCGGTGCGCCGAAATACACCTGCACAACCTCTTTGCCGCTGTATGAGCCGGTATTGGATACCTCCACCGTTGCCGTAATCATGCCATCAGCCGCAGACACATCCTGCGCATCCACATTAAAAGTCGTATAAGACAGGCCAAATCCAAACGGATAAACCACCTGCTCTTTTGCCACTGTTTCAAAATAACGATAACCTACATAAATATCTTCCTGATAAAAGTTTTGGATTTTGCTTCCAAAATTACGGTGCGCCGGATAAACCTCCATACTGCGCGCAATGGTATCGCTGAGCTTGCCGCTGGGCGTCACATCGCCGCATAGCAGATCAGCGGCCGCATTGCCGCCCTGAAAACCGCCCTGCCAAACATACAACAGGGCGTCGATATCCAGTTCCTGCACCCAGGGAGTATGCATAATATTACTGGTGTTCAATACAACGCAGACTTTATCAAAATATTTCCGGACTTTTTTGAGCATATCCAGCTCGGTGTCTGTTACCCGTAAACTGCCCGGCCCGTCGAAATTATCCTTATCCTCACCAGCGGTACGCCCGATAATCACCAACGCTACATCAGACTCTGCCGCAGCCTGCTTTACTGTTTGCTCATCCAGCGGCATCTCCTCCTGCGACCAGGGTTCTTTCGCCCAGCCTTCGCCTTTTTCAAACGGATGCTCCGCTACCCAGGCTTTATAAAGAGCCGTCAGCTTTTCATTAAGCCGGATCCCGTCCTTTTTTCGCAGGCTGTCCGGAATATTGGTCACATACTCCACATTGACCATTCCGCCCGATCCAGTGCCGCTTTTGTAATAATCAAACTGAATTCTGCCAAATACAGAAACCGTCTGCCCTTTTTGCAACGGCAATACCTGCTTATTGTTTTTTAGCAGCACCGCGCCTTCTGCCGCTGCCGTTCTCGCAAGCCGCGCCACCTCCGGCAACGGTCCGGGTTTCAGATCGCCTAATGTATATCCGGCAACTACTCTGTCAACCTTCCCCATTTGAATTCCTCCTTGGCAAAATAAAATCCGAGCCGAAAAAACCGGCTCGGATTTTCCTGTCTGGTCGAGGCGACAAGATTTGAACTTGCGGCCTCTGCGTCCCGAACGCAGCGCTCTACCAAACTGAGCCACGCCTCGACATCTATATAATTTTTTACGACTTTTTAGATTATATTGTATATCTTTGAAAAAGTCAATAGTTTTTTATGCCCATTTTTATTTTCTTATATAGATGATTTTCTGTTATATTCATCAATTGCAGTATTTTCCGGTTTATGTTATACTAAGTATAATATTTAATAATTTTTTATGCAGATTCGGACACCCTATTGGTAATATCCCCCTGCAAGGAGTTGTATAGAACATGCGGAAAACCAAAATTATTTGTACGTTGGGGCCTTCTACTGACAATGAAGCTGTTTTAAAACAGCTGATGCTGGCCGGTATGAACGTCGCCCGCATCAATTTTTCTCATCAAAACCATGAAATTCAGCAAAAACGAGTGGATATGGTTAAAAAACTCCGGGAAGAGTTGGGGTTGCCGATTGCCTTGCTGGCTGACACCAAAGGGCCGGAAATTCGTCTGGGCACCTTTTCTACAAAAAAAATAACCCTGAAGGAAGGCCAGCAGTTTACATTAACAACCAAAGAAATTGTCGGTGATCAAACCCGGGCGTCGATCTCTTTTCCCGGACTTCCGCAAGATGTAACGCGCGGCACACATATTTTAATCGACGACGGTCTGATTGAAATGGAAGTTCAGAGCATTTCATCAACAGATATTTCCTGTAAAGTTATCAACGGCGGCGATGTTTCTGCACGAAAGGGCATCAATGTCCCCGGCGTCAAGGTATCCATGCCGTTTATCAGCGCTGCCGACAGGGCTGATATCCGCTTTGCGATAGAAAACGATTTTGATTTTATCGCCACCTCCTTCACCCGCACTGCGGCAGACGTTGCGTTAATCAAAGAAGAGTTGGAGCGATTGGGTTGTACATCGATGCGGATTATTGCTAAAATTGAAAATCGCGAAGGCGTTGAAAATGCTGAAGAAATTTTAAAATCATCTGACGGACTGATGGTTGCCCGCGGCGATCTGGGTGTGGAAATTCCGTTGCAGGAAATCCCGATGATTCAGAAAAAGCTGATTAAAGAAGCTTATCTGGCCGGCAAACAGGTGGTTACCGCCACGCAGATGTTGGAATCGATGATTCAAAATCCCCGTCCTACCCGCGCCGAAGCCACCGACGTTGCCAATGCCGTTTACGATGGCACCTCGGCGATTATGCTCTCAGGCGAAACGGCTGCCGGGCAGCATCCGGTGGAGGCGGTCAAAACCATGGCGCTGATTGCGGCTGTTACGGAATCAGATATTGATTATAAAAAGCGGTTCCGCATGGCAAATCACACCAACCTGTGCAACGTCACAGACGCAATCTCCCACGCGACCTGTGCTGCCGCACACGATCTGAATGCTGCGGCAATCATTACCGTTACCAAATCCGGCAGCACCGCGCGGATGATTTCCAAATACCGGCCGCAGACCGATATCATTGGCTGCTCGCCTGATCCTAAAACCGTGCGGCAAATGAATATGTCCTGGGGCATTACGCCGATTCTGCTTGCAGAAGAAAGCAGCACCGAAATGCTGTTTGCACACGCGGTGCAGTCCGCACAGCAAGCCGGAATGCTTAAAGACGGCGATCTGGTCGTCATCACTGCAGGCGTGCCCCTGGGCAAATCCGGCACCACGAACATGCTCCGGGTGCATGTTGTCGGAGAAAATATTTAACTCCTCAAAATCTGATTGGCCGACTGGTACGTTATGTACCAGCCGGTGTTTTTTTATTGTTTAAAAATAGCCTCCTGCTCTTTGAAGCTTACAAGTGGTTTATCACCATTCAATTGTCACATGAAATTTGTATAAAAACAAAATCCGAACTGCATGCCTATTGCTATGCGGTTCGGATGGAGTCATTGTGTAACGAGATAACGAAAAAGATGCCAGATGAAAATCTTAATAGAATTTCACCACGCAAAAATTTGGCAGCGAACCAAAGCCGTCGCGAGTGCATTTACCTCTAAGCAAGCGATGCAAACGTGATTTTTGTAGAAAAACAGAACAAAAGATTGAGCGGATGGCTTATTTTTAAAATAAATCGGAGCAAAGCGGACTTTGCTCCGGTCTGGTGGACGCTAAGGGACTCGAACCCATGACTTTCCGCACGTCAAGCGGATACTCTACCAGCTGAGTTAAGCGTCCTTTTTTAACTGCAAAAAATATTATACTCTATTCGCCATCAAATTGCAACTACTTTTTTTAGTGAAACGATATAAGTTTCCAGCCGTATATATAATATCTATTATCACTGCCGGCCGCTATCGCAGTTTCACCTGCCAATACTACTGTAACTGGCAGCGCTGCATCTGCTTTCCGGCGGCAGATACCGCCGGAAAGCAGACAGTCTCCCACTTAACTCCGCAGCATCTGCTGCACAAGCTCCTGCGCCTTATCCACAACCGCATCACAGGGCACCTTGATCTGCATGGACTTATCCCGCGTGGATATTTCACAGCAGTTTTCCTTCAGATTCCGGGGGCTGGCAATGATCCGCAGCGGAACACCCAGCAAATCTGCGTCTGAAAACATGACGCCGGCGCTGACGGTACGATCATCGTACAATACTTCAAGGCCTGCCTGCTGCAGCGCCTGATACAATCCATCGGCATACGCCTTAACCTCGGGGTTATCCGCCCGCATACAGCACAGATGCACCTGCCACGGCGCGATAGACATCGGCCAGATTGGGCCGTAATCGTCGTGATGCGCCTCGCACACCGACGCGGCCAGCCGCCCGACCCCGATGCCGTAACAGCCCATAATAGGGTAATGTGACTTTCCTTCCTGATCCAGATACTGCATGTTCATCGTCTTGGTATATTTCGTGCCGAGCTGAAAAATATTGCCCACCTCAATCCCGCGGGAAACCGTCAGGGTATGCCCCCCGCATTTGGGGCAAATACCGCCTTCCTGCACCTTGGCAAAATCATGATATACCGCATCCGGACAGTCGCGCTGCATACACAGCCCGGTATAATGATATTCTTCTTCATTGGCGCCACATGACAGATCGCCCGCGCCCTGCAGCGAGCTGTCAAACAGCGCTGTAATATGCTCCGGCAACCCTACCGGGCCGATATAACCCGGGTGCAGCCCGCAGGACTCGGTAATCACCGCCGGATGCACTTCTTCACCTAAAACATTGCGCAGCTTGGTTTCATTTACCTCCAGATCACCGCGGATAAACAACACCACATATGCATCATCTGCATTTTTCTGATAAACCACCGCCTTGCAGGACTGCTCCTGGGGCGTCTTCAGAAAATCACAGATTTCCTCAATAGTGTGAATATTCGGTGTATAAACCTTCTCAAGAGGCTTGGGATTTTCGACCGACATATTTTCAATAATGCTGGGCGCAGCCTCCATATTGGCGCGGTAATCACAGCTGTTACACAACACAATGGAATCTTCACCCACCGGTGTGAGCAGCATAAATTCATGCGACACACTGCCACCCATCATGCCGGAATCCGAAGCCACCGATATGACCTCCGGCAGCCCGGCGCGGGCAAAAATACGCTCATACGCCTGATGGCACTTATAGTAATACTGCTCCAGATCCTGCTGAGAGGTATGAAATGAATACGCGTCTTTCATCGTAAATTCACGAACCCGGATCAACCCCGCTCGGGGGCGCGCTTCATCTCGGAACTTGGTCTGGATCTGATAGATCATAAACGGATATTTTACATAACTCTGCCCGTATTCCCGCACCAGCTGCACCGCTGCCTCTTCATGGGTCATTCCCAATACCATTTTGCTGCCGTTGCGGTCCTCAAAGCGCAGCAACTCGCTGCCGACGCTCTCATACCGCCCGGATTCCTCCCACAGCGACGCGGGCAGCACCACCGGGAACTGCACCTCCTGCCCGTCAATCGCGTCCATCTCTTCGCGGATGATCTGTTCGATCTTGCGGGTGATCCGGCGCAGCGGCATATACGACGAAAAAATGCCGTTAGCGACATATTTCATATACCCGCCCCGCAGCATCAGCGCATGGCTGTCAATCACACAGTCCGACGGTTTCTCTTTAAAACGGTCTCCCACCAGCTTGTCCAGCTTCATTCACAACAACCTCCAAAAAATAAAAAACGCCCCGCCGGAAACCATTCCGGTTCAGGGCGAATCACTCCGCGGTACCACCTGAATTCAAGGGTATAACCCCTGCGCTCAACACCCGATAACGGCGGGATTCCGGCGGCTTTTTGACAACCGCAGCTCCAAGACGGGAAAGATATCCAAACCTTCAGGGCTCGCACCAACCGCCCCTTCTCTGCACAAATTTGAGATATCCGGTTTCTCTTCACAGCTTTTTGATTATTATAACAACAAATCGTCAGATTGTCAATCTTTGTGTTGCGCCCGGATCGATTTTGTATTATGATAAATATATAAATTTTTAAATAAGGAAGTCATTTCATGCAACTGCACCTGAAAAAACTGTTCACCTTGATGTTAGCCGCCGTGATGCTGCTGGCAATGCCCTCCTGTGGCGCCGATTCCGGCGCGACCGTATCTTCTGTCCCCTCCACCCAGCCGACTACCACGCTGTCGCCTTATGTCACCAATCCATTAACCGGGATTGATGACCTGTCCAGCGCCTATTATGGCAAACGGCCGGTGGCGGTGATGATCAATAATATAAAGACTGCGCAGGCGGTGCAGACGGCGGTAGGCGACGCCGACCTAGTGTTTGAAACACTGGTAGAGGGCGGCATCACCCGATTGATGGCGGTCTATTCCGATATTTCAAAAATCGGGCAGATCGGCACCATCCGCAGCTCCCGCTATTCGTTTATCGAGCTTGCCTGCGGGCTGGACGCCCGCTATGTCTATTGCGGCACCGACGAACAGTTCGCGCTGCCGCTGATGCAGAGCCTGGAGATGAACGACACGCTGGATCTTGACAACAATGCGAGTGCGCTGGGCGTCCGGGTTCAAAACGGGCTGGACTATGAACATACGCTGTACACCGACGGAGAAAAAATTCTGGACGCTTATAACGACGGCCGCACCGAGCTGAAAGACCGGGCGAAAAATCCATTTTCATTTAACCCGGTAGACGCGCCGGTCAGCTATGAACAAGCTGCTACCGATTTCAAAGTGCGTTTTTCCGGCTCTTACAGCACCACCTTTACATACGAAAATGACAGTGGATCATATTTGCGCGGCAACAGCAACGGCACGCCGTTTGTGGATCTGCACTCCGGCAAATATGAGCGTTTTCAAAATGTTTTGGTGTTGTATACCGACATTTATTCACTGGCCGACGATTACCATATGAAATCCGAGTTGACTTCCGGCAGCGGCGTCTATTTCACAGGTGGCGGCTATACCCAAATTAAATGGTCCAAGGGCGATAGCACCGCTCCGCTGAAGCTGACGGATACCCAGGGCAATGTTTTAAAGCTGAATGCCGGCAACAGCTATATCTGTATTACCGATACCGAATACCCCGTTTCCATACAATAATCCTGTTTCGGTTCTATATACGACCCGCCCTGGCAAATGAAGACTGCTCTATTCTCCGCCCGCAAAATCTGCGGGCGGCTTTTTTCCGATTGCAGGATCAAAAACAGAAATCCTGCGCTTTTTGCATCACAGAAAGCCACGCCACAACCAGCCAGAGTTAAAACAGATTGATATTTTTAACCAATAAAATAGAAATTGTTGAAAAATATTATTGCATGATCTTCAAAAACATGGTAAACTATATGTAATATTTCCTGAAAACGGTAAGCAGCATACAAACACAGTATGCGTTGCCGTTTGAGTTGCCGCCACCATCCATACAAATCAGTACAAATCATATAAAGGGGATGGACCATATGCAAAACCGAACCAAAGACAAAACACCCAGACAGAAACCCAAATATAACATGTGGCAAAATTCCGCCTATATGATTGCGCTGGCATGGCGTGAAAAAGAGAAAAAGGTTTTGGCGCTGCTTCTTTTAGCCGCAATATTTGCTGTGGCAAACAATCTGATAAACCTTTATGTCACGCCGTCTATTTTAGCGGCAGTTGAAAACAGGCTTCCCGTTTCACAGCTGGTAATGATCATCCTGACGTTCGTAGGGTTGCTGATGTTCTGTTCCGCTGCGTCTTCCTATATCGACACCAACGCACTGTATGGCAGAATACAGGTGAGATGCGCCCTGATCGCCGCGCTCGCCCGAAAGGCGGCGACCACCTCATATCCCAATGTAGATGATGAAAAATTCATCAAATTACGCACCAAAGCAAGTGACGCAACCTGCAGCAACAGTCAGGCCACCGAAGCGATTTGGAACACATTAACCAATCTGACTAAAAATACGCTGGGGTTTATACTCTATATGCTGTTACTGTCTTCTCTCGATCTGTGGATGTTGCTGGTCATTGTCGTTACCGCTTTCATCGGCTATTTTATCAGCAAACGTGTTCATGAATACGAATACCGTCATCGCGAAGAAATAGCCGACTACGAAAATAAAATGTGGTATATAGACGGCCGGGCCAAAGATTACAGCGCCGCCAAAGACATCCGCATCTTTCATATCAGGCCGTGGCTGGAAGAACTCGGCGCAAAGGCGATGGCGGCATTTACAGCGTTTCACAAAAAAGCCAACGGCATTTATATATGGGGGAAAATTGCCGATCTGATCCTTACCTTTGCCCGAAACGGCATTGCTTATGCCTATCTGCTTCATTTGGTATTAAGCAACGGCCTTAACGCGTCAGAATTTTTGCTGTATTTCTCCGCGGTGGGCGGTTTTGCCTCCTGGGTTTCGGGTATACTCGGCGATTTGTCAACATTATACCATCAAAGCCTGGATATATCGACTGTAAGAGAGTGTATCGAATATCCCGAGCCCTTTGATTTAAACGGCGGCGATCCCCTGACGCCCGACAATAAAACAGACTATGAAATACAACTGGTAAACGTATCCTTTCGCTATCCTGGAAGCGAGCGCTATGCCCTTGAAAACATCAACCTCACGCTTCATCCCGGTGAAAAGCTGGCCATTGTAGGGCTCAACGGCGCCGGTAAAACAACGCTGGTCAAATTGTTATGTGGTTTTTATGACCCCACCGAAGGGCAGATTTTACTCAACGGCAAAGACATTAAAGCATATAACCGCCGAGATTATTATAAAATGTTTTCCGCGGTTTTCCAAAATTTTTCATTACTTGCGGCGACAATCGCAGCCAACATCGCACAGACAGAGGACAATATCGATCTGCAAAAAGTCAAAAGCTGCGCAAAACAGGCAGGGTTACTCACAAAACTCGAGTCTTTACCCAATGGCTTTCAAACATACCTGAACCGAAACGTTTACGAAAACGCAATCATGCTCTCGGGCGGTGAAACCCAGCGGCTGATGCTTGCGAGAGCCTTATATAAAGACGCGCCTTTCATTGTGTTGGACGAACCGACGGCCGCGCTGGACCCCATTGCAGAAGCAGAGCTGTATCAGAAATACAGTGAAATGACTTTGGGTAGATCATCTGTTTACATCTCTCACCGGCTTGCCTCCACACGCTTTTGTGACCGGATCATCTTTATCGAAAACAATCGTATCGTTGAGGAGGGCACACACGAACAACTGCTCGCGCACGGCGGACGCTATGCTGCATTATTTGAAGTGCAGAGCAAATATTATAAAGATGAGGTGACGGCAGATGCAACATAAGAACCGGAAAAACCTTCTATCTCTAAAAGAAGCGTATACCGTCAATCAAAAAGCCTTTAAGCTCCTCTACCGACAGTACCCGCAGATGTTTACTTCCCGGCTTGCCTGTGTAATTTGGGATGCTCTGACGCCCTATATCAGCATCTATTTATCGGCGCTGATCATCGACGAGCTGTCTACAACTCGAGATTCCGAAACGCTCACCATCCTGATGTTGATTGCTTTGGTTAGTGCGGCGATCATTTCGCTGGTATCTGCCTTTCTTACAAAATGGCGAGACACCCAGTGCGCCGGAATGTATTTTAAAGTGAACCAGATTTTTACGAAAAAGCTGCTGGATATGGACTTTTCAAGCGTTGACAATACCAAAACCCATGAACTGCTTTCCACCATCGATCAAAATCAAAATAGCGGCGGATGGGGGCTTAATAAGATTATCTGGAATTACGAAGCGCTTATTTCTTCGATTCTGACTCTGCTTGGCGGTATTTCCCTTACCATTACCCTGTTTGTAAAACCCGTTTCACAAGACGCGGGCCGCATGACCGTATTAAACAATCCCTTGTTTATTGTGGTTCTTGTTCTGGTGATGTTCGCTGTTACATATATTTCACCTGCGCTGTCCAATAAAGCCGACAGCTATTCCGCACGTCTGGCAGACGCACATAATCTGGGCAACCGATTATTTTGGTTTTTCGGCGGGCTCGGCTACCGCCAGGAATATGCGGCAGATGTGCGGATATACCGTCAGGATCTCATCTGTGACAAATATAACAATGATAAAACAAATACCTTCGGTTCAAAAGGGATCTTCGCCAAATATGCTAAAGGTCCGGTGGGATTATATCACGCTGCATCCGCCGCCGTATCTGTGCTATTCACGGGTCTTGCCTACGCCTTTGTTTGCCTGAAAGCCTGGGCGGGCGCTTTTGGAATTGGCTCTGTTACACAATATATCAGTTCGATCACCAGATTATCCGGCGGCGTGTCTTCGCTGATCAGAACGATCGGTAATATGAGAAATAACGCGTCGTTTCTGAAGCTGATATTTGACTTTCTTGAAATTCCAAACGCCATGCAGCAGGGCGATCTGCCCATCAGGCAGCGCAGCAGTTGCGATTACGAAATCGAGTTTAAAAATGTATCCTTCAAATATCCCGGGAGCGACGAATACGCGCTGAAAAATATAAATATGAAATTGAAAGCCGGCGAACGGCTGGCTGTTGTCGGGCAAAACGGCAGCGGAAAAACCACCTTTATAAAATTACTGTGCCGTCTTTATGATCCGACCCAGGGGGTGATACTGCTCAACGGAACAGATATACGAACATATGACTACGCCGACTATATGGCGCTGTTTTCCGTCGTTTTTCAGGATTTTAAACTGTTTGCATTAACCCTCGGGCAAAATGTCGGCGTCAGCGTTGCATATAATAAAGAGCTGGCCGAACAATGTTTGTGCAAAGCAGGCTTTGGCGACCGTTTGGCGACCATGCCCGAGGCAACCGAAACCTATCTTTATAAAGATTTCAGCAAAACCGGCGTAGAGATCTCAGGTGGCGAGGCCCAGAAAATTGCGCTGGCACGCGCACTGTATAAAAACGCGCCTTTCATTGTGCTGGATGAACCGACCGCTGCGCTGGATCCGATTGCAGAAGCAGAAGTTTACAGCAGCTTTAATGAAATCGTCGGCGATAAAACCGCAATTTATATCAGCCACAGGCTTTCGTCCTGCCGTTTTTGCAATGATATTGTTGTGTTCCATGAAGGTAAACTTGTACAAAGAGGAAGTCACGAACAGTTATCGGCAGATACAGGCGGAAAATATTATGCGCTTTGGAACGCACAGGCGCAATATTATCAAACCACAGAACATGATTGGTGATCTTAACCTGTCCCAAGCAACACCGGGCAGCAAAGCGACCGAAAACAGCCGACACGTCACAACATATCCGCCGCAGCATACGAATCTGTATGCTGCGGTCTTTTGTGCCAATTTATCGCGGCAATAACCTCTGAACCCATATATGCGTATGATATACTGACGGCGGGACAGCCACTCCCTGCCATCGCCCGCAAAGAAAAATAAAGTTTAATTTGTAAAAAATTACTGATCTGCAAATGTTTAAAACTTCAAAATGCGGGCAAAAATAGCAGTACAAAGTATCATACGGAGCGTGAAACGGTTATGACGATCAAAAGAGGAGACATCTACTATGCCGATTTAAGTCCGGTGGTAGGATCAGAACAGGGCGGCACCCGGCCGGTTCTGATTGTGCAGAACGATGTTGGCAATAAATACAGCCCGACTGTAATCGCAGCGGCCATCACCAGCCAACGATCGAAAAACGATCTTCCTACCCATATCCGGATCAATGCGGCAGGCTGCGGGTTATCCAAAGATTCCATCGTTTTGCTGGAACAGGTTCGAACACTGGATAAGCGGCGCCTGAAAGAAAAAATGGGCAGTCTGGACACCAATTCCATGAAAGGCGTGGATCAGGCGTTATCTGTCAGTTTTGGATTATAAACAAGCCACTCCATCATATCTGCCGTCTACATATACGATAAAAGCTGTAGACGGCTGCGGCCGCAGGAAAATCCTGCGGCCGTTTTATAGTTTGCCCGACGCGTATTTTGCGTTCTCATAAGCAGATGATCTTTGACGTTTAGATAACGCATAAAGAAAAACACCCGTAACGCCCACAAGAAATTCCGTTGCCGGAAATGAACACCAGACGCCTGTAATGCCCGCCAGTTCAGACATCAAAAACACCATCGGCAGGATCATGACAAATCCACGCAATAATGAAATGATATGTGCGGGCCGCGCATATGCAGTCGAAGTAAAGTAAACAGAAAGAATAATATTAAGCCCTGCAAACGGACAGGCTGCAAAATAAATGCGCAACCCTTCCACAGCAATCTTTTGAAAAAACGGATCCTGCCCGCTGTTAAAGATTTCGGCGATCAACGACGCGCCGAAAAAGACACAGGCATAAACAATCCCCGAAACACCCAGCATCGTAACCATCGCATATCGAAATGCAGTTTTTACACCATCTGGGCGCTTTGCGCCATAATATCTGCTGATCATTGGCTGGACGCCTTGCGCAATTCCCGTATAGATTGAAAGCACGACCAGCGATACATTTGCAATAACGCCATAAGCCGCAACGCCAATATTACCTTCCAACCCCAGAATAATCATATTGAAAACAATCATGACAACACCCGAAGAGACCTCTGTAACAAACGACGGAAATCCACTGGACAAAATACCTACAGATCGCACAACCGTCATCCTGCATTTTACAAAATGAAACCCGTTTTTCCGACGGATAAAATGCGGTGAGAGAATCATCATACTGACGACCGGCGCCAGGCCGGTCGCCAACACTGCTCCAAAAATCCCCATGCCAAACGGAAACATAAATACATAATCCAGTATAATATTCGACAGACTCCCGCCAATCATGGCTGCCATCGAACGCTGAGGCGCTCCGTCGTTTCTGACAAAACAAAGCAGCACATTATTAAAAAGAAACATCGGCGCGAACAATAAAATAACTTGCAAATAGGTTTTGCTCATCTGATATACTGCCTGATTTGCGCCCAGCAGCCTGGCGATCGTTCCCGAAAAACAGATGCCCAACAGCACAAATGCAACCGCAAAGCCGGCTGCCAGTGCCGCAGCGTTGGAAAAAACACGATCGGCTGCCTGCTGTTTATTCTGACTTTTCAAAATAGAATACTTTGTAGCGCCGCCCATACCGATCATCAGACCGCTCCCATGGATAAAGCTGTAAACCGGAATTGCCAGATTCAGCGCGGCCAGGCCGTTTGTCCCCAATGCTTTTGAAACAAAAAATGTGTCTGCAAGGATATAGCAGGATAAGCCGATCATACCCAATATATTCAGCGATACATATGCGGCAAATTCTTTTAAACAACGTGTTTGATACATCGAACAACCCTCTGTTATAAAATTTTTTAAAAACTATATTCGATCTGTTTACACTTTAGAAAAAGCCTGCGTTGTGTAACGCAGGCCTACTACACAATTCATAACCCCGGCAGGTTTACAATATTCAAACGCCGGACTGCCGCTTGCGTATCAACTCGATAGCTGCCTTGCCCGTCATATGCGCAATAGTCATTTCCAAAATACACAGCGGGTCCCACTCGCGCGCAATTGCAGCGTTACGACTGGCGGCGTCTTCATCTGGCGCATATTTATCCGCCAGTCTTTCAATTGCCGTTCGTTTAAGCTGTTCGTCTTCGACAATACGAATGCTCCCAAAAACAATAACACTTTTAAAATAGGTCGTATATTCCTGCGGAACGACCTGATCCTGATCAATGACACAAAACGACGCCTTGCTGTTTCTTTTAATCGCATCCAGCTTATGGCCGCTTCGTGCACAATGGAAATAGATCCTTGAGCCATCATTCACATAACTGATCGGCACCGCATAGGGATAATTGTCGTCGCCGGCCAGCGCCAACACGCCGGAAGTCCCCCGGTTTAAAATCGCAATACATTCCGCTGTAGACAAAGCCTGTTTTTTTCTGCGCATTTCTCTAAACATCATTCACACCTCTGAAAACAAAAACGCCTGTGCTCTATTCCTTCTAAGGCCTAACGGAATCAGAGCAAGGCGTTACCCGGCGGTAAATTTAATCGAATTATAGCACAGATATCAGTTATTGTCAAGAAAAGCATCTTCACAAAGCAATACTTTTTGTAGGTGTTACAATGATGTGTGACAAAAGATAAAAAAAGAGAAGCGAATAGGCGAGACCTGTGATAAGGTAAAGT
>CALWVA010000027.1 GCA_944384875.1 uncultured Clostridia bacterium
TCCTCTCAACTGGCGTTCCCCAAAACAGGTCTTATTCTCTTTTCCAAATCTGTAACACATCATTGACAAACCTACAACCAGACAACAATGGTGCTGCCCGCCGCGCTGTCTACTGCTTCGATAACTGTTCATGCCCTATTCACAGATAAAATTCCTTTTACATCAACAATGTGCACTGTTATCCCGCATGGTTTTCATTATATAGCATCCGCCGTCTCTTCCCCAATGTTGTTCATCCTTTCATAAAAGCAAATGGATTTTACATGATCGCTTTGCTGTATGTTTTCTCTCCCCTTTTTTTATAAACGATAGACCATCGCCCGGCTGTCCGGCTGGCCACTTATAAAATAACAGCATATCCATCGCGATCAGACCGGATAATTCAATAGCATTTTGCTACGCACATGAAATCAACCTTCTAAAACAAAACCGCATCAGCAGAAGATATATAAAATATCTCCATTCTGATGCGGTTTATTACAACCATCTATAATGTTGTCTTCCTAAACACAGTTATCTTTTGCGGCGTCTGCGCGTTAACGCAACCGTAACACCCGCACCTGTAGCCAATACAAACATCCCCACAGGAATCGCAACACCATTGCTGGGATTATCAACGCTCATCGAAAGATCTCCAAAGCCCAGGTCGCTATAGATAATGGACAGCGGAATATAATCGTCCGTAGTTAATCCATATACCTCTTCCAGATATTCTATTGTCTTGGTATTCATCGAAGACCAAAGATTGATGAAATTCTCCAGCTGGCTGACAAGCGCCGGATTGTTTGCATAAGCAGCCGCATCTTTCGGCAGTTGCTCATACAACGTGGCAATTTGCTCTGCCAACGCCGGATCTGCTACTTCTTTTTCCGGCTCTACATAGCCTTCTGCCGCCGGCAGATTGGAAACCGGTTCGCCGTCTTCGTTTAAATTATAGCCATAAATGTCGCTCAGTGCATAATCAATCGTCATTTCAGAACCGTCAGAAATCGCCATCGCACCGATACCGATTCTGATATTATCAATAAATTGCAAACACTCGACAAGTGTACGCGTATCATAATAATAACCGAAATCTTCCGGAACCTTGGTCAAATCTACTGTAAACGTAGAAAAGTCCAACTGGATTTTATAAATGCCGCCATCTTTCATAACAATCGGGCGATCGTTGGAGGGACTGACAAAATCTACATACGCCTGTTTGATCTCGCCGTTCTCATCGTAATTATATGAACCGTCCTCATTCCGGTCCGGCAGATAACCGCTGAGACTGATAGCCCAAACCTGATTGGTATAAGTCGTTTCCGAGATGGTTACATAACACTCCAGTCCATCATAGCCTGACAGCACGCCGGGTTCAATCTGGATTTCAGCACAGGTATCCTCCCAGCACCAGTCTTTGTTATTGTCACCGAATTTCGGATCATCCGCTACAAAATGAACACCGGAGGCCGGATAGAATATGCTCTCGGTTACTTCCATATCCGTCGCACCGGAAACCATGCTTCTGGAACAACCGTTTTCAATAGCGTTTGCTGTTGTGAAATCAACTATGCAACCCTCTTCCGGATCGGCCGGCACATACAGCGCTTCATCCAGTCTGGTAACCTGTAACGCACCGATATCAATTTCAACTTTTTTCAGCGCATAAACACGCCAGGAGTTATTATCCAGTCTGACCTTGACATCTGTGACAGCGGTCATTGCTTCCGGAATGGTAACCTGCACGGTCTTTTGCGGATGCTCTACCGGAGAAACCCATTTCTGTCCCAGCGCCACAACTTCATTGCCTTCAGCATCGACGCCATACAGGAAAATCTCCACAATCAGACCCATACCCATTTTCGTCTCGGTATCTTCCTTGATCCAGGCGGGATAATTGTAGTCATCCTGTTTGTCGCCGGACCATGGCGCACCCTTGGACGACGCCCACTTCAGATTAACATCAGTCGTAATCTGATAACGCTGTTTGTCTGAAGCAGCATACGCAAAAGCAGTCTGCGTCTCTTCATTATCCAACGAGAAATCAGCTTCAATATATTCACGCTGATCCCACGCCAACGGTTCCTGACCCGCACCGGAACAAGTCCTCAAATTATTATCGTCGCTTTTCCAGGTCATACCGCCATTTCCATCATAAACGATCGGCTGCAACCCTTCCATCGCGGTGTTTGCCTCGGCATTAAACTCAAAAAACGTCCGCTCTACCGAATCAGCAGAAGCTGTTGCTGTGATCGAATAAACCATCCCAAACAACAGGCACACCGTTAACACCAGGCTCCAGATTCTAACTTGTCTTTTCATTGCCATCCTCCTGACCTCTCCACACGGGGAGAATTATACCAATGATATTATATTCTATCCACACTTTGAAATCAAGTGAAATATTCATTTTTGATAGATGTGCATATTAATTTTTAGATTTTATGTGCATAATTTACAGTCCGTTTTTTTGCGCATAAAATCAAGGTCTACTATGGCCGATTTCCCATATGTTGAATAACTGCAAATGCGTTTGACAAACGCCCTGAAACACCAACACCCGTATACGCCGGAATTTTGCTTGCGCGCATACGGGTGTGACCGATTATTGTAAGTTTTATTTTGTGCCGGTAGAACCGAAACCGCCCATGCCCCGAACAGTATCCTCCAGTTCCTGCACCTGTACAAACTGCGCTGTTAAATATGGTGTAATGACCAATTGCGCGATGCGTTCAGCCGGCTCTACCGACGCGGGCTGATCAGAATGATTATGCAGCGCCACGAGGATTTCGCCCCGGTAATCCGCATCGATGACGCCTACCTTATTAGCCGGCGCCAGCCCCTGTTTCAACGCAATACCGCTGCGGGCATAAATCAGCCCCGCATATCCCACCGGGATCTCCATAGACAACCCTGTGGGAATCAACACCGTCTGATGCGGCAAAATGTCCACCGGCTGTTCCAGACAGCTATACAGATCCGCGCCTGCGGCATAATCGCTGCCATAAGTGGGCAAAACAGCCCCTTCTTTTAACTTTTTAACTCGAACCTGTTGCTGCATCTTTCAATTCCTCTCCCGCTCTGGTTCATCGACTGTATCCTCTTCCCAACGGATCACGCGATCTTCCGCAAGCGACCGCTGTACGTCGATAATGCGCTGGTTTGACGACCCCTTAAACCGCAGGCTTGGACTTTTCAGCGCCTCTACAAACTCACCGTCTACCAGATAATCGATATAGGAAAGCAGTTCTCTGGTCACTGCAAAATCGCCCAACCGACCGGCCAGCATATCCTTTTCAAAATCATAACCGGAATAGCACCAGATGGATTTACCGGGATACCGGGCCTTCACCCGGCGGATCAGCGGCAACAACGCCGCCTGATTCTGCGGCTCAAACGGCTCGCCGCCCAGCAGTGACAATCCCCGGATATAATCGGGCGCCAACGCATCTAACACTTCATTAGCCGCCGATTCGTCAAACGGCTGGCCATATGCAAAATCCCAGGCCTCCCGGTTAAAGCAGCCTTTGCACCGGTGGGTGCAGCCGCTGACAAACAGCGATACCCGCACCCCCGGGCCATTGGCAATATCATGTTTTTTTATCGTTGCATAGTGCACAGGCATTCCTCGTTTCTACAGATGCAGCACCCGGGCTTTGATTTCCTTGGTTTTGCCTTCATTCCAGAAATTCTCACCCAGATATCCGCAGGTCCGGCGGGTAACGTTCATCTTATTGTGATCCTTGTTGCCGCACTGCGGGCATTCCCACTCGAAATCATCGTTAATGATAATTTCGCCGTCATAGCCGCAAACCTGGCAGTAGTCAGACTTGGTATTAAACTCGGCATATTGGATGTGATCATATATATACCGAACCACGTCTTTGAGCGCCTCCAAATTGTGGCGCATATTCGGGATTTCCACATAAGAAATCGCGCCGCCGGAAGAAATCTTCTGAAATTCACTTTCAAAATCAAATTTGGAGAATGCATCGATTTTCTCCCGCACATCCACATGATAAGAATTGGTATAATAGCCTTTATCTGTGACATCCGGAATGCTGCCAAACCGCTGCTTGTCAATCCGCGCAAAACGGTAACACAGCGATTCTGCCGGCGTGCCATACAACGCGAAGCCAATGCCGGTTTCCTCTTTCCACTTGTCGCAGGCCGCCCGCAGATGTTTCATTACCCGCAGCGCAAATTCTTTCCCCTCAGGCGTGGTATGGCTGACGCCCTTCATCAGCTTGGTCACTTCATACAGACCGATATACCCAAGTGAAATAGAAGAGTAACCGTTGAGCAGGAATTTATCAATCTTCTCGCCGGGCTGCAGCCGGGCGATCGCGCCATGCTGCCAATGTACCGGAGAAACATCAGACAACGTGCCCATCAGCGCGTTATGCCGACACATCAGCGCCTCATAACACAATTGCAGCCGCTCGTCCATCAGCTCCCAAAACTTTTTCTCGTCGCCCTTAGCGATGATGCCAATCTGCGGCAGGTTCAGGCTGACAACGCCCTGATTGAACCGGCCTTCAAATTTATAATTGCCGTTTTCATCTTTCCACGGCGCCAGAAAGCTGCGGCAGCCCATGCATGAAAACACGTTGCCCTCATAATTTTCCCGCATTTTCTTGGCAGAGATATAGTCGGGATACATCCGTTTGGCGGAACATTTCACCGCAAGTTCAGTAATATAATCGTATTTACCGCCCTTTAAGCAATTGTGCTCATCCAGCACATAAACCAGTTTCGGGAACGCTGGCGTGACATATACGCCCTTCTCGTTTTTAATGCCCTGCAACCGCTGTTTGAGGATCTCCTCCACGATCATGGCGTTTTCCTCCAGATAGGGGTCGTCCTCCTGCAGGTTTAAAAACAGCGTAACAAACGGCGACTGGCCATTGGTAGTCATCAGCGTATTGATCTGATATTGAATCGTCTGCACACCCGAACGAAGCTCATCCTGCGTACGGTCTCTGGCGATCTTCTCAATCTCTTCGTTGCTCAACTCACCGTCAAACATCTCATGCAAATGTTTGGTGAATTTCTCATAGCTGCGGCGCAGATATTTGCCCAGATGGCGGATATCTACCGACTGGCCGCCATATTGATTGCTGGCCACCGACGCGATAATCTGTGTCATGATGGTACAGGCAACCTGAAACCCCTTGGGGCTTTCGATCATCTTGCCGTTCATCATGGTGCCATTGTCCAGCATGTCGCCGATATTGATCAGGCAGCAATTAAAAATCGGCTGCACAAAATAATCGGCGTCGTGAAAATGCAACACCCCTTCGTCGTGCGCCTTGGAAATCTTTTCAGGCAGCAGAATGCGGCGCGTTAAATCTCTGGAAACTTCGCCGGCGATATAATCACGCTGGGTCGAAGCAATAACCGTATTTTTATTGGAGTTTTCCTCTGCCAGCTCCTTGTTTTCATTGCGCAGCAGGCTGAGGATGCTCTCATCGGTCGTGTTTTGTTTGCGCACCAACGCCCGGGTATAGCGGTAAATAATATAAGTCTTCGCCAGTTCCAGCCGGCCCAGTTTCATCAGGCCCTGCTCCACCATATCCTGAATGTCTTCTACCAGAAGCCGGGGGCGGTTTTTATGCTCGACGCTGACAACGATCTTCTCGATTTCTTCATCAGTGGCACGCTGCTGCTCTTCGACCGCCTGATTTGCTTTTTGAACCGCAATAGCGATTTTGCTGCGGTCAAAATCAACGATGCTCCCGTCGCGTTTGATGACCTTCATTCCAAACATCTCCCTGATTCATAAAAATTTCTATTTTTGTATCGTTGCAATCTGTGACACCCGCCAGCTCGCAAAAAGTGTGTTAACACGCCTTGTTGCACCCCTTGGCACGCCGCCAATATCACAAATGTTTCAAATTTGTAACTTATTATAGCATATCTGGTATACGTTTGCAAGGGGGAAATCTATATATTGTTGTTAAAAAAATAAATTCGTTGTTTTAGACACTATATATCGTCAATTTTTAGGCAGTTCCACCAAGCGTAATAATTCGAGAAAAAACGTGTAAATAGCCTGAAAAACGATAAAAACAGCCACTAATAACCAAATTTGAAGAATACAAATCAAATGATTTTATGACGCAAATGGTCGTCTCAGCAAAAAGCGGGGCGGTATCACACCGCCCCGCTCATCTGCAGTTGTTTACTTCTTTTTCGACTTGATTAACACGACGCCCGCTGCCGCAGCCAAAAGCAGGATGCCCGCCGGTAGCGCTACCGCCCCGGTATTTGGTGTTGTCGCACCGTTGCCATCCGCGGTTCCGGAACCAGTGGTATCTTCCCATACTGCAGAACCGACAGTCTCTTCCCCTGCCGTTTGTTGTGTGGTTTGCTGCTCTGTGGTCGGTTCTGTGGTCTGCTCTGTCGTCTGTTCTGTAGTTTGCTCTGTAGTCTGTTCTGTAGTTTGCTCTGTCGTCTGTTCTGTAGTTTGCTCTGTGGTCTGTTCTGTAGTTTGCTCTGTGGTCTGTTCTGTAGTTTGTTCTGTAGTTGCCGGATCCTCATCCACATTCAATGTGATAACTGTAACTGTCCCGGATATTTCATTCGCCACCAACACCAGCGGCTTGCCGGTTGGGCTGTTTTCAGCCGGAATCGCACAGATGCCCTCTGCGCCCAGATCGCCGCTGTTACGCAGATCATTGCTGGAAAAATCCCGGACATTCAGATAATCTGCATACTGCGCGTTGGCCGGATCCGAAACATCATATAACATGATCCCGCCCATACGTTCCAGGCCGATCAACGCATAGATGTGGTCTCCTACCGTCAGCGTTTTAACGTCTTCCGGCTCCGGGCCTTTTTTGTTGCTTCTGCCGTCCAGCTCGACTTCTTTATGGTTACTGTTAAAATATTCGGGGAAAAGCCGGGCGGTAACTGTCTCAAAATCCGAGCCGCTGTCATAGACCTGCTCCATTGTGTCTGCCCGCCAGATCGAGAATGAACGTCCGCCCAGCAAATAAATGCTGCTGTCATCCAGCCCATCGATCTCGCTGTTGATTAAATATTCCACCTTTTTTTCAGAACCGTTCAGCTTGTCGCTGTCGATATTTGCATAATCGCCCCATTCCCGGGCGTCGCCTTCATTCGGCGTTAATACATAATCCACACCGTCGATGGTCACCGTCGCCAAGCCGTCCGGCATATATACGCCAAACACCTGTTCGTTTTGAATATTGACGTTGCCGTCGGCGTTCAGATCCAGCTCGTTTCCGGTCTGGCTGTGATCTTTAAAGCCCAGCCCGCGAATATCCGTCCAGTTGCCGGTGGCAAGATCCAGCGTGCCAACTGCGTTGGCTTCCTGCAGTGATACATAGGCCGTGGTGCTGTCTTCCGACACGGCAATATATTCCGGCTCGAGATCTGCCGACACGGCGGCACCGGTCTTCAGCAGCACGCCCTGCTCCACCAGTTCCTGCCGGCGGTTGTCGTAAGCTGTAAAATCTGCAATCTGCACCGTGCTGCTGGCCAGATCCTGTGCGTTCAGCGTTACGATCGTCACAGATCCCTGCGGATCTGTCGCTTCTGCGCCGTAACCATTCCGTGGTTCTCCCTCATCCGCGCTGAGCACCCGGCTGCCGTCCGGCGTAAAGCAAACCATATCCGGCTGATAACCCGCTTCAAAATGTGTAATATAGTCGCCGTCGGGCGTCAGCAGAACGATGGATCCCCGATCCTGATAAGTTGCGCCCTGCACCGCAATGGCGATGATCTGCAACTGTTCATTCACATCCACGCTGGTAATATCGCTGGCCACAAATCCGTTTTCAGCCGCCAGCGTCGCTACATCGATGCGTTTTTGCAGCGTAAAGGTATTTTGCTGCCCATCCTGCGTTTCTGCCAGCGATACAATGTCCACACACTGGAACTCGCCGCTGACAAGATACATACACTGGTTGACGGGATTATATTTTACAATTTCCGCCACGCCGCCGTCCTCATTCACAGCGCCGGTGGAATAACTGCCCAGATATTGCAGCATTCCGGTATCGCTGGTGGTATTCAGATGTGAAACCGGCGGCTGCGGCTCTGTCGCGGGCTGCTGGGTCCAGGCGCCATCCGCCATACTCCGGGGGCGGTACTGCGCAACAAACGCCGGCGTCTGCTCTTTATATTCGATCACTTCAAAATCCGCTGCGTTATCATCGGTATCCATAAAACTGATCCGGCGCAGCGCCTTTTGTTTAGAGATCTCTCCCGCGGTTGTTGCGCCTTCGACAGCGTCCTCGCCGGTGGATACACCGTCCACCTGAACGCCGTTATACAGCAGCCGCACCGCATACTGCTTGTTGTCGATGACCCGATCCCACTGCTGGTCGGCATTGGTAATGGTATATACATGTTCACTGGTCTGTTCCGCCGCGCCGCAGATCAGATAAGAAGTCTGCGCCGGCAGCGATACGGCATTGAGCTCCAGTGTGAGTTCTGCGCCGCCGGTATCTCCGTCATCACCGCCACCGCGGTTTGACAGATACGAAACGCTGTAACCGCGCAGATCGATACTTTGCTCCGTGGGATTATACAGCTCGATAAAGCTGTGAGAAATAGGGGTATCTCCTTTGCCGCCCCCGCCGTAGGTCTGGTTAATCAGCAAGTGGTCAACCGCCGCAGGCTGTTGCGCGGCCCATGCAGGCACCCAGCAGGCAACCGCCAAAGCAGCGACCAAAAGCAGTCCAACAATTTTTTTCATGATTCTATTTGCTCCTTTCATGGAAAACCGAAAAATGCGCCGCATTTGATAACATATTACGATGGCGTCGGCCCTCACGACGCAATCATGCGCGCCACTCTTGTCTGAAAGCATATTGTTCAAACAACTTTTCATCTATCCAACCATACATATTATAGAAAAGAAGTTGTTAAATCATCTATCACTGCCGTGTATAATGCATGTAAAAACCTCCCGCCTTGTTGCGAGAGGTTTTTACAGTTTTATTTTATGCCGCCAAAGCCAGCCACCCAAACAGCGCCTGAATCCCCCGCGCGGTTAAATACAGATATGGACATACCGCCGCAGTCCCCCGGCCTCCCGCCTGTATGGCCTGCCGCACCGCGCCGATATCCAAAATGTACGTCTGGCCCCATATTTGAAACTCCAGCTTCTGTTCAGTATCGTCATAATTTGCAATCTGTGGGTCTGTAGATGAAAATGCCCGGTTGATGCGCCAATCGGCTGTCAGCATTCCGGCCAGCAGCGCGCTCACCAGCAATACGCACAGCCCGCTCACCGCCGTAGATTTAATAAAAACAATCCATTTTTTCCGCATATGCCATTCCCCTGCTAAAATATTTGCATTTATTAGCATACGCATCCTGCGGCCTATCATACGGCAAAACCGCAGCGCTTTGTATCGCTGCGGTTTTTGGTGATCTGGCGTTTTTTAAAGTCTTTCATGCTGGCCCGGCTGCGGCGGCGATTCCGGCTGATGTTCCACAAACGGGCGATCAGAAACAGATCTGTCGACATTGTCTTCTCGTTTTCTGTACATATGACACAGTACCGCATATAATCCCAGCAACACCGCGCACACCGCGCTGATCAACAGCCCGATATGCAGCCCCGGCGTTTCAAACGTAAACCGGATTTCATGGGTCCCGGCATCCACCAGCACCGACACAAACCCTGCGTTTGTCCGGATGATCTGTGCGGGCCGGCCGTCCACTGTTGCCGACCAGCCGGTATGATACGGCACGCTGAAAAACGCCAGTCCGCCGTCTGAAGAACAGGTGGCTTCAAAGCCGGTGCGATCTCTTGAAAAATCGGTCACCGCCGTTTTGCGCAGCGCCTGTGCATCTTTTTGCAGTTCCTGCGCCTTAGACAGATAGACATCCTGCAAATCCCGCTGATAGACCAGCAATTGCCCTTTGTATTTCTCAAAATCTTCATCTGACAGCATTGCGGCCTTTAGCAGCGCCACATCCCGATGCCCGGCAAATTCCTGTTCAACCGTAGACTGGCTGACAATGGTATCATAGACAAATCCCAGGCCGATATAATTAGTGTTTTCATAAATATCAAAGTTCCCATCGGTGCGGATATAGCGGAATCCGTAAATTTCCGGGTCTCCCTGGGCGTTTACAAAGCTGTTTTCGTAATTTTCCGCCTTGTTATCCGCCGTATAATCCGCCACATATTTTACACCCAGCAGTGTCCGCGTCGTATAAAAATCCGTGGGCGGTTCGCTGGAAACGCTGCGCTCAACGCCGATAAATTCATAATAATCCACGATCGAAGCAGGCACCAACGAGTGAAACGCCAACAGCCCCGGAACATTCCAAAACATCGTCGCATTGTCTTCATAATGATACACTTCGGTTCGATAATTCGCGGGCTGTTCAAAGGTTGGCTGGTTTTGCAGCATTCCGCTGTTGAAATAGTCGTCAGAAT
Source organism: uncultured Clostridia bacterium (assembly GCA_944384875.1). Lineage (GTDB taxonomy): Bacteria > Bacillota > Clostridia > Oscillospirales > Acutalibacteraceae > RUG14109. Next base: position 10,409 of record CALWVA010000027.1, read on the forward strand.
AAAAGCCGATCCCTTTGCCCGCATAGGTCATATAACAGCCTGTCAGCACCACGCAGGCCAGCGTCCCCGCCAGACACTGTTTGATAAACGCGGGGCCCCGGCGTCTGACCGCCCGCAAAATACAGCGCAGCAGGATCAACGATCCCACCGCGATTACACTGCTGGCAGCAAACCGGATCGGGTTCCAGAACTGCTCCTGTTCATCACTCCGGACAAACAGACCCAATTGCCAGCTCTTTTGGCCATCCTGCGTGACCTGTTGCGGCAGCAGGCCCAGACACAATACCATTATAATGGTAACCAGCGCCGTATACCGCCAGCCGCGCCGCCAGTCCATTTCATGCCGCCGGTCGATGGCAATCGCCGTACACAGGCTCATCATCAGTACAGGCATAAAAAACCACCGGGCATAATAAGCCTCATTCAGCAGCATAAACAGATTATTCAATCCCGGAATCAGCGCCGCAGCCACACAAAGCAAAAGCAGCCTACGCAGCCAGTCGCCCCTGCGGCTGCATAAATAAGCGATCACGCCGGTTGTGGAAAACAGCGGCAGATAAGCCGACAGCGACGCCCAGTGCGCTTCCGACTGCGGCACATATAACAACGCAGACGGCATTTCCGCCGGTAAAAACGGCGATACCGCAATATTGGCATACAGTCTGCTGTTGCCGTAAAGCAACAGGTCCCAACCCTGCAAAAATGTGGTCGCCCGGCCGTTTTGCAAAACCTCCAGAATCGCCGGCAAAAACAGGATACAGGCGATTCCCACGCCGGTCAGCGACTCAAACGCCACCGAGCAGATTTTCGAAAAAGTCACCCGCCAATCACTGGAAAAACAGCGCAACAAAAAATATAGAATCAAAAACACCGCCATCGCGATAAAGAAAAAATAATTGGATATGGCGCACAGCGCCACCGCCAACGCAAAATAACCCCGCCGGTTTTGCTGCATCAGTTTTTCCAGACCGATCAACAGCAGCGGAAAAAACACAATCGCCTCATGGAAATGATTAAAAAACACGTTATAAAGCGAAAAACCCGAAAACGCATATAGCAGTCCACCGATCACCGCGGGCGTAGAACTGCTGACAAAACGACGGATAAACATCGCGGCAAACAGGCCGGCAAGGGCAAATTTCAAGATCAGAAGCGGCCCCAACAAATAAGGCACAAACCAGGTGGGAAACGGCAGCATCAGCCAGAAAAACGGGCTGCCGATCACATAAAAAGCATAGCTGCCGATAAAATTGGCGCCCAGATCGGTGGTCCAGCTCCAGAAAAGATCGCCGGCACGCACCGCCCGATGACACAGCATATTAAACGGAATCTGCTGGGCATTGAAATCGCCGTAATAAAACAAAACGCCGTCACCGATGATGATCAGCGGCACAAACATCACCACCGCCGCACACAGTGACAATATAAACGCCTGCAGCCTGTAATGATCCTGCTGCCGGTTTTTCAAAGAATTCTCCGCTGCGGTCATAAATGCTCCTCCCGTCCGTTTAACAAATCCCCGATCACTTCACCCGCCGCCAGCAACCCGGCCACACCGGGCACATAAGCGACGCTGCCCGGTGGCTGCCGGCCGCCGCCGGCGTCGCCGGCCACCGGCGAAACCGGCGCCGCACCGGAACAGATCACCTTCAGGCTTTGCACACCGCGGCGGCGCAGCTCCCGGCGCATGACCCGCGCCAGCGGATCCATCTGTGTTTTATATAAATCCGTTACATAAAACGCGGTAGCATCCAGCTTGTTGCCCGCACCCATACAGCTGATCACCGGTACGCCCGCTGCCGTCGCCCGCAACACAATTTCAATTTTTGCCGATACAGTGTCCACTGCGTCTACCACATAATCATAAACCGAAAAATCAATCTGATCCGCTGTCTGCGGCAAAAAGAACAGATCATAAACGCGAATCCTGGCCGCGGGGTTGATAGACAAAAGCCGCTGCCTGGCAGCCTCGGTTTTCTGCATACCCACCGTCTGTTCTGTGGCGATCAGCTGCCGGTTGAGATTGGTGATATCCACCCGGTCATGATCAATCAGATCCAGCGCCCCCACGCCGCTGCGGCACAGCGCCTCTACCGTATAGCTGCCCACGCCGCCCAGTCCAAACACCGCCACCCGCGCATGTTGCAGTTTTTGCAGTCCGTTTTGCCCAATCAGCCGCGCTGTGCGCGCAAAGCGGTTGTCCATTCTTTTCACTCCTTTGCCCAAAACAGGCTTTCCGCCGACAGCCTGTCCGCCTTTTTTACAATCTGCAACGGCCTAATGCCGCTGATCCATCTGATCATAGGTCTCGCAAAACCGGCCCGCAAAGGACGGCGGTTCGTCGGCCTGATACAGATGCGATACATCGCCAAACCCGGCGATTCGAAAGCTGGCGATGCCCTGCTGCCGTTCTTCGGTATATACCGTAGTCACCGAAGAGGGCAGCGCGATCATGCCCTGCCACAATACTGTCGGCGGCGCGCCGATCAAATGAGAGAGCAACACACATTCTACGCCGAAATGGCAGAACAACACAATGGCGTCGGTATTTGCCCGCCAAACCCGATAGACCCTGCCTTCCCGCGTATAGCCGTGCGCCGCCAGCAAATCATCTAAACCCGCACACACCCAGTCGTAAGCCTCCCGCGCTTTCCCGCTTTGCATGATCGGTGTTTGCCACCAGCGATCCGGCTGATAAAAATCCGGATCAGCGGCAAAATAAGCGGGATAAAAATCCCACGGCGCGCGAACCTTCCCGGCGTTGGGATGCAGCACCGGCGCATGAAATTCCCGCAGCCACTCCAGCGTTTGCGCCTGCCGCCCCGTCCGGTTTAGTGTAACTTTCGCGGTATCCCGCGCACGTCCCAGCGGCGAACAGTAAAACGCATCGATCTGTTCCCGTTCCAGCCGGTCGGCCAGCAGCGCCGCCTCTCGCCAGCCTTTCGGCGTCAGGGAATCCACTGTATAATCCGGCTCCGCATGCCGGACAATCAACAACCGCATATAGATGACCCATCCTTTCCTGCTCGCCGCCGTTAAATCCGCCTGCCCCGGGCCCGCAGCGCCAATAAGCAGAGCACCATAAAAATAGGAAACACCGCCGACAACAGAATACCGGTGTTCATACTTTGTGCGCCGGATGATACCAACCCGACGGCCGCCGGGCCCGCCGCACAGCCCAAATCGCCGGCCAGCGCCAACAGCGCATACATGGTCGTGCCGCCGCCCCGGCACAGCGCCCCCGCGACGCTGAATATACCGGGCCACATCAACCCTACCGAAAATCCACAGATGCCGCAGCCTACCAACGACAACAGCGCTACCGGTGACAGAGCGGTCAGCAAATAGCCCGCCACACACAGCAATGCGCTGCCGGTCAGCGCCAACCCCAAACGCAACCGTTCGCCAAAAAAACCATATAGCAGCCGGGAGGCGCCCATACACGCGGCAAACGCACACGGCCCCAACAAATCGCCCAGCGTTTTGGATACCTGCAGGCCGGTTTCGGCAAACAGCGAGCTCCACTGGCTGATCGACTGCTCAGACGCCCCCGCACAGATCATCAACGCAAACAGCAGCCAAAACAGCCGGGTTTTCACCACCGGCGCCGGCGTCTCGTCCTGCCCGTCGCCCTGCACCGTATAAATCGGAACAGCGGTAAAAATCAAAATGTTCAACAGCGGGCACAGCGCCCATATTACCGGCAGCCATTTCCAATGGTCGATACCGGCGATAGAAAAATATAGCGTAGACAACAGCACCACCGCCATATGCCCCCAGCAGTAAAAGGAATGCAGCATACTCATACGTGACGCTTTACGGTCGCCGGGCAGCGCCTCGACCACCGGGCTGATCAACACCTCTAACAACCCGCCGCCGACCGCGTTAAGCAAAACGGCGGTCAAAATGCCCAGATACGGCGCCGCCATCACAGACGGCAGCAGTCCCAACAGGCACATGCCCAGGCAGGTAAATCCAAACGCCGTTAGCAGCGCCGTACGATACCCGATGCGCCGAATAATCAGCGGGGCAATAAAATCCACCGCCAGCTGCACAGAAAAGTTTAATACGATCAGCAGGCTGATCTGATCCAGAGAGATCCCAAACTGCCGGTTGAAGGTCACAAATAGCAACGCCGGCAGGTTGTTGACCGCCGCCTGGGTGATATAGCCGAAATAACAGCCGTATAACGTGTGTTTCGCGGTAAGGCGCATAAAACCGTCCTTTCTGAATATGCAGCGCCTGTATGACAGCCGCCCGATACATCTGTAACATGATTACAACAAATCTATTACTGCTTCGCAGCCTCAAATATGCAGCTGCTCAAACAGCTGCTGCAGTCGCCGAACCGTGTCATCGTCGGTTTTCCAGCCGTATTGCTGCAGATTCACCCGGCCGGTATCGTCCAGCCGCACACCCTCCTGCTCCAACAGCCGGCGCTGCATCCCCGGAACCACAAAACTGTCCGCGCCGCTCAGCCGCCCCTGTGCGTTCACCACCCGGTGCGCCGGCACCTGCGCGCCGGACAGCCGGTGCCCCAGCGTAAACCCGGCCAGCCGCGCGCACCGCGGCCGGCCGCATAACAGCGCCAGCTGTCCATAGGTCGCTACCCGGCCGCAGGGAATCCGGGCGCACACCTGCTCGATCCGTTTATAAAAATCCATCGCCGTCTCCCAAAGTGAAATAGGCCTGATTGATCCTATGCGGCGAACATATGATTCGCCGCATATCAATATACCAGACACACAGGTCTGCTGTCAATATGTATGCCGCAAACAACCGTTGCCGATTCTTTCAAAACCCGGATGTCCGCATCACAGACTTCGCCGCGCTCCTTTACGTTGTATAACAGACGGTGCTCCGCCTGTTATACAACAATTATCCCGTTGATTTATATTATGCGCAAACGCCGTCTGTTGCCTGCTTTTTGATCCGCGATATTTGGTAAAACTTATAATGTCGAAGATCCAGTATTTCTGA